>JAFLTG010000078.1 GCA_022510545.1 Lachnospiraceae bacterium | reverse complement strand
CACATCCCCTGTTAATTATGCCCCCGCCCCGCCTTCGACGCCTCTCCATCCCTCCTCCTGCCCACACAAATTTCAATTTACACATTTTTCCCCTGAAGCATAACCGTAAGATAAAACACATTATCTCTGACTTCATACGACATAGTCCCATAATATCTATCCACAACGCTTCGCATATTTTTTAGCCCGATTCCATGCAGCCACTCATCTTCTTTGGTGGTCTTAAGCTCTCTGTCCTGTGAATAGATGACAGCCTCCCCGTTACAACTGTTTTCGACCCTGATAAAGAACATCTTTCCCTTGATATAACTGTGTATCCTTATGTCAGACTTTATCCTGCCATCACATTTTTTACAGGCTTCAATGGCATTGTCCAAGGCATTGTTCAATAGAATACCCAGATCAAATGCCTCAATTCCCAGTTCCTCCGGATAGATAAAATCACAGTCAAATCCTATATCATCCTTCTCGCACTCACGATACTTTCTGTTCGTAATAACGTCAGTCACCGGGTTGCCTGTACTATAACGGATTGTCATACCATCGAGGGCAGCCTTCATATGATACAAATATTTTTTTGCCTCCGCTCTTGCAGGCTCATTCACTCCGGTTGAATCCTCCGCCTCATCCTGCTGCATTTCCAATCCAAGCAGCTGCTCCATATCCGCAATATAATTTCCCATATCATGACGGACTGCACGTATTCCGTCATAAAGCCTCTCCAGCTCCTGTACATGCCCCGTCATATCGGTAAGCTGCTGCTTATAAAAAAGAAGACTGCTTTTTTCCTCCTGAGCAAGCATAAGCGCCTCATAAACTTTGGTGCTGTAAACAATCGAAAGGACACACAAGAACGCCATAACAGGCACAATCACGTACATCCCCTTATACTTATCGTATAAAAAATCAATCTGCATTCCGTTTCTGTTATAAAATATACATCTTAATGTAATACCAAAAGCCAGACCTACTGCCGGTGAAATCATAAGAAATAATATTCCCTGTCTGCTCACATCCTGCATATCTTTTCTGTATTTGCGGATTGCACGTATAGTGACAAAGGATATAACGGTATAAAGCAAAACAAGTAACGTTAAACCGACATTTTCTACTTGGTTTATCATAAATGTAAATTTATCAATATTAATTTTTCCCTTCAGCATCCACTCTGACAGCCAATTTATATACGCATTGATACCAAGGCTCCAGAAACAATGCGTACCAAACCTTGACAACTCTATAATGGTTTCATACAACAGTACAAGATAAAACTTAAGCAGTCTTGAGCCCTCATAGAATACTTCCATAAGTAAAAAGCAATAAATCATCATAAGGGCCACTTTAACTATTCCGATGCTGCTCCTCTCAATGTATGGGTCATTTCCGTTCAAAATAATACTAAGCCACTTTGAGTTGCCAAGCCACAATCCCCATACGACAAAAAGCAGGAAAAATATATATTTTCCCTGCCTTGTATATTTACTTTTTAAAACTATTGCACCATTGCATAAGTACAGTATAAGTGCTCCTCTTATGCATGATTCCAACACATCAATCAAATATGACATAAGCAACCAACCTTTGAAAATCACAGAAAGTCAACAGATATAACCTTGTCCGATTTCATTAGAATATCGTATATTTCCGTTTGCTCCATAGCCTTTTTCATATAAAGTACCAAATGCACGGAGATTCCTTCTTCGTAATCCGGCCGTCCCATATCTATCGAATCTATTGAAATACCAGCTTCCTTCAAATCCTGTATGACCGTATGCAGATGACGGCTCTTTTCCAGATCTATAAAAACATTACAATAACGGGAATGCCTTGTAGCAAACCGCTCCACATATGGGAGTATATGCAGTGAAAGCAGCATCATTACCGTAATCAGTATGCCCCCTTCGATAAATCCGATTCCAACAGCCAGTCCGACACAGGCGCTCGCCCACAGTGTAGCAGCCGTAGTCAATCCTCTGACTCTATGCTTGGATATGATAATCGTTCCTACGCCGATAAAACCCACTCCGCTGATAACCTGAGCCGCCATACGGGTCATATTAGCCAATCCGGCAAAGTTAATCTGTATGTACTGTTCGGTTAACATAACAAGTGTGGCGCCAAGACATACCACCGTGATGGTTTTGGTACCCGCTCCACGGTGCTTCATTCCGCGGTCCAGACCGATAACACCGCCCAGAATCGTGGCCACGATAACACGAATCAATATGTTTTGCATATTCCATGCCGCAAAATTTCCCAGAATCATATGTGCTCTCTCCTACTTCCGGTTATTAAATATCAAAATATCCTGTTAATATCAAATATATTTAGTATTAATAAATACTCATATCTTAAGATTAACTTTCTCACCGGTTAAAATCAAGTAAAAAGTAAACTTATTTTGATATCAACTATTTTTTTTAATCCCAAAAGTAAAAATCGGCAAAAACAATTTTCTGCCGATTTTAATCAGAATTAGCATATCTGCTTCATACCGGCTCCTGCAAAAATCTGCAGTATGCCTGCACAAATTCCGGGTATTTGCGTTTAGAAAGGTAAATCACTTCACCATTACTGAGTGTAATACTTGTACTGTCATATCCTCTGACTTCCGCCAACGATACCAGATAACTTCTGTGGCAGCGGTAGAAGCCATCCCCAAGCCTTTGTTCCAGCTCTTCCATTTTATCATAAAATTCCAGATTTTCCTGTTTCATATGCAGAATAACTTTTCTTCCGTTGCTCTCAGCATATAAAACATCTTCAATATTTATTTTCCTGCAGCCGCCGGAGACTTTTATCAGCATATACCTTTTTCTTGCTCTGGTCTTTTCAGCTTCAGCGACAGCCCGTTCCATGACCTCTAACAATTTTTTCTTTTCTATGGGTTTTAAAAGATAATGAAAAGCGCCTACATCAAATGCGCTGAAAACCTGTTCTTTGACGCCCGTCACGAATATAAGGAGCATATCGGAAAGCTCACGCAGCTTTCTGGCTGTCTCCATGCCGTCCATTCCCTCCATTGCAATATCCAAAAGGACAATATCCGGCATATATCCGTTATTAACCTCATCCAACAATTCTTTTCCCGAAGAAAATTCACTTACTGACGCTTTTTGGAAAGCATTTTTTATTATACTGCCTATTCCTTCTCTGATTCGGCTTTCATCATCACAGATTGCAATATTCATTCTAATTTGTTAAATTTTTAACAATCCTTCCTGCCCCTCCCTGGTCGAATAGCTAAAAATCCATTTTCAGTTATCTATATATTTATCGGGTATTCTACAATATTTTCTTAATACGCACGTAATGAAACGTGCTGTTTTTGTAACGAATGTCAAATCCTATTATATTTCAGCTTAAGCCTCACAATTCCTTACAGCAAAAAATACCGACAACTTATAAAATATCAAAAAGAACACAAAAATTATCCCTACACTTACCAGATTTATAATCTTTAAATCTGTAGACATCATTTTTTCCAATGAATGTACCGAAAAGTACGATGAAAGTACCATCAATGCAAACGGCATGGCATAGGCAGCTTGTAACTCCTTTGAAATCGCTTTTTTAAGAGTTTTACCGGCAACACCGATTTTCTTTAATACACTATAACGCTCCTTTTCTTCAAATGAATCATTGTAAAGCTTCATAAACAGTATGCATCCACTTGCCACAACAAATACCAGAAACATAAATATACATAATGAATACTCAACTTTGATCCACATTATATCATCACTGTCAGGGTTGATTGCCACCCTGCCTGTATAAATATCATCATCGTTTATCATTATGGTATCGAGTTCATCCATAGATGCGGCATAGTTATGAATATCCTTTATCCTGTAATTATAAATATAAATCTGTTCACTATGTGAATCATTCTGCCCATCAGACTTTAAATCCCGCTCATAACCTGCAATAAGTCCATCAGATAATAAACTTCTCTCATAGTTAGTAATCAATTTCTTATAAGTATTATCGCTCACTATATAATAACTCTGTCTCTCCTGCAAATAACCCATATAAGGAACCTTTGTTTCATCTATTTGACGGTAACTCTCTCCATCAATTTCAACAGTTATGTTATCTCGTTTAGTTATAAACGACAATAAGTATATATGATTTGCACAAATAACTTCGTCATCCTCAAGCTTCTCATATGGGAATTCCAAATCCGCATCCTCCGCCATCTTTTTTACATCGGAAAAAGGCAGAATCCCATATGGAAAATCGTGCGAAAAATGACTTCCATCCATTATAAAGAATCTTGCCTGTGAGGAATAATCTATATTGTTGTCTTTCTCTATTAACTCCGCTATTTCCTCACCCAAGCCAGAACGATTGCTAAGAATCTGAAAAGTATAAGTATTTCTGAAATGTACCATACTGTCATACCTCTCCTTCTGGGCAAAAGACGCCGCAAGTGCAGTAACGGAGCAGGTCAAAAGCACACAGGTCATGGCGTACGTTCTATAGTTCTTTTTCATACGAAAAATCACATTGTTTACCCAAAGATTCCTCTCTCTGTTATACAAAAAATTCTTATTCTCAGCCAGTTTCTGAAACAGAATGGGCAGAAAGCCGCCAAAAATCAGATAGGTTCCGACAATGACAAAAACAGTGGCACTAAACAGATTACCCATTATATTTAGCCCGCTTTCCTTTGTAGCCAGATAATAACCGTTTAGAAGAACCGTGATTCCAAACACAGCCTTTGCAATTAAAGTCCACCTGCTTGTCCGCACATATTCATTCTGCCTTACTGCCTGGATCATTTCAAGAACGCTGCTTCTAACAATATTCACATACCCTTTTATAACAAAAATAAGATAAATCACTGCATATACAATTGCAGTCAGCCACACCGGTTTCCATGTAAAACTAAATGATATATCTATGCTGATATCTGATATTGCAAGTAATATTACCTGAAAAAGCCAGGTTGATAAAACTCCGCATACTATCCCCAAAACCAATGCCACAATCCCAATGAGTACTGTCTCCATCGTATAAATCTTAGCGATTTTTCGATTAGTAAGGCCCATAAAAACGAAGATGCCTATTTCCTTTTTCCTCTTGGTCAAAAATACATTGGTTGCATACCAGATGAAAAAGAACATAAAACAGATGAGCACAAATGAAACAACCTTTATGATTATATCGATATAATTCTTATTATGCTCCCCCAGTGCTTTAAAGGTCTCCGTATAAGTCAGATTCACAAAATTGTACAGTATCATAATTGTAAAACTAAGTGAAAGGATCATGGAAAAATAGTTTTGAAAACTTTTCCTGAAATTATTAAATACAAGTTTTAAACTTCCCATTACAAACCTACCCCCACTTCATCTCCAAGCTCCCCTCCCACGGCAGCCTGAATTTCGATTATATAGTCATAAAATTCCTTCCTGCGTCCGTTTCTTTGCAGCTTGTACTTTATCACGCCGTCACTTAGTATATAAACATTCTTTGCATAAGAAGCACAGAAAGCATCATGCGTAACCATAAGGATTGCTGCCTGATTTCTTTCATTAACTCCCTTAAAGCATTCCAATAAATCCTTACCCGATTTGGAATCCAAGGCACCCGTAGGCTCATCAGCAAAAAGGATTTCCGGTTCGGTTATAAGTGCGCGGCAGACTGCTCCACGCTGCTTCTGCCCTCCCGATAACTGATAGGGATACTTATTAAGATGCTCCGTAAGCCCGAACATTTCCCCAAGCTCCTTACTCTTCTCCACACAGCGCTTACCACCAACTCCATTCAGCGACAACGGCAGCGCGATATTATCCTGTAACGTCATCGTATCAAGCAGGTTATAATCCTGAAATACAAAACCTATCTTCTCCCGACGAATCTCGGAAAGCTCATTATTTGATATTTTACTTATGTCTTTTCCGTCCAGCAGCACCCTTCCCTGTGTAGGCTTGTCTATTGAAGAAAGTATATTTAGCAATGTAGTTTTACCTGAACCGCTCGGTCCCATAATTGCAATGAAATCGTTTGAATATATGGTCATATCTATTCCCTTTAATACGTTGGTAAGAAAACCCTTCTGACCGTAATCTTTTTTCAGGTCTTTGATTTCCACTATCTTTTTTTCACTCATTAAGCCTCTTCCTCCTATGTTATTGATTTATTCCTTTTCTAATATAACGGGTTTAGTTTTTATATTTCTTCATAAAAATAAAAAGAAATGTTTAAGATTTTCTTAACGATTCTTAATATGGCAAGATAAGCCGATTTATGCTAATATGTTAATGTAAGTTTAATTAAAGCATTCTTTATATATACAATATTCTAAAATTTGTCGTGGAGTATATTGAATGAAAAACTATAAAAAAGAATATCTAAAAAAAGATATATTATCCGGTATTGTAGTCGCTCTTGTGTCAATACCAATCTCCATGGGCTACGCTCAGGTAGCAGGTCTCCCCGTAGTATACGGTCTATACGGTTCCGTATTACCCATACTGATTTATGCATTCATTACCTCATCACCACAATTTGTATTCGGCGTAGATGCTACTCCCGCGGCTCTGGTGGGCGGCACTCTTATCAGTCTTGAGATTACTCCGGGCTCTGATGAAGCCATTGCAATCATTCCCGTTATCACAACGGTCACTGCCTGCTGGCTCCTTTTATTTTTTTGTCTTAAGGCCGGCAAGCTGGTAAAGTACATATCCAAACCCGTTATGGGTGGGTTCATTTCGGGAATCGGCTGTACCATTATATTGATGCAAGTGCCCAAACTTTTTGGCGGCAATCCGGGAACCGGCGAGTTGTTCGTACTGTTTTATAACATCTGGAACGAACTGCCTGCCTTCAATCCGTTATCTGCTCTTCTTGGCATAGGAACCATTATAATTCTTCAGATTGCAAAGAAAAAAGCTCCCAAATTTCCAATGTCGGTACTTATATTGATTGCCGGGGCAGGACTTACGGCATTCTGCCATATAGACAGATATGGAGTAAAATTGCTTCCAAAGGTTGAATCAGGCCTGCCAAGGCTTACCGTACCCGATATGTCACTGCTTTTACCCAATGCAGAGGAAATTATTGTGTTGTCTTTTACAATCGCTTTGGTAATAATGGCTCAGACACTGCTGGCAACCAGCAATTATGCCTTGAAATACAACTATAAGATTAATAATAACCGTGAAGTTCTTGCTTACGCTGCAGGTAATGCCGCCGGTGCTTTAGTGGGCTGCTGTCCCCTCAACGGAAGCGTATCAAGAAGCGGAATCGCCGACCAGTACGGCTGCAAGTCGCAGCTTATGTCCATAACCGCCGCTCTCACTATGGTTCTTGTACTGCTTTTTGGAACCGGGCTGCTTGAATATCTTCCGGTACCGGTGCTGACCGGAATTGTGATTTCCGCACTTATGGGAATCGTAGAATTCGGTATTGCAAGAAAAACATGGGAAGCGGACAAACAAGAGTTTACCATTTTTATGGCTGCTTTTTTAGGTGTGCTGATTCTTGGTACCATATATGGCGTAGTTATCGGTGTAATCCTCTCTTTTGTGGCAGTCATCATCCGTGCTGTCATTCCGCCCAAGGCATTCTTAGGGATAATACCGGGCCATGAGGGCCTGCACAATTTAAGCCGCAACAAGAATGCATACCCTATCGAGCACACAATCATATACCGTTTCAGCGGAAATCTCTTTTTTGCCAACATAAATGCTTTTCAGGATGATATTGACAATGCCGTAAAAGACGATACCAAACAGGTTATCATAGATGCCAGAGGCATCGGCAGTATCGATATTACCGCTGCGGAACGCCTTGTGATACTGAAACGCAATCTGAATGCCAAAGGAATTAATTTGTACCTTACAGAGCATGCTGAAGCCGTTAACGACCAGCTCCGCGCCTTTGGTGCAAGCAGTCTCATAGAAGAAGGATCTGTCAGGAGAACAGTCTCCCTTGCTCTGCGTGCGGCAGGAATCAATAAACCCTATCCTCTGGAAGGCATCTCAGGCGATGAAGAATATGCATACGAGGAAGCAAATGAACGTCTTGCAGAATTTGAATGGGCCTTTGGCGAAGGTGCCGGAGAAAAAATGGAAGCTCTTGCAGCCGAGGTTGCGGAAAAACTCGTTAATTCCGGCGATTACAGTATGGAAAATATTATAAAAACCGAAAATACCGCTTCTTGGGGACGTATCGGACTGTTCGACGAGGATGAACTATTGAACCGGCTGGAACTCTATTTTTCGGAGCTTGAAGAAAAAAGACATATGCACGTCGATGAAATCGAACAAAAACTGGAACAGCGCCGCCATATTATTGAAGAGAAACTTAGGGAGTTAAGCCCAGAGGCATTGGAATTGTTAAGACGACATCGAAGGCAGATTGAAGAACACCTTAAGGAGAAAAGACCGGAGTATTATGAGCATTATCTGGAACTAAGAAAAAGATTTGAGGAAAAACAATAAAACAGGAGCATTAACAATGGCGGATAAAAACACACGTCTTAAAGAACTTAGAATAGAAAGTAAGCTTACACAATCGCAGCTTGCTCAGTATCTGGGCGTTGATCAGAATATGATTACCGGATTGGAAGATGGCAGTGAAAGTTTAAGCATATCCTTAATTGAAAAAATCTGCAATTTATTTGGCTGTACAGATACCTATCTATTGGGTGAAGACGATACCTATATTCCATTAAATTTTGCGTTTCGTTCAAACGGTATACAGACAGAGGACCTCGAAGGTATAGCAGCCATTAACAAAATCGCTATGAATTTGCGATATATGAACCGGATGTTGGAGGACACACAATAATGAAATCATCACAGGAATTGAATTCTCTGGCTTTGCTTACCAGACAAATGTGGGGCGAAGACAGCGATTCACCAATAGATATTTTTGCCATTGTCAACGGATGGAAAGAAAAGAAAATCACATTAGTAAAATATCCGCTATCAGAAAGAATAAGCGGCATTTGTACTAAAGTTGATGACGATATAGTCATATGCATAAATTCTACGACTTCTTACGGCAGACAACGATTCACATTGGCACACGAATTATACCACGTATTATATGAACCGGAAACACAACAGGTAATTTGTGATATGAGTATGAACATGGATAAACCGGAGTCAGAACGCGAGGCCGATAAGTTTGCCGGTTATTTATTAATGCCATATGATGCTCTGCTGCAATACAAAGCGGGCAAACCCGATTGGAACCTGGAAACAATCATCGATGCGGAACAATTTTTTCGGATAAGCCACCAGGCTATGATTTACAGACTCACATTCGATAATCTTATTACCGATGCCGATGCCGATAAATATAAGGCAATTACGGTGTCCACCGAAGCAGCCAGACTGGGATATGGCAAAGAACTCTACTTCCCTACCGACAGGGATAAACCATATTTCACAACCGGCGAATACATCCGTAAGGTAGAGCAAATGACCGAAAAAAATATTATATCAAAGGGTAAAAAGGAAGAACTTTTATTAGAAGCATACAGACCGGATATTGTATACAATTATGATGAGGAGGACTCCAACCTGAATGACTAAAGAGCTGTTTTTTGATACGGACTGCCTCTCTGCTTTTCTATGGATCAACAATACAAATATATTAGAGCAACTCTATTCCGGACAAATCGTTTTGCCGGAACCTGTCTACCGAGAATTATCTAATCCCTG
Organism: Lachnospiraceae bacterium; assembly: GCA_022510545.1. Taxonomy (GTDB): domain Bacteria; phylum Bacillota; class Clostridia; order Lachnospirales; family Lachnospiraceae; genus UBA3282. The sequence goes on along the minus strand of JAFLTG010000078.1, from coordinate 2,474 downwards.
TATCCCACATATAAAGCAAAGAACCGATGCACTGATTGCAAATAATGTTGCCAAAGTACAGGAAATCAAGGCTGATACCAAAGAGTATAAAATATATTTATCTCTTGTATCCCCAGAAAAAGGTCGCAAAATTATCGGCCGTGGAGAAGCCGGGGGAATCGCCCTTGCCATAACATACGATGGTATACTGGCAAGTAATAATCTTAGTGATATAGAGCCTTATGTTGAAAAGTATAATCTAAGCCACATTGATACAGGCCGCATATTATTTGATGCTTTGCAAAATGACTTAATAACGGAAGCCGACGGAAATAATATCTGGCAACAAATGATTTCCAAAAGACGTAAACTGCCTGCAGTTAGTTTTTCCGAATACTTGAAAGGAAAAATATGCTCCGCATGAAACAATAAAACACTTTCCGCGAACTTTCTATTGTCATGAATTAAAAAAGTCTCACAAACTGCTCTTGGAGCAACTTATGAGACTTTTTCATCATGGACATATTATTATAATGCAAGCAATTTCTTCTTCAATTCGTCGAATTCTCCTTCTGTAACTATGGCCGCCTCTTTCAAATTCATCAAGGTCTGAGCTCTAGTCTTAAGTTCAGCGATATCGCTGTAATTTGAGAAGATATCGTCAATCACGCCCTTCTTAAAGTTATCATAATCACCCTTCGTGATATATGTAACTTCAGCAAGCGCCTTAAACAACTGCATTTTCTGAACAGCATCTTTATTGCCTTCAATAGTGTTCAGTATTTCACTCTTCTTCGCCTGATACTCACTCTCATCCATCCATTCACAGTGTTTCAGAGCCATCAAACGCTCAATCTGTACCGTTAACTTAACATCAGAAGAATAATCAATATCAGTCATATCAGCAATAAACTCCTGCTTCTTCTTTGCAAACTCTTCCGGTGTGAAAATAAAGGTCTTGGAAAGTGTGGTCAAACGCATCAGTTTATGCTCTAATATAGGGATGCTTTCTCCCATTTTAATCTTAGTATCTTCAGCAACAATCTTGAGGAATTGGTCATACTGTGCAGGACTTAAAATCTCGCACTCTTTCAAAACAGGCCATCTCTCAATCTTCTGTACAACCCTATCTTCAGAGTCATCTGATACATATTGTACTGTACTGACTATTTCATTACAGATCTTACTGTAATCATCATTTGATAAAATCTCACAAAGATTGAGTAAAAGCAGCTTCTTCAAGTTCTGTTTGTAGGTATCGGTGGGCACATTGCTAATATTAGAAGCTTCATCAATAACCTCATTCTTGAAATCCTCAAACTCCTTCTCAGACAAAAAGCCCATCTCACTATATTGTATATTTATCTTAAGCTTATTATAGAACTCATCCAGCTTACTCTCACAGCTGATATACTCTGCCTTAGCGGTCTTGTATTCCTTCTCGGAAACCATGCCGGTCTGGTATACTGCCTCCAATTTTTCATACTTCTTTTTGAGCTCCTCAAGCGAAGCATCAGCAGGTTTATCTTGAACTGCCACTGCCTCAACAGGTTTATCTTGTACCGCCTCAGCAGCTACAGGTGCCTGTACCGGCTCCTTTGCAATTGGCGTAACCTCAGATACCTGTACCGGTACCGGTTCTTTTACAGTTGGCGTGGCCACCTCAGATACCTGTACCGTTCCGGATTGATACGGTGCAACACTCCTGGCAGTAGGTGTCTGTGCATTGACAGGTTTTAAGCCGCTATTTCCGTCCTGATTAGTTGCTAAAAGATTACGAAGCATAGTAGAAGCTCTTTCTATATCTTGCATACCAGGAAAACGCAGCTGATATTTTTCACGGCCGTAGAGAGTATTAGTGTGCACATGGACAACAAAGGTAACAAGCCCCTGAAACATCATTCTTTCATATTTGGTAATGGCTCCAATCTCATAATTAACATCACCTGTATAGGTATTTTTAGTATTTTCCTGATAAACAATAGCTTTTCCTTTAATTCCATCTTGAGTAATTTCAAGGTAAAGCGCTTTTTCGTTTCCAGAAATCTTTTTTAAGAAGCCTCTTCCAAATTCGCATTGGAACATGCCTTTTGAGCCATCATCTCTTACCATATTAATTGCCATATTTCTTGCCGCACCTCTTAAATTTAATGCTATATCTCTTGCCACATCAATCACCTCATTTTTAAAAATAACTCTTTTAGGTTAGCAATTAATGAACTATTCCAATTGACATAATACACCCATCTTTATCTAAGTATAAAGAAAATTTTGTATTATGTCAATAGGAATGGAATTATTTCTTGTAAATAACAGCATTTATATATCGAACCCTTAATGACCTTCTCAAATTTCTTTACGAAATTTCATTGACAAAACTTCTTTTTCAAAATAATAATTAAATATGGAGTTTAAATAGAAGGCATTTAATAAAGGAGTTTTTTACTAAGATTTTACTAAGAATGATGATCTTTAGAAGCACTGGCACGAAGTAT
>JAFLTG010000077.1 GCA_022510545.1 Lachnospiraceae bacterium | reverse complement strand
CCTCATATAAATTCATATTTTCCAGATTGCCCAGTCCGAACTGACCCAATCCTGATAATAAATCTGCCATTTGTAATTCCTCCCGCTCCTTATTTTTTATTATAATTATCTTGCCGCCTTATGACTTCGGCAGAACATAAGAACTTTTGAGTGAAACAATTCTGTTAAACACAAGTGAATCCGGTTTTGAGTCCTTACAGTCCACACAGAAAAATCCCTGTCTGACAAACTGGAAACTGTCATATGCGGCTGCATTTGCTACCGACGGTTCGATTCTGCATTCGTTTAACACCGTCAACGAATTCGGATTCAGATTAAGGCTGCCGTCTTCATTATAAACGCCTTTTTCCTCATCTATAATATTCTCATACAACCTTACCTGCGCTTTAATCGACGAAGATGCAGGTACCCAGTGGATTGTTCCCTTAACCTTGCGTCCATCCGGACTGTTTCCGCCCTTGGATGCCGGATCATAGGTACAATGGACCACTGTGACATTGCCATCATCATCCTTTTCATAACCGGTACAGGTAACAAAGTATGCATGCATAAGCCTTACTTCATTTCCCGGGAAAAGCCTGAAATACTTCTTCGGAGGCTCTTCCATAAAATCGTCTCTATCAATATAAAGCTCTCTTTCAAAGGGCACCTCTCTGGTTCCAAGACTCTCATTTTCCAGGTTATTGGCAACCGTAAGCATTTCCGTCTGACCCTCGGGATAGTTATCAATCACCAGTTTAATCGGGTCTAATGCTGCCATTATACGAGGCTTCTTAAGTTTAAGGTCTTCTCTGATGCAGTACTCCAGCATTGAATATTCTGCGGAAGAGTTTGCCTTGGACACACCGCATAAGTCTACAAACAACTGTATGGATTCCGGTGTAAAGCCTCGTCTTCTAAGCGCTGCAATGGATACCAGTCTAGGGTCGTCCCAACCGTCAACTATTCCGTCCTCTACCAGTTTTTTAATATATCTCTTACCAGTGACTACATTGGTCAAATACATCTTGGCAAATTCAATCTGCTTCGGAGGATGCTCGTACTCCAGCTCTTCAACCACCCAGTTATAAAGTGGTCTGTGATCCTCAAATTCCAACGTACAGATTGAATGGGTAACTCCCTCTATTGCATCCTCAATGGGATGCGCGAAATCATACATCGGATATATGCACCATTTATCGCCAGTATTGTGATGAGACAGATGCGCCACACGGTAAAGAACCGGGTCTCTCATATTAATATTGGGAGATGACATATCTATCCTTGCTCGAAGGGTCTTTTCACCATCTGCATATTTCCCGTTTTTCATATCTTCAAACAGCTTCAGGTTCTCATCTATGCCTCTGTCACGGTTTGGATCGTTTTTGCCGGGTTCTGTCAATGTTCCTCTGTATTCACGCATTTGTTCGGCACTTAAATCAGAGACATAGGCCTTACCCTTTTTAATTAACTTAACCGCTCCCTCATACATTTCATCGAAATAATCGGAAGCAAAAAACAATCTGTCCTCAAAATCAGCTCCAAGCCATTTTACATCAGCCTTTATTGACTCAACAAACTCGTTCTTTTCCTTCGTCGGATTTGTATCATCAAAACGCATATTGAACTTACCGCCGTATTCTTTGGCAAGCCCGTAATTTAATAATATACTTTTGGCATGGCCGATATGAAGATAACCGTTGGGTTCAGGGGGAAATCTTGTGTGTACGGTATCATACACTCCCTCTGCTAAGTCCTTATCAATAATCTGCTCTATGAAATTTCTGGAAACAACTTCTTTCTCAGTTTCTTCAACCAGCTTCTCGTTTTCGCTCATAATCTAGTTTTGGCCGCTGCAAGTTGTAAGACAGCGCCATCTGCTACCTCCTTTGGCGGTTGATTAACAAAATTCTATCGCCATTATCACTATATTACCATAGCTGAGATAAAATATAAAGTACAAATTTTATACCTTTATAGCTTACCTTTACCGCCATAGTATTTTTCTTAAATGATTTTCCTCAATCTTCTTGAAAAAAAATGCTCTATCTTATATAATTTTATATATATTTTAAGTTTCGGCTTGAATACCGGCAATTACCCGAATATATTATAAAGTAAAGGAGATTACATATATGAGATTAGTTACACGTTCCGATTTTGACGGTCTTGCATGCGGTGCATTATTAAAGGAAATCGGCCTGATTGACAGTTGGAAATTCGCACATCCCAAGGATTTGCAGGACGGTCTCGTAGAAATCACGGAAAATGATGTCCTTGCAAATGTTCCATTCGTAGAGGGCTGCGGACTTTGGTTTGACCACCATTCCAGCGAGCATGAGCGCAACCAGCTGGCAGGCAAATATAAGGGTGAGAGCCGTATTACGCCTTCCTGTGCACGCATTATCTATGATTATTATGGTGGAAAAGAGCGTTTTTCACATTTTGACGATATGATGGAGGCCGTTGATAAGGTAGACTCAGGAAACCTTACAATTGATGAAATCCAGAATCCGACCGGCTGGATACTGGTAGGCTTTCTGATGGATCCCAGAACAGGTCTTGGAAGATGGAGAAACTTTACTATTCCTAACTATCAGCTTATGGAGGAGCTTATGGAATGCTGCCGCACAATGAATACGGATGAAATCCTGAATCTCCCCGATGTGCAGGAACGTATTGCAATCTATCACGAACAGGATGCCAAGTTCAAGGAAATGGTAAAAGCTCATACCAGAGTGGAAAAAGACGTTATTATTTCAGATTTACGTGGTGTCGATCCTATTTATTCGGGAAATCGTTTTCTGATTTACAGTATGTATCCCGAGCAGAATATTTCAGTATGGATTGTAAACGGCAAGGGCGGTCTTGGCTGTTCTGCTGCAGTTGGCTACAGTGTACTTAACAGAACTTCCAACGTTAACGTCGGAAGCCTGATGCTCAAATACGGCGGCGGTGGCCACAAGGCTGTCGGCACCTGTCAGTTTAACGATGAAGAGATGGACGAAAAACTTGAGAAACTGATTGATGAGATAGTTAATTATAAAGAAGATTAATATATAAAAGAGAGTGCTAAGCACTCTCTTTTATATTAGCGGAATATTTTTATCAAAATTGGTAATATGATGAATCATCCATCCCATCAGGAATTCGATAAGACTTTCCAGGTATATCTTAGGATTCTCCTCTATCTTATCAAAGTCAATTTCATCCAATCTGTCAACATAGGCATCATGCGCCTGTTTATGTGCCTCATAACCTTCATATCCTATGCTTTGCATATGCTCTTCTTCATCTGCAAAATGTGTTACCGTACAGACTTTCAATTCATCCAGAATATGTATTATTTCATCATATGAGTCTCCTTCAACCCAGAATTTGACCAGATTAAATGCACGCTCCAATGTTTCAAATAGTATTCTATGCTCCCTGTCTATAATATCAACCCCCGTTATATATTCCTCTATATATTCACAGGGATTTTCTCTTAACATCCACTCTTCCAAAGGGGGCAGTTTCCCAATCATAGTATCACTGCTTATAATATGACGATACAGCCATAATGACAGAAAATCTATTAAGTCTCTTAATGCCTCCATCTGTTCTTTCTCATTATCTATATTTTTTACCAGAAATTCAAAGAGTCTTATTTTAAATGACAAGTGCTGAACACGCTGCAGGATAAGTTCCGGATCGCATATTTTTTCCATATATGCCTCCTCATGCATAAAATGGTTTTCTGCGTATTGATCCAGTCCGCTTAATATATTATGAATTTTATAGTATTTATCCTCACCATAGTCATATTCCAATATAGTTATGGCATCATTAAAAAGCTTAAACAAATGTTCATGCTCTTTATCAATTTCTTCCACGCCCAAAACACAGTCCTTTGTAAACCTAATCATATAACCCCTCCTTCTATCATCGATGTTTGTTGGCAAGATTTATAATACAATCACTTTTTCCAATGCAAAAGAATAAATTACCTTCTCTATATTACCACTAACTGCTTCGGATTGTTGCATTTTCTTTCCAAGAATTTGTTCAAGTGCCTCGGCATAGTAATCCAGCTGGACATGGTATCTTTCAATCAATTCTTCCGGAGTTTTAACGGCATCGGTCTTGTAATCCAGCACAATGTATTTCCCGTCTTCCTCAAAATATACGTCAATGATTCCCTGAATAAGAACTGTTTCTTCTTTAGGGAAATCATTATTCAGTCGATTTGCAGGAATACCTAATACAAAAGGCTGTTCCCTGTAGAGCCTGCCTGCTTTTGCCGCCTTTCCCATCCTCATAGCAATATCACTCTGCAAAAAGGACACAATTTTAGAAACAGAAACCGCATCGTAATATGCCTGTGACAGCCTTCCACCTTCAAGCATCTTCTGCATTTCTGAACTTACTGTTGATTCAAACATAGACTTATCCAATAGATTAACTATATCAGTTAATCTATTAAAGTCCAATAACTCCATTACCTTATGATAAGAGCTTCCCCTGTCAGTACCACTGACACTTGTGTCATTTTTAATAAATTTAGGCAGATACGGAACAATCTTTTCTTCTTCATATAAAGGGAATGAAAAGTCTGTTTCTTCGTGGATTCCAGACTTTTTTAGTTCCGATACTGTTGTCTTTGTATATAAATTCCTGAGATTCCCGTATGGATACTGATAAGAAAACCTTTCTGACATAAGTGTCATAATTGTTTCATCTATATCTTTTGAAGCATCCGATAATAATAATCGTCTTTTATTATCTTCTCTCTTAATTGTGTCTTTGATTTTATGCTCTATAGTATCCTCCCAATGTATAAGTAACACCTTCAAATCCATTTCTTCTTTATAAAATGGATTTGACTCATCCGGTACTATGTCATAAAACCGCCATATTTCATCAAAACACTTGTTATGCGCCGCCGCATACATAAGTATATCCAGAAAACTTCCGGCCTGCATTATTATACCATAAGAAAAACTCTGACCGCCCTGCCCCTGCAGCATTGATAAAGATGCGGCCTTTTTCTCGGGATTTTTTAATAAACCGGTAAGAATCAGTTTTTCCTTTGCTCTTGTCATTGCAACGTACAATATACGTAACTCTTCCGCAAGATTATCCTGCTTAAGTTTATAAGCTATAAAGTTTCTTCTTAAATTTCTGCTTTTTATCCTGCGCTTCGGGTCAACATAGTCCGTGCCTATACCCAGCTCCACATCTAAAACCAGACTGTCGCTAATATCACGATTGTTAAAACCTTTGCTAAGACCTGCAACTATGCAGATTGGAAATTCCAATCCCTTGCTTTTGTGTATACTCATAATCCGCACCACATCCGCATTCTCATCCTGCAGATTGGCCTCACCATAGTCCACATCATATTTTTCAAGCTGCTCTATGTAACGCAGAAAATGATATAACCCATAGTAACTGGTTTTTTCATAATCTGCCGCTTTTACAAGCAGCATCTCCACATTGGCCCGGCGCCGCTTTCCGCCCGGCTTGGCTGCTACGTAATCCAGATATGAATATTCACGGATTATCGTCTGTAAAAGTTCGTGTACCGGCATATAGACCGTCATATCCCGATATCCGTTCAAACGTTTAATGAATTCACTCAAACGCTTTGCAAGCTCCGTCCTGAACAGTTCCAGCTTCGCGTATTCTACAACAGCCTCATACAGATATCTGCTCTTTGGAAACGCTGCTTTTATCGTTGCAATTTCCTCTTCCGTGAAACCTCCAAAATAAGAATGCATAACCCCGTAAAACGGAATATCCTGAAGAGGATTGTCCAATACCTGCAGAAAATGTAAAAGCTGTCTTATTTCGCTCGCAGTAAAATAACCTGTTTTGGAAGTTACATGTACAGGTATACCCTCACTTTCCAAAACTTGTTTAAACTCTTCATCCCAGCCTGCCGTAGTACGCATTAAAATTACTATGTCCTTATATGATGCTTTTCGTAACTGTCCTGTTTCCGAATCGGTCACTTGAAATGAAGCAACAAGCTCTTTGATCCTTCCTGCAATAGCGTAAGCTTCCTGCTGCTTAGAGTCAATTTCGTCGGACTTTGCCAATAGAAGCAGCTCCGTAGTGTAGTCCGACTTATTTTCAGGGTATACGGCTCCGGGATATAATGCCGCACTTTCGTCATATTCAATACCACCCAGCGCCTTGGTCATTATCTGAGAAAAAATGGTATTGGTACTAACAAGCACTTCTTCCCGGCTCCGAAAGTTCTTATGAAGGTCAATACGTATGTTGTTGCAGCTATTGATATGATTATTGCTGTTGCAGCTTTTGTACATATAATACTTTTCCATAAAAAGTTCCGGTCTTGCAAGACGAAACTTATATATGCTCTGTTTTACGTCGCCTACCATAAAACGGTTGAATCTGCCTTCAGCTTCTCCGGAAATCGCAGATAAAATATATTCCTGTACCAGGTTGCTGTCCTGATATTCATCTATAAGAATTTCCTCAAAATAACTTCTATATTCCAGAGCAGTATCGGTCGGTACAACGTTTCCGTCTTCATCCCTTTTAAGTAGTATAGACAAAGCAAAATGTTCTATATCATCAAAATCCACTATATTTTTAGCACGTTTACCTGCATCAAACTCTTCTTTGAATAGCAGAGTCAGCTCTACCAGAGCATTTACGGCAGCCCCACAGGTTTCCATCTGAGAAAGTACTTCTTCTGCCGGAGCTGCAAAATAATTTTTGCTAATAAACTGAAGCTGCTCCTTGAGCTGTGCACGCATATTTTTAACATTCTCACGCTTATTGACCGAAACGGTTGTGTCCTTTTGAGATGAGAGACGCCCAAATTCAAGTGTGTCAAATAGTAAATACCTATCCTCGTAGGTCTGTGTGGCTGCTAACTTTTCAACCAGCTCCCTCTCCTGCTCCAATAAGTCCACATACATATAAGGACCATCGGCAGCATTACTCAGATCAATGCATTGACTGTATTGGTCAATAATCCCATTTAGGAGCAATGTAGTATTTTCCATCATCTTATGTATCCAGCTAAGACTCATCAAAGCCGCGGTTTTATCATTATCAGACACTGTGTAATTCGAAGAATCCGCTTCGGCAATTGCATAATCATTCTTACGAGCCATCAACCACTCTTCCGGAAACGGATGACTCATAGCAAACTCATACAACTTAAGTACGGTATCCTCCATTATCTTATCACTGCTGCCGGTACTGAAATATTCCATACAGTGTAAAAAAGAGTCTTTACCCTCCGCATAAGACTTTTCCAATACGCTGCCCATCACATCAGCCTTAAGCAGTCTTATTTCGCCTTCATCAGCAATCCTGAAACCCGGATCTATGCCAATAGTATAAAAATGATTGCGTATCACAAAAAGGCAGAAACTGTCTATTGTTGTAATCTGAGCATTATGGAGCAAGGCTGCCTGCCGCTGCAGGTGTTCATTTTCAGGGTTTTTAAACAGTTTATCCCCTATTGCACTGCTTATCCTCTCCCTCATTTCCGCTGCTGCGGCATTGGTAAAGGTCACAATAAGAAGTCTGTCAATATCCACCGGCTTAGCCTCATCACTGACCATCTTGACAATCCGTTCAACCAGAACTGCCGTCTTTCCGGAACCCGCTGCCGCTGATACAAGAATATTACAGCCATGCGTGTCTATTACTTTCTGTTGTTCTTCTGTATATGAAAAACCCATATTAATAACCATGCCTTTCTCACTATCTTTTATGTCACTCGTCATGATTTAAATCCTGTTTCATCTGCAGCACTGCCTCATCCTTTGACAATTTCTCAAGCTTTCTCGTTTCATATCCGGGAATCTCATCATCATAACCGCATACACTCTTATAAGCACAGTAAGTACAGGCACTGTTTCCGTCATGCTCACAGGGATTGACCGAAATGGTCCCATCTATTATGCCAAGTCCAAGTTCCTTTATTTTATGGTTTACATAACTCGATACAATCTCCATGTCTTCTTCATTTATGACACTTGAGTAAGCAGAATAAGAACCGTCTTTTTTCCGTTCTACAGGGATAACATCTGACTTATCCTGAAATTCTTTATCCAGCAGACTGACAACCTTGTCATTTTGACTGACCACTCCGGTCATCCTAAGCTCCCGTATAAGTTTCTGATTAAGCTGCTCAGGCGTAAGATTCTGTCCGTCCTCTATCATCGGATCGTCTATATGATAATAAAGCATTGCCGCCGGTAGTATTTCTTTATCCGGATGAGCCTTCTGCTCTATTTCCATTGCGGCATTCATATACACCACCAACTGAAGCTGCAGTCCATAGTATAATGCAGCAAGATCAAATTTCCTGCTGCCGGACTTATAATCAATGACTTTTACATATAGGACATCATCGTCAATACAAGTATCTATCCTGTCAATCCTGCCGCGAAGTTTCATTTTTTCTTCTTCAGTAAGTGCAATATTCACAGTATCAAGCTCCTCTGCCATTGAAAAAGACATTTCAAAGCGTTCCGGCAAAAAAGAACCCTTTTTAAGCTGTGTCTGCAGGGTATGTACAGTCTGATTCAAAATCCGCCTTATCCTCTTAAGCTGATACTGATTTCTGGAATTGCTGTATAGAATTGTTTCACCATAATTGACCGCATAAGCCTCTATTGCCTCATCAAGGAGCTGTGCTCCGACATCCTCCGGAAAATCAAACCAGGTATATTGACTTCCGGTAAGCTTGTCTGCAAATAACTCCAGTACGCCATGGAAAATATTTCCCATATCCACATTTTCAAAAGTATATTCCTTACGTTCGCTAAGGGCCAGACCATATTGAAGAAAATGTGCATAGGCACAGGCAGCATATTTTTCCAGACGGCTGACACTGTTTTGCAGGATACTTCCATACAAAAGCTTTGTTATCTGTTTGGAAAGCGGGCTATCCTTATATCGGTAAAACGCAGTATCTATTAAACTGTCCACCTGATCTTTATATTCGCTGTTCCTATGATAACTGTGGTAAAAAGTAAATAATTTCCTCTCATCTTCCGCACTCAGCATACCTGCCGCATACTCCCTAAGCAGCTCTATAAAAAAGTGTATACCGTCATTACCGTTTGCAAGCTGCTCTTCAACCGGAAACCCTTCCGGAAAACGTCGCAAAAGTTCCGGAAAAAGTGTTTTTACAGTGTCAATCAGATATGCCGGACGCAGGCTTTTACCGTCATTTCCAACTTTGGCATAGGATAAATACAAATCCTGTGAAGGTTTAGTCATATTAAGATAGAGATATAGCCGCTGAATATACATCTGCTGCCTTGGAGTCGGCGCAAGTTCCCAGCCCGCATCCTTTATAAATTCCCTGTCAATGTCGGAAATAATCCCGCCTCCCGTACCATTCTTAGGAATATTACCGTCATTTAACCCTAAAAAAAACAGCACCTTTACCTGTTTAAGTCTGGTTCTCTCTATATCACCTATTACAACCCTGTCTACGTTCTGAGGTATGGTTCCTACCGTAATTTCTGCAAACCCCGCATCCAGGATATCCGCAAATTCACGAAGTCCCATTTCTTCCTCATTTAAAAGGGATTCAATCTGATCCAGTAAATCTATAACAAGCCCATAAATCTGCCCATACTCATTTGCCCTTACCAGTTCTCCGTCATTCTCGAACTGCTTTTCATATCGAACAAGCTTCTGCTGCAGCTCATTTTTTACCATAAAGTCATATAGCGCATGCACAAGCTCCCCTGCTGTCCTATGCTCAACAAGTAATGGGGAAAGCTGCTCCATAAGAGCTTCTCTCAGCCTGTTATATTCCGCAAGTCTTTCAACTCCTTCATCACCGTCTTCTTCCTTATACACAAAAAGCTCACTCCAGCGCTTCCTACCGCATATGCCGAATCTTCGTACATAATTTTCCAAACGGTCAATCTCTGAGCGCTCAAAGCCACACAAGCCGGCCCTCAAATAATGAAATACCGCCTCTCTACTGAAATCTTGAAGAATAATCTGCAGTGCACTGCGTATATATTCAGTAAATGGGTTGTACAATATTCCCCTTGTCCTGTCCATATAAACCGGTATACCGAATTTGGCAAACTCTTCTTCTATATCATTCTCATATGTTTCCATGTTTCCGGTCACTACCGCTATGTCGCGATAGTGTAGACCGTTTTGGTCGATATTCTCATTTTGGCCTTTTATCCCTGCATTTTTCGCTGTGCCTGATTTCTCTTTTTCTAATAATCTATGTATTTCAATACAAGTCTGTCGGACCTCTTCCTTTGGAGTCGATGCTTCGATTAAATGAATATTCCTTACATTGTCCTGATAAGTCAATATAGGATACCTGAATAGTGACTGCTCCAAATGCGCAAGCTCCGGTGAATCTGCAAACCTCGGCAGCTTTCCATCTATTTTATCCCGGCAAACCACTGCCGGGAGAAGCTCTGATCCTACTTCCTCGCCAAGTCTTTTTAAATCAGCCACTGTTTTCTTACTCAGATGAAAAAGCTTTTGCTCACCATCTATATAATAAGGATTTTCCCTTGAGTCTATGGTTATCGTTACAATGACCCGTTTGGTCAATCTAATCAATTCCTGAATTACACGATATTGTATCGGTGTAAATCCGGTAAAACCGTCAAAAGCAATAACACAATTTTTAATAATCTCAGATTTAGGCAGTGCTTCTCTTAAACTGTCTAAAGTCTCTTCCGTTGTGATAAATTTATCCTGTATATAAGACAAAAAGCTGCCATAAAGCAACTCCAGATCCTTTAATTTATAATAAAGCGCTCCACGGGATTTCGAACATTCCGCAATCTTTGCCAATTCCTCACAGCCTATGCCGTACTGCATAAATTCAGAGATTGCCGACTTAACCTCGTGTATGTAACCTATCTTATGAAGATGACTGCCCATAATATGCAGCCCCTGCTGTTCCTTCTGCGCAATCTTACGCAAAATAAGACTCTTTCCGGTATCATCTAAAACAGTCTTATCACCACTCCCGACCTCTTCCATAATTCTATGCGTCAGTCTTCCAAAACTTAAGACATCTATATTCATAATGCCCTTGTTCGGATGCTCCAATACTAAATCCATCTGAGTCTGCATAGTAAACTGATCGGGTACTATCAGCAAAAAGTCGCAATTTGGCTCTGCAACCGAAGCAGCTATGATATCCTCATGAAGTTTTTTGCTCTTTCCTGCTCCTGAGCCGCCAAAATAAAACTGAAGCGCCATTTTATTCAACCGTGCCTTTCTTCCTATCCTTGTCTTCTTTTCCCATCACAATTAATTCTTTGGCATTTTCATACATTTCAACGGTAATCCCCAGTCCTTCACAGGCCCGCTGCAAGTCAATATTAAAGTTTTTCATAAGAGATTCCACATTTTTTATCAAGGTCTGGGCGTTGCCTTGTTCAATTCCTTGTTCTATTCCTTGTTCTATTCCACGCTCCATTCCCTTGGCTATTCCGATATCAAGAATATTCATACTCACAGCCTCCCATTCTTCAGATTGTTTTACCTCTTCCACGATTCTATCTAAATCCAATATACGTTTATCCTGTACTATAATATCAGGATTATCTATAGTAGTATTTTTCATATACTGTAATAAACTTACTAATTCAGGTCTCCCGTTCTTGCTCGTCATATTTAAAAATATTTTCTTAGTCCCATCGCTAAGCGGCAGATTTGGCACTTCCTCGCACTGCTCACTAAACGTATATTTAGCCAGATCTTTTCCGAAAATATCATCTTGGGTTATAAAGATAATAACTGTAGAGGGCAAAAATTTATATCTTGTCTTCTTTCCCGATTTTAAAACAGGGGTATCGATAAGACCCTGATAAAACCTTGATCGTTTGCGAATATCATCAGAATCTGCTTCATTCTGCATCTCCATATCAAACTGCCTGTCTCTTTCATCCAAAGCCCAAGCATCCAGACGAATGGCACGCTTGCCTGATTTATTCAGTATAACCTGCTCTGCCTTAACTTCTTTTAGCTTTAAATCCTGTTCGTCAAGTATAATACTCAGCACATCTTCATATGCTTCTTTTACCTTCATTACCGATAAAAATAGTGCAAAATCGCTTAAATTAATCTGATAATTTGGCGAAAGCATTTCAGACACTGTGCTTAATGCTTCCACTCTCTCTTCTGTTGTTTGTTTCATAGCATTCCTCTCTTTCTTGTAATTGCAGAGAGGATATAATTACTATTGTATCACTTCATCCTCCCTGCGGTTTTCAGTTATAAGCAAGGAGTTTACTCAGAGATATTCCTGTTTAGATATGGATTCTATATGCGTTTCAATCAGATAAAACACTAAATTTTTCCTGAATCCATTAAGATAAAATAAGACTCTTCGATTGGTTCTTTGCTTGAAATAATATTATCACACCCTATGTTTCATTACAAGCATTAACTAAATTTAGTTAATTATACCACAATATATTATATTGCATCCGCAGCAAGGTTTCTGATAGTTTATCAAACATAAAACCCCTCATACTAAAGTACAAGGGGTTCTTTTATAACATATGCTATTTATTTTTCACTCATTAGTTAAAAGGAATAACAGCTCCGTCATAAGTGTTATTGATAAAATCTACGATTGCATCAGACTTAAGTACATCAACCAATGCCTTAATAC
>JAFLTG010000076.1 GCA_022510545.1 Lachnospiraceae bacterium | reverse complement strand
TAACTTTTCTTTGCGTCTCTGGCTCCGACAATGAGCAAAGAAAAGTTACTATTTGCTTCATCCGTCCCCCCACCTACCACATAGAAAGGAGACAACAACCATGTTTGATGCAAAAACAAGCGCCCCCAAAGCGCCCCTGCATAGTATGGAATTTGAGCACGACAACTGCGGTATCGGTGCCTGTGTGAATATTAAAGGTGAAAAAAGCCGTGCCACAGTAGAAAATGCCCTTAAGATCGTAGAAAATCTGGAGCATAGAGCCGGTAAAGACGCAGAAGGAAAGACCGGTGACGGTGTTGGAATACTGACTCAGATTCCACACAAATTTATGGTAAAGGCTGCTGCAGAGGCCGGAATTAAACTGGGAGGAGAACGGGAATACGGAATAGGTATGTTCTTTTTCCCGCAGGATGAGCTGCAACGCAACCAGTCCAAGAAGATGTTTGAGATTATTGCCGATAAAGAAGGACTTCAGTTCCTTGGATGGAGAACCGTTCCGATTGCTCCGACAGTTCTTGGACACAAGGCGGTGGAGTGTATGCCCTGTATCATGCAGGCTTTTGTGAAAAAACCCGATAATGTTGAAAAGGGCCTTGATTTTGACAGGAAGCTTTATATATTAAGAAGAACTTTTGAACAGTCCACAGATGTTACATATGTGGTTTCATTATCCAGCAGAACGATTGTATATAAGGGAATGTTTCTGGTAGGACAGCTGCGTACCTTTTTCGCCGATTTGCAGGATAAAAACTATGAATCTGCAATAGCGATAGTTCATTCACGTTTTTCCACCAATACCAATCCGAGCTGGGAGCGTGCACATCCTAACAGATTTATAGTACATAACGGCGAAATCAATACAATCCGCGGTAATGCCGACAAGATGCTGGCACGTGAGGAGACTATGGAGTCCGAACATCTTGCAGGGCAACTGCATAAGGTACTTCCGGCAATAAGCGCATCCGGTTCCGACTCAGCCATGCTCGATAACACCTTGGAATTCCTAGTTATGAGTGGTATGCCGCTGCCTCTTGCGGTAATGATAACGATTCCGGAACCCTGGGAGAATAACAAAACTATGTCCCAGAAAAAGAAGGACTTCTATCAGTATTATGCTTCTATGATGGAGCCTTGGGATGGTCCGGCATCTATTCTGTTCTCAGACGGAGATATCATGGGTGCGGTTCTTGACCGAAACGGTCTGCGTCCTTCGAGATATATGATTACCGATGACGATACGTTGATTCTTTCCTCGGAAGTCGGTGTATTAGACATTGACCCGGGCAGTATCGTTGTAAAAGAAAGACTTCATCCGGGTAAGATGCTTTTAGTAGACACGCTTCAGGGCAGAGTGATAGACGATGATGAATTAAAGGAAAAATATGCTTCAGCTCAGCCTTACGGCGAATGGCTGGATAATAATCTGGTTACTTTAAAAGAGCTGAAAATCCCGAACGTGCGTGTGCCGGAGTTTACGGACGAAGAAAGGCAGCGTATGCAGAAGGCCTTCGGTTATACCTACGAGGATTTAAAAACAAGCATCCTTCCAATGGCTAAAAACGGCTCGGAGGCAATTGCGGCAATGGGTGTGGATACACCGATTCCGGTACTTTCCAAGGCACACCATCCGCTGTTCCATTACTTTAAACAGATGTTTGCGCAGGTAACCAACCCGCCGATTGACGCAATCCGTGAGGAGGTTGTTACTTCAACCACTGTATATCTGGGAACTGACGGTAATTTACTTGAAGAAAAGCCCGAAAACTGCAATATGCTCAGGGTTCACAATCCGATATTGACCAGTACGGACTTACTTAAAATCAAGAATATGAATAAAGAAGGCTTCAAGGTAGAAGTCGTTCCGATTACATATTATAAGAATACCAGTCTGGAAAAAGCCATTGACAGGCTTTTTGTGGAGGTAGACAGGGCATTCCGCGGCGGCGTAAATATTCTTATTCTTTCCGACAGGGGAGTGGATGAGAACCGTGTGGCTATTCCCTCACTGTTGGCAGTTTCAGCCCTGCAGCAGCATTTGGTATATACGAAAAAAAGAACCAGTGTAGCTATTGTATTAGAGTCGGCTGAACCAAGGGAAGTACATCATTTTGCAACACTGCTTGGTTTTGGCGCATCTGCTATTAATCCATATCTTGCACAGGAAAGTATCAAGGAGCTGATTGACAATCATATGCTGGATAAGGACTATTATGCGGCAGTGAATGATTACAATGATGCAGTATTGCACGGCATAATAAAGATTGCCTCCAAGATGGGTATTTCCACAATCCAGTCCTATCAGGGCTCAAAGATTTTTGAGGCTATCGGTATCGATAAAGATGTGATTAATAAATACTTTACAAATACGGTATGCCGTATAGGCGGTATTACGTTAAAAGATATTGAAAAAGAAGTAGATACTTTGCATTCAATGGCTTTTGACCCACTCGGTCTATCAACGGATTTGGAGCTGGATGCTGTAGGACATCACCAGATGAGGAGTGGCGCGGATGAGCATCTTTATAACCCGGAGACTATACATTTACTACAGGAGTCAACCAAGCGCGGTGATTATGAAATGTTCAAACAATATACCGCTGCGGTCAATGATGAGGGCAGTATAAAGACTCTGCGTGGTCTTATGGACTTTAATTTTGCCGGGAAACCTGTGCCAATAGAGGAAGTTGAGAGTGTTGACACTATTGTCACAAGATTTAAGACCGGTGCTATGTCTTACGGTTCCATATCCAAAGAGGCACATGAGACTATGGCGATAGCTATGAACCGTCTGCACGGAAAATCCAATTCCGGAGAAGGCGGTGAAGATAAAGAGAGATTGACGATAGGAGCTGACGGACTTAACAGGTGTTCCGCAATTAAACAGGTGGCAAGCGGACGTTTCGGTGTAACAAGCGAGTATCTTAACAGTGCACATGAGATTCAGATTAAGATGGCTCAAGGTGCAAAACCAGGAGAGGGCGGACATCTTCCCGGAGGTAAGGTATATCCATGGATTGCCAAAACCAGACATTCCACACCGGGTGTGAGTCTGATTTCACCGCCTCCTCATCATGATATTTACTCAATTGAGGATCTGGCACAGCTTATTTATGATTTAAAGAATGCCAATACAAGGGCAAGGATATCAGTAAAGCTGGTTTCCGAGGCAGGAGTCGGAACCGTAGCTGCAGGTGTTGCCAAGGCAGGCGCGCAGGTTATTCTGGTATCCGGATATGACGGCGGTACAGGAGCAGCGCCCCGTACCTCTATTCACAATGCCGGACTTCCGTGGGAGCTTGGACTTGCAGAGACACATCAGACTTTGATCCAAAACGGTCTAAGAAATAAGGTTCGCATAGAGACCGATGGTAAGCTTATGAGCGGACGTGATGTGGCAATTGCAGCAATACTTGGTGCGGAGGAATTCGGTTTTGCAACAGCGCCGCTTGTAACAATGGGCTGCGTGATGATGAGGGTCTGCAACTTGGATACCTGTCCCGTAGGTGTGGCAACCCAGAATCCGGAACTTCGCAAATGCTTCAGAGGAAAGCCGGAGTATGTTGAGAATTTTATGAAATTCATTGCACAGGAGCTGCGTGAATATATGTCTAAGCTGGGGGTTCGTACTGTGGATGAGCTCGTCGGCAGAACAGATTTACTTAAAATAAAAGAAAATTTATCGGAAAAACAACAAAAGGTGGATTTAAGCCTTATACTTTCCAATCCTTATGAAAACAGCAAGGAAAAAGTGATTTTTGATCCCAAACAGGTCTATGATTTTGAGTTGGAAAAGACTCTGGATGAAAAAGTATTGCTTAAGCAGTTGTCGAAGGCATTGGAAGCAGGGCAGAAGAGAAGTCTTGAAGTAGATGTTACCAATACGGACCGTACTTTCGGAACTATATTCGGCTCTGAAATTACCAGAAAACATGGTGATGCGCTGGCAGAAGATACATATCGAATATTGTGTAACGGTTCCGGCGGACAGAGCTTTGGCGCTTTTATCCCTAAAGGACTTACGCTTGAGCTGGTGGGAGATTCCAATGATTACTTTGGAAAAGGCTTATCAGGCGGTAAGCTGATTGTATATCCGCCGAAGGGCTCTAAGTTTAAACAGGATGAAAACATTATCATCGGTAACGTTGCGCTTTATGGTGCTACATCCGGTAAGGCATTTATCAACGGTGTAGCAGGAGAACGTTTCTGTGTACGTAATTCCGGAGCCGTTGCGGTTGTGGAGGGTGTAGGCGACCATGGCTGCGAATATATGACCGGCGGACGTGTAGTGGTACTGGGCGTGACCGGAAAGAATTTTGCGGCAGGTATGAGCGGAGGTATCGCTTATGTACTTGATGAAAACAATGACTTATACACCAAGATAAATAAGGAAATGGTTTCTTCTTATGAAATTACTTCTAAATATGATGTTACTGATCTTAAGGATATGATTAAGGAACATGTGGCATTGACCAATTCAGTCAAAGGAAAAGAGATTCTGGATAATTTCGGAGAATATCTGCCGAAGTTTAAGAAAATCATACCTCACGACTATGAGAGAATGCTTAAGTTGATTGTTCAGATGGAAGAAAAGGGACTTAGCGCAGAACAGGCACAGATAGAAGCATTTTACGCTCAAGGGAAGGAGGAAAAATAAAATGGGAAAACCTACCGGATTTTTAGAGTATGAGCGCAAAGTTTCAAAGGATGTTAGTCCGAAACAGCGTATAAAAAATTTTAATGAATTTCATGAACATCTTTCTATGGAAGAGCAGCAGCTTCAAGGTGCAAGATGTATGGACTGCGGCGTACCTTTCTGTCAGTCGGGAATGACACTCTGCGGTATGACCTCCGGCTGTCCGCTGCACAATCTTGTGCCGGAATGGAATGATTTGGTTTATACAGGAAACTGGGAGCAGGCATATTATCGTCTGCACAAGACCAACAACTTTCCGGAATTTACTTCTAGAGTGTGTCCGGCGCTTTGCGAGGCAGCCTGTACCTGCAACTTGACAGGCGACCCGGTTTCTACCAAGGAAAACGAATATGCAATAATAGAAAATGCCTATGAAAAAGGTTATGCAGCCGCGAATCCTCCAAAAACAAGAACCGGTAAAACAGTTGCTGTTGTAGGCAGCGGACCTTCCGGCCTTGCCGTGGCAGACCAGCTTAATAAGAGAGGTCATTCGGTAACGGTGTATGAGCGTTCTGATAGAATTGGCGGTTTATTAATGTACGGTATTCCGAATATGAAACTGGAAAAACACGTCATAGAACGTAAAATAAAGGTAATGGAAGAAGAGGGAGTTACATTTGTAACAAACTCAGATGTGGGCAACGGCGTAAAAGCAGATAAACTTTTAAAAGAATTTGATCGTGTAGTGCTTGCCTGCGGTTCATCCAACCCGAGGGATATAAATGCGCCCGGCAGGGATGCCAAAGGTATATATTTTGCAGTCGATTTTCTTACAAGAAATACCAAAAGCCTTCTGGATTCAGAGTTTAAAGATAAAAACTATGTTGACACAAAAGATAAAAACGTAGTAATAATCGGTGGCGGTGATACCGGAAACGACTGTGTAGGTACCGCAATCCGCCACGGAGCCAAATCTGTGACACAGATTGAGATGATGCCAAAGGCACCGGATACAAGAGCAGATAACAATCCCTGGCCCGAGTGGCCCAAAATCTGCAAAACAGATTACGGCCAGGAAGAGGCAATCGCGGTATACGGTCATGACCCGCGTATCTATGAATCTACGGTAAAAGAGTTTATTAAAGATAAGTCAGGTAACTTAAAAGGAGTCAAGATTGTAAAACTGACCTGGGAAAAAGATGAAAGTACCGGACGTATGAACATGAAAGAGGTTGCAGGTTCCGAACAAGTATTAGATGCTGAAATTGTGCTGATTGCAGCAGGCTTCCTCGGCAGTCAGAAATATGTAACCGATGCATTTAAGGTAGAAATTGACCAGCGCACGAACGTGAAAACCGATGCAGGGGCATTTAAAACCAGCGTGGATAATGTCTTTGTAACCGGAGACATGCATACCGGACAGTCACTTGTAGTAAAGGCTATAAGACAGGGCAGAGAATGTGCCAGAGAAGTAGATGAAAGCCTAATGGGATACTCTAATATGTATATCCAGTAGTAAAATAGAGGGAGCGAGGTTTCTCGCTCCCGGCTTTATATCAGTATATCATTTATTTCTCAAACACAGCCATCCTGTCTGCATCCAGCCGTTTTGTGATATCGATAATTCTGTTAAAGTCCCCTATAAGCTCAGTTGAGAGACTTCTGGCTTCCTTTATTTCACGTTCAGCTTTATTATAATCATCTCGTTTAATGGCATCAATAACACTACGTCCATAACCGTGGAAACGGCGGTGCTTTTCACCAAGACCGCTCCAAATATTTGCGACAGCTTTATTGGCAGGATTCATCGCATGGTAAAAATGCCCGAAAGCACATTTTGTATCATCCAGCTGCAACGGTGTACAGCTGTGTGCCGTAACCATATTTTCCAAGGTATTCAGCCATTTTTGATGGGCACCGATGGCATTTTGTACTGTGTTTATGAAAACCTGATTGTCCAGCATATAAAAGACATCATTTACCATAATGCCCATACGTTTGGCTGTATCATCCAATTCTTTTTCAACATCCTGAACAGGTGCGGTATTTACCTGCAAATCAGCGGAAATACGACTCATTGCGGCTGCCTGCTCTTCTAAAAGAACACAATCGTCGCTTAATTTACTCATTTGGTTTTGTACATTTGTTACAGAACTGAAGATTTCTTCACCTGAAGCAGCAATTGTTGTCACATTTTCGGTGATTTCTGCAAGATCTTTTTCATTTTTTTGATTAATCGATATAATTTTTCCTAAGTTTTCCTGCATTTCACTAAGATCAACAACAGTCTTGTTAAGGCTCTCACAACTCATCTTGGAAGCTTCTTCAATTCGTGTTACCAGTCCGTCCATATCGGAGGTGAGCTGTTTGGTCTGGTCTGCAAGATCCCTTATCTGGTCAGCTACAACGGCGAAGCCTTTTCCGGCCTCACCTGCTCTTGCTGCTTCAATGGAAGCATTTAATGCGAGCATATTTGTCTGGGCGGAAATTGCGTTAATTCCATTAATGACCTCATTCATACTGCCAAGCACGCTCATAAGCTGCTCCATATCCTGTTTTGTTTCGTTGGAGTTGCGGATAGTATTTTCCGAATCAGCTACAAGTTCTTGTAGTTCTGCTGAAGTCGCATCCATTTGCTCCTTCATATCTGAAGCGGCTGCAGAAATATTAATGGCATTTTCGGTAAAACTTTCTTGTGCGGATACTACGTCAGCCAAATTATATTCTGTGTTGCGTGATGCCGATACAACTTTTTCGGATATGTTTTGGACACTTGTGCTGATATTCGATATTCTGTCGGTACAGTCGTGAAGCGATAAATCCAGGGCACTGATTTTCATTACCGAAGTGAATACTCCCTGCACCAGCTTATTAAATTCTGCCCGTCCTGCTTTCAGTCGTTGTTGGATGTCTACAGCTTCCGGTTTCTGCAAGCCCTCAAGAGGAAGCATTCTGCCCAGACTGTAAAAAATTTTCTTATCATTCTTCATAATAATCATGCCTTTCTGGTGGTTTACATAACTTAACGTTGCCTGTATATTTACTTTATCATTTTTATTTATATTTATCTATTATAGTAGTTGTATGCCATTTTCCAGTGCGGTTTGAGTAACATCTGCAGGCCATAGAGACGATTGGACTTCCCCAATATGTGCCTTGCGCAGGAAGAACATACATATTCTGGATTGGCCGATACCGCCGCCGATTGTAAGAGGAAGCTCATCGTTCAGTATAGCCTTCTGGAAAGGCAGCTTAGCTCTTTCGGGGCAGCCTGCTTTGTCAAGCTGACTGAGCAGTGAGTCCTTATCTACACGGATACCCATTGAGCTAAGTTCCAATGAGATGTCCAAAACAGGGTAATATACAACTATGTCTGCATTTAACGCCCAGTCATCATAGTCTGGTGCGCGTCCGTCATGTTTTTCACCCGATTTAAGCAGGTCGCCGATTTGCATAAGGCAGACGGCGCCTTTTTCTTTGGTAATCAAATATTCACGTTCCTTCGGAGTGGTGCCGGGATACATATCCTCCAGTTCCTGAGTGGTAATGAAGAAGATGTCGTGGGGCAGGATTTCTTCTATGTAATCGTAGCGTATTGCCATATATTTTTCGGTTTTACGAAGAACCTTGTATACATTACGGACCGTTTCCTGTAAAAAGTCTATGGTTCTTTCTTCTCTTGATATGATTTTTTCCCAATCCCACTGGTCAACATAGATGGAGTGGATATTGTCTGTCATCTCGTCGCGGCGGATTGCACTCATATCGGTGTATAGTCCCTCGCCATACGAAAAACCGTATTTTTTCAGAGCGTAGCGTTTCCACTTTGCGAGGGAATGGACAATTTCGGCCTCTGCATCATTCTGCTCCTTGATTCCGAATACTACCGGACGTTCTACACCGTTTAAGTTGTCGTTTAGTCCGGATGAGGGTTCAACGAACAATGGTGCCGATACGCGAAGCAGATTCAAGCGTTCGGAGAGCAGATTCTGGAAAAAGTCTTTTACGGTTTTGATACCAATTTGTGTGTCGTGAAGATTCAGGGCAGATTGGTAGTCTTTGGGGATGATCAAATTGTTCATAGGAACCTCCTTGCTATGATAAATTGTTAGTGAGTGTTCAAAGCTTCAAGGTACAAATCCAGGCGTATCCATTGAAGAGGAGGGTACGCGGTTGATCTTGGAATATGGGATTTAATGTTTTTTTCATCCAACTATGTATTTCCGTTTCTGTTTTGTGACCGGCATCAATTTGTGTATTAACGTTTGATTGGAGCAGCATAAAACGGATAAAAGAGTCTATATCATATTCGTAATTAAGTTGAAAATTAAACTGTTTTTCGATTATAAAATTATCCGGCATATCTTTCTGGTGCCATATTGCCTCGTTTCTGGGTGGCTTAGGGAAATTGATAAGGTAATGGTTTTGATACCAGTCAGTATAGGCATCGTTATCAAGCATCTTATCTGAAATCCAGAAGTCATATACGATTAGAAGACCGTTGTTTACCATAACAGACTTCATATTTTTCAGGAATTTGTTTTTATCGACCCAGTTGACTACGCCGGCGGCGGTAACGATGTCGTATGGTGATTCCGGAATTTTTGTTTCTTCGGCTTTTGCGGTATAAAATGAGAATTCAGGGGTGTTGTAGAGAGTTTTGCATACCTGAATCATCTCATCCGATATATCAGTGCCGGTGACTTTGTCGCAGATAAGTTTTAATGCCTTGGTGGATAAACCGGCGCCACAGCCTACGTCCAGACCATTTTTAAATGGTTTGTTGATATTACATTCGGATTTTATGCGTTCGATGACTGATTTATGCAGCCATGGTCTGTCTTTGGCATATCCTTTGGCAATTCTTTTATCATCAAATGATATATTATTCATATTATTATTATATTATTCCGTATTTGTTACGTCAATATATAAGGCTTTACACTTCAAAAAATACCATGTTATAATATAAATGACACATTAATTAAATGGTGGGTATTTATAATAGGTAGGTGAATATATATGCCAACTAATGAAAAAGAATATAATGGTTATTTATTTGACCAATTAGCATTATTAAAAAGGCTTGAAAGAGTAGCCCAGGCAACAAAAGCTGATGAGGTCTTAAAAGAAATTGCTTTTGAACGTGAATTTATTGAACAAAAGCTATATCAAAAACCTCTTTTGACAAGTGAATAATATCATTCTTTATTTAATATGTAATGAGTCGCCAATCCGGCGACTCAAATTTTTTATGGATTTATCTTGGTTATAGTGCAATGAGGAAATATATGATACAATCTACTTAATACAGATAAGGAAGATGGAAAAATGAAATTTTTAGTTTTTGTTATACAAAGTATAGGAATCTGGATTCCAGTGGCAGGGATTTTTGCACTTTTGAGGCGTAAACATCAGAGTAATAACAGTATGTATCTGATGGTTACCAATATGGGTTGCCTGCTTATGAACAGCGGATATCTTTTGGTACTGAGTGCACATACCTTTGATCAGGCAATGATCATAAGTAAAATGCAGTTTTTAGGAAATGCGCTGTTTTACTTCTTTTTTACAATGTTTATTGCAAGTTATCTGTGGCAGAAGTTTCCGAAGCTGCCCTTTTACATATGGGGATTTTTTGAGACTCTCAGCGTAATTTTATACTGGAATGATGATTTGAAATTATTTCTGTTTGGCGATAAGCCATTTTTCCACTTTGAAAAAACCAAGATACTTGGGTTCTATACATCAAATATGGGCCAAAATATGGTGTATATGCAGCGTTACAGCTGTGTATGTTTCTTTTTGATATGGATGTTTATTTATTCCAATATCAAGATGTTCAGGCTAAAAGATAAGACAGAACGCGCTAATATGGCAAGATTGATAGGGGCTCAGTTTGTAGTTATGATATCGCTGATTGCTTATATGCAGTTGAATCCGGCCTTTGATTTTGTACCGATTTTTGCATCCCTTTCAATTTTATCCATCATACTAAGCTTACTGAAGGATGAGTTTTATGGTATTGCGGAGATGGGGCATGAATGGGTGTTTGAGCAGATGGAGGATGCATTTATAATTGTAGATAAGAACTATGGTTTTCTAGAGGCAAACTCCTATGCAGTAGAGATATTTAACGGCCTGAAAAGGCAGAGAAAGCAGAAAGCAATACCTGGAGAACTGCAGGAATTGTTCAAAAGTACAGAGGAAATTTATCGAAATAGCGGCAAGTATTATGAAAAAAAGATTGTAGATATCATAGATAAAAATGAAGTTGTGGGTTACAGCATGCTTCTGGTGGATGTGACAAGACAACAGGAGCTTATGGAAAAGGTTCAAGAGGAAAAAGAGCGGGCAGACGCAGCGAATCAGGCAAAATCGGCCTTTGTATCCAATGTATCTCATGAGATAAGAACTCCTATGAATGCAATTGTGGGAATGACGCAGATTCTGCTTAGGGGAGACCTCCCAGAGAAGGAGCGCGAATATATAGTCAATATTCAGAATTCGGGAAATGCCTTGCTCACTATAATCAATGATATACTGGATATGTCCAAGATAGAGTCCGGAAAGATGGAGCTTGTGGAAGAGGATTATGATTTCACTCAGATGCTGAATGATCTTGGGATGATTATACTAAATCGTATAGGAAATAAGCCGGTAGAGCTTATTTATGACATTGATCCTGCGCTTCCGGATAAATTATACGGAGATGCCCTAAGGATTCGGCAGATTATAATTAATCTGATGAACAATGCGACCAAGTTCACTGAGCAGGGTCATGTAACTTTAAGTGTTCGTGTGGAAAAAGCGGAAGGCAATGATGTGGAGCTTGCCATTTCCGTTAAGGATAGCGGTCAGGGAATCCGCGAAGAGGATATTCCGAAGCTGTTTGGCAGTTTTCAGCAGGTCGATACCAAGAAGAATCACAAAAAGGAAGGAACCGGTCTTGGGCTGTCAATATGTAAACAATTGGTTGAGCTTATGAACGGTTCAATTGGCGTAAGAAGTGAATATGGCAAAGGAAGCGAGTTCTATTTTAACATACATCAAAAACTGGTGAGTGATAAAAGGGCAGCACAGCTTGAACTGCATCAAGGCGCTGGAGAGCAGATTCTTATTGCAGGCACTATGAACAATGAGGCTGAATATGCAGCATTGCAAAAGCTTGCAGAAGAGTATGGATTGACTTTTGTTCCCGATATTTTGACTGACCGGGTTGAAAAAGGAAAGCTGTATTATTTCACTGACTGTATCGGTCAATTGTCCGAAGGGGAAAGAAAACGAATTGCGGATTTAGGTGCAGAGCTCTGCATTTTGCAAAATCCGATGGTAGAAAATGAAGCATCAGATTCGGAAAATGTAGACTTACCTGAAAGTGTAAAGACGCTGAATAAGCCGCTTTTTACATATAATTTCTGTCAGATTATCTCAGGAAAAGAAGAAAACCCTGACAATCAGGGTAGTGAGAATGAAGCAAAGAATGAAAATGATGACCTTTCGTTTACCGCGCCGGAGGCAAGAATCCTGATTGTTGATGATAACGAGATCAATCGTTTGGTGGCAGAGGAGATGCTTGTGCCTATTAAGATACAGGTTGACATGGCGGAAAACGGCGCCGAGGCCGTTGAAAAGGTTCAAAAAAACGAATACGATATAGTCTTAATGGATCACATTATGCCGGTAATGGACGGACTTGAGGCGGCACAAACCATAAGAAAACTTGATGGAGACTATTATAAGGAGCTTCCGATACTTGCACTTACCGCAAATGACGCAAAGAGCGACAGGGAGAAGTATTTAGAGGCAGGCATGAACGATTTTGTGGCCAAACCTATTATGATGGAGGAGCTTTTTAGCAAAATCAGGAAATGGGTTCCCGAAGAAAAGATTATTTGCTGATTTACTCCCCCTTAAGATGGCTGTGGTGCCGCTGTTTAGACTCATACATCTTGTTGTCACTATCCTTTATGAAAGCGTCAACATCCGATATACTGCCGTCTGTCACAGC
>JAFLTG010000075.1 GCA_022510545.1 Lachnospiraceae bacterium | reverse complement strand
ACAGAGGCTTATAGCCTCAGAGCAAACCGCCCGTTAGACGGGCGGTGCTGATTATGCCGAAATATGGATAAGAGCTGTGAAAATATAGTGTTTGGAATAAATTAACAATATCTGCTATTATTTTCATTTTTTTTCCACAATATCTTGTATGTTCAATAAGAAACTGTTATAATACGAATAACTATAAGCAAAAATACCGATGATGTCGGCAATGATAAAAAAATGGTGGAGGTCGAAATGAAAAAGAAAAGAGTATTAGCACTATTCCTTGCATTCAGCATGGCATTAAGTTCCAATGGCTTTACAGCCTTGGCGGCAGAAAATGATTTGGCTGTAACGATAGAGGCTGATTCGTCAGATGAAACGGACGAAGAAATTGCATCGGACGAAAGCGGCGAAATCGGAAACGGAAGCAGTGCGTCAGAGGATGGTGACAAAACCGAAAACGGAAGCGGTATATCTGGCGAAAACGATGGAACGGGAACCGAGAATGGCTCATCGGATGAAAATGATGCAATAGGAAGCGGAAGTAATTCGTCAGGTGAAACCGGAAACGGCAGCGATGCGTCAACAGGCGAAGCTGGAAATGAAATTGAAGTGCCGGACGAAGATGACGAAACCATAAGTGATGAGTCGGAAGAAACTGACACCGTGGAAACTGAAGATGAAGAGGATGTAGATGATACAGATTGGACAGATGAAGCTGCACCTTCAGAAGACGTATTAAGTTACGAACCGAGCATACGTACATATACGGATGAAACCGGTATGGTGGTTACATATGACGAAAATGAGGTCTATTCATATACGGTAGTAAATCATGTTCTTACAAAAGTTGTGAAAGCAGACGGAACTCCTATAACCGGAACCGTTGCGCTGGAGCAACTGAGTGGCGAAGATTCCTATGAAGAAATTGGCGAAGATGTATTTGGCATTAAAGAAGATGCAAATGTACATATTGAATATGTAATTATACCTGATGGCGTTAAATATATCGGTGAAAGAGCTTTTAAGGGTTATCCTGAATTAAAGGGAATATCTCTACCCGTAAAATTAGATAAGATTAAGACCTCTGCATTTGAAAACTGCAAAAAACTGACACAGCTGTCAGTTCCTAAGTCGGTAACAGAGATTGGTGATCGTGCATTTTATGATGATACCAGTCTGTTTATGGTATATATTAAAGATTCTGCATATAGTGATATGGCAAGCATAGGCGATTATGCATTTTATAACTGTAGGCGTTTAGAGAAATTCGGTTCGGATACAGAGTTTCTTATGCCGGGTTATCTGGAAAGCATAGGGACGTCTGCATTTGAGGAATGCCGCGCAATTAAGCAGGTAATACTTCCTGACAGCGTTAAGGAACAGACTATTGTAACAGAGGATCCGAATACTCATGAAACCGTGACTACTGTAGTACATGCATTGGGAGAGAATGTTTTTAAGAATTGTATAGCATTGACTGATGTAACTCTCTCTGGCGAAGAACTTATTCCCAATCATGCATTTGATGGATGTGTTAACTTGCTTAGCGTGAAGTTTGCCAGTGGAAACAGAACTATAGGTGAGTATGCGTTTGCAAACTGCTCCAGATTGGGAGAGGTTGTATTTTCATATACCGTTAATAGAGTGTGCGACTATGCCTTTAATGGTTGCAGTCAATTGAGGTATGCGGAATTTCCAAATGCCGAGGCAAGAATTGGGGACATGGCAGCTTTTCCCAATACTAATGAATATAAATTATGGATGCGAGGTTTTAAATGCGATACTACCAAGTCGGAAAATTATGATTTGGTTTATGCATACACTAAACGGCATAATAATATAGAGTTTATTGAATTTAATGAAATTCGTGACGAATATTTTAAATATTCTTATCAGTGTCTTTCTACGGCATCAAAAACAGTTAAATTTTCTACTTCTGATAAGACAACCGATCCCAATAGCAAAAACTCCGGAAGCGGTGTCAAAGCCGGGGAGAAAATTTATATATCTATTAGTGGCTCATCTTCCATTAAACTCGTGGAGGGTTCACTTAGATGTAACGGAACTCCTATTTCGGGTCCGGACAGTGAGGGATACTATGTATTTAAGATGCCCGTAGGCGGTGCATATGTTACCGCTGAATTTGAAAGTACCGGTAAGGATGAAAGCAAATATATCAAAGGTAATGCCAATGACGTAAAGTGCGAATTATCGAACGGAAATATACTAAAAATCGGTCAAACCACCAGGATGTTTTTGATAGATATAAGTGCGGAGGCCGATAACGAAATAATCCCATCTTATAAAATAACATTTACAACCAATGATAAAAAGGTTGCAACAGTTTCTGCCGACGGAAATATCAAGGCTGTTAAGAAAGGTAATACTAGTATTACGGCACAGGTCTTGGACAGGAATGGAAAAGAAGTATACGTGCGTGAAAATATACAGGTTGAGGAAGCCGATGTAGATTCGCTGAAACTTAAACCATCTGAATACGATAGAAATATTGTAATCGTGGAAGAGAATGACGCCGGTGAAATCTGGGGATTGTCTTTACATAAAGAAGATGTTGAAAGAGCTGATACTACATTTAAGCTTCTTGCTACGGCATACGATTCAAATGACGATAATATGTCCGTTGCATTGAAGTGGGCTACCAGTGATTCCAAAGTTGCGAAGCTTGCAAAAGCCAGCACAGGTGATGCTGAGCCTAAGAATACTATTACTATTCCAAAAGGGGCAAGCGGTGAGGCAACTATTACCGTAACGGCTACGAATACCAATCCTGTAGAACCGAATAAGGGAACTGTGACAAGCAAGTTTACGGTACGTGTTATGGATAGTACTCCTAAGCTTTCCAGTTCTACTGTCACGCTTAATCCATACATGAAAGATGGCGTTACTTTGGAATTGATAAGTGCGTATGGTTCAAGTATTGATAGTAATAACGTTACAATTCGTAAAAATGATAACAAAAACGCACCGCATGACGCATTTGACTTAACACCGGCTGCGTCAAGTGATGAACATAGTTCTATACTTAAATACAATATTACGGCCGCAAATGCGGATATAAAAGAGGGTAATTATCAGGCTTGTATATATGTTGAGGCTAGTGATAATCCTTACTATTTGCCATTGACTATCAAGGTCAAAAGAACTGTGCCAAATCCGAAAGTTAAATTTGACAGTAAGCAGCCCAAGATGAATTTCTTCTATAAAGACGGTGGTACCGAAATAACACCTATAATAAGCAATCTTGGAGATGTTACGGTATCAAGTTATGCGTTGGAGAATCTGTCAAACGGCACCGATGATAGCAAGTTTACCGGGGAATTTGGAAACTTTGATATAGATTCTACAACAGGCGTTATAACACGTTCGGGCAATGCGATGTATTATACGGCTAAGAAGAAACCGGTAGTTACCGGCTATCTGGTATTGACCTTTGACGGATTTAAAGAGGGATATAATGAGAAAAAAATCAAGATTACGATTCCCAACAAGACTGTAAAACCGTCATATAAATTGGAAAGAACCTCGGATACTTTTAAAGCAGGTACAGAACTGCCACCGGTAACTCTTGCTCTTATAGACAAGAAGACCAAGAAACCTGTTGAGTTAGATTCTGAATGGAATATTGATGTGCTTGCAACAAGCACCACATCTGCTGTAGCCGGTGCGGATATCAGCACAGATGGCAAGATTGAGTTGGATGTAAATCCGAATCTCGGAGCAGGAAAAGCAGTTTTATCAGTTACAAATGAAAATTGGGATGAAGGAGAGGAACTCCAGTTTAAGTATACGGTTAAGATTTCCAATAAGAAAACCACATTCAAACTGAGTAAATCTTCTGTAACATTGAATAAGTATTTTGCAGGCAGTCAGACCGAAAAGATTACGCTGAAAACAAATCAGTTCGGAGTAGAACCTGCAGATACTGTCTTCGAACAGCCTGAAAAATTAAGTGAAGCTAAGGAAGAACAGTATTCTAAGATTAATGTTGGATGGGACAGTGAGGAAAAAGCGGTAACAGTAAGTCTGTCAGATTCAGATATTAAGAATGGCAGTTATAAATTTACCTGTCGTCCGCTTGGTGATGAAGGTAATAAGGTGACGTTAACCGTCAAAGTCACCGGTTCTTTGCCGAAATTATCACTGAAAGGTTCTGCTTCTTTGAATAAGCTTGCCGGTGAGGGCGTTGATACGGCAACATTGAATATCAGTGTTAAAAATCTTCCTTCCGGTTGTGAACTGGATGCTGATGAAACCAAAGGAAGTATTGCAAGTGTTACTAAAAGAGAAGATGATGAAACTTTTGAGAGTTCTTTCAATTGGGATATAGAAGACAATAAGCTTAAGATTTCTTTAGCTGATGATGACATAGTTTCTAAAACCTATAATTTCCAGATGACACCTTCCTATACGGATTGTGAAATTCCTGAGGAGAAAGCTAAACCCATTAAGTTTAAAGTTAAGGTATATTCCAAAGCGATTTCTGTGTCACTTAAAGCTAAAGGAAAACTCAACCTGTTGGAAAGGTATGAGGAAGAAGACCTGATTGATTCAGAGCCGGAGACACTTGAGGCTTATACTACAGAGCTGCCGAGCTATGATGAGAATGCTGCTGAAGCGGTTGCTGTAAATGATGGAGAAGAACTTGAAGATACTCCTCAGGGTGCTGACAGCACATCGGTTACAGTAGATTATGTATATGAAAAAGAAGGTGTTGAAGAAGTCGAACTGAAAGTAGCAGTAGGTGAATCAGATGGAGCTGTAGTTCAAGGACAGAGTGGCACTATTGAGATAGATGAGACTTCTAACCAGCCTAAAAACCAATACGTATATACGGCAACTGCAAAAACAGATGATTATGTAATCAAGTCAATAAATGCATATGTAACCAGCAATAAAACCGAGGAAGAACCGGAAAAAGATTGGAATGACTTGGAGACCCCATTTGTCGCAGATAGTGGAGTGGCTGAAGCAAAAACAAGGACACTTACTATAGATACAGATAAGGTGTTTAGTGAAGAGGCCATGAAAGGTATTACCATTGTGGTAGTTTCAGGGGAGGCTGAAGGATCAACAGATACTCCTGGAACAGATCCAGATCCTACACCATCCACTCATACCGTAACAATATCAAAACCGGGTAAGGGAATAAGAAGCGTAAGTTATGCAGAAATTGATGAAGACTCCGATTTAGAAACAGAGATAAACTTTACTCCGTGTGGATCCGACTCAATAACTGTAAATCATGGAAAGAAATTAGCTCTTAAGATTGAAGCAGATACAAGATATGAAATTGCTAAAGTTAAGACAAATGCATCAGAAGATTCAGAATTATCTCCAAAAGGAGAAGATGATTTATCTAATGTTTATGTCCTTGACAGTGTAGAAGATGATATGACTATTACCATAGAAGTGCTATACACTAATGGTAAAAAAGTAAAGTTTTTCAAACACGGTGAACATGCAACAATAAAGAAAATTAATGAAGATGAAATTGGCAATCCGTATATTGATACCACAACGGAAGACGGTTACAGCTTCGTTGTAGAGAAAGAAGATGGCTATGGTGTTGATGTAGCAATTTATAAGAGTAGCACGGATGATTTTTCGGATGATATGAGTAGTCTTACTGTTATGGAAGAAGGCGTGGAATCCGACGGTAGTGTAACTAATGAAATAAAGTATACCATTGCCGAGGATAAGATTGACGGAAATATTATTGTTGTCGTAACCGATGTGTATAAAGTTTCGGTCACACATGTTGAGAATGAAATAATATCATCTGTACAGAGTTTTATTAATGGAAATACGGATAATACCGGCAGCGATGATTTTACTGTTAATCACGGTGACAGCTTATCGGTTAAAGTTACTTTAAGTAATAGTTTGGAAGAAGGCCAAAGTATAGTTGTTAAGGAAAATGGAAGTTTGACAGCTAGTCAATCTGAACTGGGTGAAGATAAGACCTACACATATAATATTGAAACTGTAACAGACAATACAGAAATTTCCATTTCAATAGAAACTACTCATGAAGTTAAGTTTGATGAAGACGCTATACCTGAAGATGTGCAGATGGATCTGAACTATACTGTAATTGGCAGTGACGAGGACTTGGAAAATATAGAAAACAATGATTCATTTAAGTCATACGCTGCAGGAGCGGCTATGAAGGTTGCAAGCGGAGATAAGCTTGTACTTAAAATTACGCTGGATGATCCGGACCTTGTGATTAAGTCAATTACACTGGCCGGTAAGCCGCAATTGCCTAATAAGGTAAGTGGATCAGACTATTACTTCGTTTTGGAGGGAATAGAAGACGATACATCAATAAGCTCTATTGATTTAGCAGGAGTATATACAATTAAGTTTGATACAGAAAGGACGAATGCCACAATACAGACAGTAGTGTCCGGTGAAAGCGGTAATACTTTTGAAAATATAGTTGATAATACCGACAAGGCTGTTGAGGGTTCGGCATATAAGTTTGCAGTAGTCACAGATGGTTATAGTGTAGACGTTAAAGCTTATACAACGGCTAGTTATGGTACGGAAAATCTTATGCCTGTAAATATAACCGATCCGGAAATTGATAATATCTATACAATTGCTGCAGAAGAAATACAAGGTAATATTACTATCGTTGTAACCGATACTTATACAATTACTTTTGAAGATACTACATCTAATTCCGGACAGGAAGAAACATCAGGCGGTATTTCAGGATTGGCTTACAAAGTTGGCAATGCAGAAAGTTATACCGATTATAGCGATGCGCCTATAGAAGTAAAATATGGCGAAAGCATATCATTTAAGTTTAAGCCGGCTGAAGGAAAGACAATAGTTGTGCTTGAGAACAACAAGATAGTTGATGCAGAAGAAAACCTGTCTGACGAAGATATTGCTGAAGGCTATGTGGTTTATTCTATTCCTGCAATAACCGGTAACAGGAGACTTACTATTGCATTTGCATATGAGATTACGGATGAGATCATTAATGAGGATGCATCGATTGAAGGCGAAGATATAACCACAGCTACAATCGACTATAGTGATTGTGAGGGTGTAATAACTGACACAAATGTCATTTTGGCGGGCAGAGATTTAACTTTCAAAGTTACACTTGCGAAGGGTTATACAATAAAGGAAGTAGCAGCATATAAGGCCGGTGGAATTGAGGCAGAATCCAAGCTGGTACCGACCTTAGAGAATGATGCTTCTAAAGAATCTGATGGATTCTATAGCTACAAACTGACATCTGACAATATTGATGATAATATCAAGATTGTAGTTACGACAGAACTGATTGATAAAGCAAATTATATTGTCGATTTTGAGGTTGAGGGTGCAACTGTAAAAATAAATGATGGTGAGCCTGTAGCAGGTTCTGTTTCTGTTACAATACCCAGAACTGCAACAGAAGATGCAGACAAAACCATTAAATTCAGTGTAACTCCTAATGAGAATTACAGGCTCAGATATGTCAGAACAGATACTGAAAACGTTGAGATAACCGGTCCTGACAATGAAGGAATCTATACATTTATGCTTCCTGAAAAACCGGCAGCTGTAACTACTATCTATATTAAAGCAGAACCTAAGAAAACAGATATTCAGTTAAACTTTACAGGTCTGATTGATAATTCGCCGGAGGCAGCAGCAATAGCATCCGTAAAAATTGTTACATTAAATGAAGATAAGACAAATATTACTACAGAAACAATTGTACCGGATTCAGGAATTGTTGCTACAACTTATTCAGAAGATGAAAAGGTTTACTTTACAGTAGATCCCGCTGCAGAAGGATATACTCTATCAATAAATGCGAGCGCAGGAGCGCTATCTTCCGATATATATACTGTAACTGTAGGTACAGAAACCGAGTCTCGTAATGTTACAATATACACATTGGATTTGACGAATGTAAATACAAATGTAACGGTCGCAATCACAAAATATGTACCGGAGGTTGATGAGCCTGAAGAAGATCCTGCAGCTAAGTATACGTTAAAGAACAGCATTGTATATACACCTGTGGTATCCAATTTGAAGGATACTGTAGTTGAAGCTCAGATTTTTGATGCATCAGGCAGCAACCCTAGATACGACAGCGATCCGAGTCAACACTTCAATGTAGAGGTAATTAACGGATTACTCTATGTTACGCCTAGGAAAGATTTGGACGGAGAAACTTATTTAAAGAATAATACAACATACCAGTTAAAGGTATGGCTTAAGTTCGAGAAATATGTCGGAGCTGAAGATAATGGCGGCGGTATCTGGGTAAATAAACCTATTAAGATTAAGACAGCGCAGGTTCTGCCTAAAGTAGTTGCCGATACGAAAACACCGCTTAACCTCTACCAGTCCAATGCCGATTATACAGCGTCATTTGTTGTAACACTTAAGGATGGCAGCATTGGAGAGCTTGAAAGCATTGAGTTTGGTGAAAAGGATGAAAAGGCCAGAGAAACCTTTAGTATTGATTCAGATGTCAAGAGTCCCGATTATATGCTCGTAACGCTAAGTCTGAATCAAGATGGTAGTATGCAATATAAGACCAACTCGACCAATAAAATAAAAATGTATGTTAAGTTCAAAAATCAGGCTCAGAACACGACTGGAACGCCGATAACAATGACTGTTAAAATTAATAACTAAAAAACAGCCTCTTTAAAAACTGTCCGAACCGCTTGAAATACAGGTTCGGGCAGTTTTGCATGTCAGTTTTTTTAATTTTTATATTTTTTTCATAAATTTTTTTCCATATATATGTTGACAATTAAATAATGAAGTGATAACTTATCACTAGAAGGTGTTAGCACTCTATGTAGTCGAGTGCTAACAAAATATAAAAATTGTAGCCCCGTTAGGGAAGAAGCTAATACTTGGTTAGCTTACAGGTTGGGAGAAAATGGTATGCAGTTAAGCGATAGAAAATATAAAATATTGCAAGCCATCATTCGTAACTACTTAGAGACAGGAGAACCGGTAGGAAGCAGAACCATTTCCAAATATACTGACTTGAATTTAAGTTCCGCAACTATTCGTAATGAGATGGCGGATTTGGAAGAACTTGGTTATATTTTGCAGCCTCATACTTCGGCCGGACGTATTCCATCAGACAAAGGCTATCGGTTATACGTAGATCAAATGATGGAGGAAAAAGAACGGGAAGTAGCAGAAATGAAAGAGATGCTGCTTGAGAAAGAAGAAAAAATGGATCGCCTTTTAAAACAGGCGGCAAGACTTCTGGCTAATAACACCGAGTATGCGGCTATGATTTCTTCCCCCCAATATCATCGTAATAAACTGAAATTTATCCAGTTATCGCGTGTGGATGCCAATCAGCTTCTGGCGGTCATTGTAGTAGAAGGCAATGTTATTAAAAACTCTATTTTGAATGTTTCGGAAGAACTGAATGATGAGACATTGCTTAAGCTGAATATCCTTCTTAATACACATTTGAACGGTCTGTCAATGGATGAAATCAATCTCGGTATGATTTCAGCAATGAAGCAGCAGGCAGGGATTCACAGTGAGATTGTAGCAGATGTCATTGATGCGGTTGCCGAGGCAATCAAAGCAGATGAGGATTTGGAGATATATACAAGCGGTGCGAAGAACTTTTTCAAATATCCTGAGTTGTCAGATAATCAGAGAGCCAGCGAACTTATTACTACATTTGAAGAGAAACAGGTTTTGACAGAGCTTGTGCAAGAAAAGTTGGATGATGAAAATACAGGCATTCAGATTTATATCGGAGACGAGACGCCGGTTCAAGGAATGAAAGACTGCAGTATTGTAACTGCCACATATGAACTGGGAGAGGGGATGAAGGGTACTATTGGAATAGTCGGTCCCAAGAGAATGGATTATGAAAGAGTTGTAAACAATCTGAAAATGCTAAAAAGCCAGCTTGATGATTTATATAAAAAATAATTTATTATTGACAGGAAAGGGATGATAACATTGGCAGAGAATGAAAATAATATAAAAAATGAAGCCGAAGAGGAATTAAAGACCGGCATACAGGAAGAAACAGAGAATGGCGGAGATGAAACTTTGAATGACAAAGATACAGATGCTTATGAAGACAAAGAAGCTCCCGATGATAAGAAATTAGCTAAAGAAGATAAAAAGGAAAAAAAGAAAAAAGAAAAAAGTGATAAAAAACAGGATGCATTAAAAGAAAAAATCGATGAGCTGGAAGATCGGGTTAAGCGTCAAATGGCAGAATTTGAAAATTTCCGCAAGCGGACCGATAAAGAGAAAACAGCGATGTTTGAAACCGGAGCAAAGAGTGTAATTGAAAAAATACTGCCTGTTGTTGATAACTTTGAAAGAGGTCTTGCAACAGTGCCGGACAATGAAAAAGGCGGTGCTTTTGCCCAGGGAATGGAAATGATATATAAACAGCTTTTAACAGAGCTGGATAATTTGGATGTGAAACCGATTGCTGCTGTAGGAGAGGAATTTAATCCTGAGTTTCACAACGCAGTAATGCAGGTTCAGAGCGAAGAATACGAATCAGGTATTATCGCACAGGAACTTCAAAAAGGTTATACTTACCGCGATACAGTTGTAAGACATAGTATGGTAGCGGTAACAGAATAGATATTTATTATAGGAGGAGTTAAAGATGAGCAAAATAATTGGAATTGATTTAGGTACAACAAATAGCTGTGTAGCAGTTATGGAAGGTGGTAAACCGACTGTTATCGCCAATACTGAAGGAGCAAGAACCACACCGTCAGTTGTGGCATTCACCAAGACGGGAGAAAGGCTTGTAGGTGAGCCTGCAAAACGTCAGGCAGTAACCAATGCTGACAAGACGATTGCTTCTATTAAAAGAGATATGGGTACTGACAGAGGTCGTACTATTGACGACAAGAAGTATTCACCTCAGCAGATTTCTGCGATGATTCTTCAGAAGTTAAAAGCGGATGCAGAGAACTATCTGGGCGAGAAAGTAACAGAAGCTGTAATCACAGTTCCGGCTTACTTCAATGATGCACAGAGACAGGCAACCAAGGATGCAGGTAAGATTGCAGGACTTGATGTTAAACGTATTATTAATGAGCCTACAGCCGCTGCACTTGCATATGGTTTGGATAATGAAAAAGAGCAGAAGATTATGGTATACGATTTAGGTGGCGGTACTTTCGACGTATCCCTTATCGAAATTGGTGACGGTGTTATCGAAGTTCTTGCAACAAACGGTGACACTCATCTGGGCGGCGATGATTTTGACCAGAAGATTATTGACTGGATGCTTGCTGAGTTCAAGGCTCAGGAAGGCGTTGACTTATCAGGTGATAAGATGGCACTTCAGAGATTAAAGGAAGCAGCAGAGAAGGCAAAGAAAGAATTGTCTTCTGCAACAACAACCAATATTAACCTTCCTTTCATCACAGCAACCGCTGAAGGTCCTAAGCATTTTGACATGAATTTAACAAGAGCTAAGTTTGATGAACTTACGCATGATTTAGTAGAAAAGACAGCAATACCTGTACAGAATGCAATGAAGGATGCAGGCCTTACCAATGCAGACTTAGGTAAAGTATTATTAGTCGGTGGATCAACACGTATTCCGGCAGTACAGGAAAAGGTAAAACAGCTTACGGGTCATGAGCCTAATAAGAGCCTGAATCCTGACGAGTGTGTTGCACTTGGTGCATCTATTCAAGGTGGTAAGCTTGCGGGAGATGCAGGTGCAGGTGAAATCCTGTTGCTTGATGTAACTCCGCTTTCACTCTCAATTGAGACTATGGGTGGTGTTGCTACCAGACTTATTGAAAGAAATACAACTATACCGACTAAGAAGAGTCAGATTTTCTCAACAGCTGCAGATAATCAGACAGCGGTTGATATCAATGTAGTACAGGGTGAGAGACAGTTTGCTAAGGATAACAAATCTCTTGGACAGTTCAGACTTGATGGAATCCCTCCGGCAATGCGTGGCGTTCCGCAGATTGAGGTTACTTTCGATATCGATGCCAACGGTATTGTAAACGTATCCGCTAAAGATCTGGGTACAGGTAAAGAGCAGCATATTACCATAACTGCAGGCTCTAACATGTCCGATGAAGAAATTGATAAGGCAGTTAAAGAAGCTGCTGAGTATGAAGCTCAGGATAAGAAGAGAAAAGAAGCAATTGATGCAAGAAATGATGCAGATTCATTCGTATTCCAGACTGAGAAAGCACTCTCAGAAGTGGGCGATAAGATTGACGCATCCGAAAAAGCTGCGCTTGAGGCTGATTTGCAGGCTGTAAAGGATATTCTTGAAAACACCAAGGATCAGGAAATGACAGACAGCCAGATTGATGAACTTAAGGCAGCCAAAGAAAAACTGACAAATTCCGCACAGGCTCTGTTTACTAAGATGTATGAGAATATGCAGCAGGCACAGGGGGGCCCGGATATGGGCGGCGCTGATATGCAGCAGGATGCTCCGGATATGGGAGCTGCAGATGATGTTGTGGACGGTGACTATCGCGAAGTTTAATATCTGGGGTTGAGATAGAGTATTTGGAGGATTATTAGTATGGCGGAACAGAAAAGAGATTACTATGAAGTCCTTGGTGTTGATAAAAACGCCGATGACGCAGCACTCAAAAAAGCATATAGAGTTCTGGCTAAAAAATATCATC
>JAFLTG010000074.1 GCA_022510545.1 Lachnospiraceae bacterium | reverse complement strand
TCCAAACCTATGTCATGGTGGACTAAACCAAGTACTACTCCTGCTGAATAATCAACACACTATTGACTGATCGAGTCAAATCAGATACAACTGTATTAACATGAAAGAAGGCGTCCTGATTTTTCAGGGCGCCTTCTTAATATAATGCAGTCTTTTAAAATCCACCTGCTATGCAGGCAATGTTGTCAACTTAAGCCGATATTTCCCTTTTTGCTCAATTTAATTTTTTCAACATTTTATTAAAAACACTTGACAAGTACGCCAAAAAATGTTGCCCTGCAATTGATTATAAAAATTGATTGCGAGGTATACGTATGTTCAAGAAAAATAGTATCTGCCGGCTTATTAAAAATGTTAAAAATCTTATATCTTCTGATTCGTATAAGGAAAAGCATTGTTTGGAAATAACTGCCTTTACAAGAAACAGAAAGATTTCATTTCAAGACATTATTTATTCTGGCTTTGCCGCGCAAGTCACTTCCTACAGAGCTGGATCTGTTCTTTCATAATTTAAGCACCCTCATTTTTATAAATATAGCCATCAAAAATCTCTACTGTGTTATTCGGTAATCCGGCACAGCCAGATGCCATCTACGTTATATCTATAATAAACCTATTACTGGGAATTTTTTATACAGGTATTCAGCATAAACCATTTACCATAAAATCAAAAAAATATATAATATATATTATAATATTTTTCCGCTTTTGTTAATATTGTATAACTTGAGTTTTGCTTGATTTTCCGCAGTTTATGGTTGACAATTGCGAATGAAAAGTAAAATATATAACACTTATGAAGGGATAATATATGAAGACAAGTAGACAAAATGATAAAAACCTAACAAGATTACTGGTGCAGATCATTATGCTTCTGATTATTTCGGCAGTATCATTGACAGGATGCAATAATACTACCGATAATGAAACTCTGTCGGAAACAGTTGAAGTGGATCTTAGACAGGCAAATGAGCCCGTTGAATTTATAGATTCCGAAGTGACTGCAACGGATAATTTCATGGAAGATAAGAATGTTTCCATGCAGCCATACCAAACTGCCATCCCATGCAGTTCCCCAATATTAACTATTGAAACAAGTGTTCGGGAGCATTTTTGCGATGGAGAGATTTTAAATATACGATACGATGAAATCTCTATATCAGGGGATGGATTTGAAGCAGTAGCACAAGCCGTTTCTAAATGGAACAAACAGGATATTGAACAAATAGAGAAGCTGAAAGATTATGTTGGATATACGAACGAACTCAGTTCAATCGTGGATTGTAATCGTATAGACAACAGCGTCATTAGTTTTAAGCAGAGATGGCATGAATATGATGGATTTACCTATTACCGCGGTATTAATTTTGATGTGATAAGCGGCAAGAAATTGCTCCTTGCAGATATCCTCGTAGATGAAGAGGGATTCAATAAGAAAGCTATAGAGATTGCTGTTGAAAGGTTGCAAAAAATACCTGATGCTGATAAATTGCCCTCAGGATACGAGGATGATGTAGCATATGATTTTACTAATGGTATTTTGGATTCAAAAAATAAATGGTATCTGGATGCCTACGGGATTGTTTACTCCTATAGTAACTTTGAGGATACCATCTGGCACGGGTACATACCGAATTATCATGAAGATATCCCCGAAGCGGATGATGAGCGTACCGTGGTTAATTCATATCTACCCGGCAATATTGCGGTTACAATCCCGTATGAAGATGTGGCAGAGTATATAAAACCTGCCTATTGCGGTATACAGAATGTCGGTGCAGCTAAGTTTTCCGTCAACGAGACTGTACATGTAAATCTTTCAAATAAGAGAGTTTATGGGAAAACCTCATATGAAAAATCTTCAGATGCTGAACTCATAGCACTGGACACGATTTTAATTACTATAGATGAAACAGGATCGGAAGAAAATATAATAAATAAAATTAGTATTACAATCAATAACAGGAAGGAAACATTTGAAACGGAAGCATGGATGCGGGATGCCTATCTATTATGTCAAGAAAACGGCTCAACCTACCTGTTGTTCGATACTACGTTTGCAGACCATGATGATACAACATATCTATATGATATTACAAACGGCGGTATCACGAAAAATGAAGAGTTGAGATTCGCGCGCATCATCAAACCCATAAATGCCAATTCGTTCGTATTGCAAGAATATATGACTGTTTTTGGCACTTACTTTTGTTATGCCACTTATATGATTGACGAATCTACAGGGAAATTGCTTTATCCGGAAATGTACTATACAGATGCTGAGTATAATAATATTACTATTACGCTTATTAGGGAGCTACCAGTTGTCATATATGGTGAGGAAACTACTTTACCACCTGGAACTCCGCTTCAGGTCACCGCACTAAACAACAGCAGCGGAACTGCCTATTTTTATGAGCTCAACGATGGTTTAGAAGGCGAATTTTATTATACCATAGATGATTGGACTATCCGTATTGATGGCTTCGAGGAGTCTTTCTACTTTGATCTTAAGTATGGCGGTTAAAGAATAGTTAGCAAATATATGAATTTTATATTCATAAGAAGGGGCATCCTTCTTTTGTCATTCGTTGACTTTTTTAGTCGTTTATGATACCCTTAAAATGTCCGGTTAAGTACGTAAAAACGCGGAAAACACTGGTAAATAAGGATAAAATTTACACGGAAGGAACAAGAGCATGCCTGTTATAGAATATTTGGAAAGAAATGCTAAATTATACCCGGATGAAGTGGCATTAGTGGAGTTGAATCCGGAAGTGAATGACAATCGTCGGACCACTTGGAAAGAGTATGAACTAATGGAACCCGACAGATTTCAACCTTATAGAAGAGAGATTACTTGGAGCGTCTTTAATGAAAAGGCTAACCGGGTAGCAAATATGCTTATCAGCCGTGGCATTCGCAAGGGTGATAAAGTAGCGATCATAATGTACAACTGCCTTGAATGGCTGCCCATATATTTTGGTGTATTGAAGAGCGGCGCTATTGCAGTTCCCTTTAACTTCCGATATGATGCGGAGGAAATCCTGTATTGTGCGGAGCTTGCAGAAGTCTCCATTATCCTTTTTGGGCCTGATTTTATCGGCCGTATGGAAGTCAATGCAGAACGTCTTAGCAAGGGCCGCCTTTTGATTTTTGTGGGGGACAACTGTCCCAGCTTTGCGGAAAGCTATCA
This sequence comes from Lachnospiraceae bacterium, assembly GCA_022510545.1. GTDB lineage: Bacteria > Bacillota > Clostridia > Lachnospirales > Lachnospiraceae > UBA3282. Next base: position 9,675 of record JAFLTG010000074.1, on the reverse strand, counting down.
TGAACTGGTGGCTGACTGTTCCAGTAAGGCACCTGAAGTAGAGCTCACAGATGAGGATTTTGGCGCTATCTATTTTTCTTCCGGAACTACCGGTTTTCCCAAAGCGATATTACATAAACATTTGAGTCTGACCCAGGCAGCTGAAATGGAGCAGAAACATCATAATACCGGCAGGGATGACACATTTTTATGCATTCCTCCGCTATATCATACAGGAGCTAAATTCCACTGGATGGGCAGTCTGGTGGCAGGCAGCAAAGCCGTACTGCTCAAAGGCACTCGTCCTGAGACGATTCTTTCTGCGGTATCGGATGAGCATTGCACTATTGTGTGGCTTTTAGTTCCCTGGGTTCAGGATATACTGGATGCTATGGATCGTGGTGATTTGAAAAAAGATTACTATCAGCTTGGGCAGTGGCGCCTTATGCATATTGGAGCGCAACCGGTTCCACCATCATTGATCAAGCGTTGGAAAGAGTATTTCCCTGCTCATGATTATGATACCAATTATGGTCTGTCAGAGTCCACGGGACCCGGCTGTGTACATCTAGGTATGGAAAATATACATAAAGTAGGTGCAATCGGCATCCCCGGTTACCGTTGGGAGTGCAAGATAGTAGACGAAAACGGTAGCGAAGTCACCAGGGGTGACGTGGGCGAACTCTGTGTGAAAGGTCCCGGTGTTATGACCTGCTACTACAACAATCCTGAAGCAACTGACGAGGTACTTAAGGATGGCTGGCTCTACACAGGCGATATGGCTATGCAGGATGAAGACGGCTTTTATTTTCTGGTCGACAGGAAAAAGGATGTCATTGTCAGTGGTGGTGAGAACATATATCCGGTTCAGATTGAGGACTTTATACGTAAGTTTGATAAGGTAAAGGATGTGGCGGTAATCGGTCTGCCGGATAGAAGACTTGGTGAAAAGACGGCTGCCATAATTGAGATAAAAGAAGGATTTGACTGCACTGTGGAAGAAATTGAAGAATTTGCCTTGGGCCTGCCAAGATATAAGAGACCCAAGGAAATCATCTTTGCAGAGATTCCCAGAAACGCTACCGGTAAAATCGAAAAACCCAGACTGCGCAAGATGTATGGTGCCGACAATCTGGTAGCACGTGAAAATCAAAGTTAATTATAGTACAGTCTAAATGTCAAAAATTTAAGTGATATGTGAAAGTACGAAGATGTTTAAATACACATGCCATTAATATGGCAGATTGCGAGGAACTATGAAAGAATTAATGCTTGGCAATAAAGCGCTTGCTCGTGGACTTTATGAGGCCGGCTGCATGGTAATTTCCAGTTATCCGGGAACTCCCAGTACGGAGATAACGGAGGAAGCGGCTAAGTATGACGATATTTACTGTGAATGGGCGCCCAATGAAAAGGTTGCATTGGAGGTGGCACACGGAGCCAGCGTAGGCGGCAGGAGAAGCGCCTGCGCTATGAAACATGTAGGACTGAATGTAGCTGCAGACCCTCTTTTTACTATTTCATATCAGGGCCTTAATGCGGGACTGGTAGTCTGTGTGGCGGATGACCCCGGTATGCACTCATCACAGAACGAGCAGGATTCCAGACATTATGCAATGTCCGCCAAAATCCCTATGCTTGAGCCATCAGATTCCGAGGAATCCAGGATTTTTGCAAAGAAAGCTTATGAGCTTTCCGAAAAGTTCAACACTCCGGTGCTGATTAAGATGTGTACAAGAGTGTCACATTCCCAGAGTATAGTGGAGCCGGAGGAGCGCATTGTTCCTGAGCAGGTTGCTTATGTAAAAGACCCTGCCAAGGTTATGATGACTGTAAACTCACGAAATGCGCATGTTCGTGTGGAAAAGCGAACTTTAGATCTTATTGCCTATGCAGAGGACTGTGAATTTAACCGCGTGGAGATGAGCGATACTTCTCTTGGCATCATTACATCGTCAACTTCTTATCAATATGCCAAAGAGGTATTCGGTGAGAACGCCAGCATATTGAAGCTGGGAATGGTTTATCCGCTGCCGGAGAAGCTGATTCTTGACTTTGCATCCAAAGTAGATAAGGTCATAGTTCTTGAAGAGCTGGACCCCTTTATAGAAAATCACTGCAAACAGTTGGGCATAAAAGTATCCGGCAAAGATATATTCCCAATCTGTGGCGAATTTTCTCAGAATCTGGTAAAAAGCTGTATGGGGCTTGATGTACCGGAGACCTTGACACTTGATGAAAACATTCCCGGACGTCCGCCTGTTATGTGTGCGGGCTGTCCTCACAGAGGAATTTTCTACATTTTAAAAAAGAATAAATGTATGGTATACGGTGACATCGGCTGCTATACCTTAGGAGCCGTGGCACCTTTGAATTCTATGGATTTAAATGTATGTATGGGTGCATCCTGTTCCGGTCTGCATGGTTTCAATCTTGCTATGGGACGAGAGGGAGAAAAGCACAGTGTGGGTGTCATTGGAGATTCCACTTTTATACATTCGGGTATGACCGGAATTACGGATATTTCCTACAATATGACCAACTCTACGGTAATAATTCTGGATAACTCAATCACAGGTATGACAGGCCATCAACAGAATCCTACCACAGGAAAGAATCTGCGCGGAGAACCTGCCGGCAAAGTGGACTTAGAAAGCCTTTGCCGTGCGCTTGGCTTTGACAGGGTGAGGGTTGTGGACCCTTACGATCTTGATCAGGTAGATCAGGTGTTAAAAGAAGAATTAGAGGCGGAAGCACCCTCTATCATTATCAGCCGCAGACCCTGTGTTATGATCAAGGGAACTGTACACCAGCCGCCTATATCTCCTAATGAAGAGAAATGCAGTGGCTGCAAGGCTTGTATGCAGATTGGCTGTCCTGCAATCTCTGTAAGAGATAAGAAAGTTAAAATCGACAATACACTGTGTATCGGCTGCAAGGTTTGTACGCAGATGTGCAAATTTGGAGCTCTGGAAGGATAAAATAGAGAGGTATATATATGTCAACTAAGAATATTATGATTGTAGGCGTAGGCGGTCAGGGAACACTGCTTGCCAGCAAACTGCTTGGATATGTGCTGCTTGGACAGGGATATGATGTAAAAGTATCTGAAGTACACGGTATGAGCCAGCGAGGCGGAAGCGTGGTGACCTATGTTCGCTTTGGAGAAAAGGTCTATTCACCGGTGATCGACCGTGGAGAAGCTGATATAATAATCTCATTTGAAAAACTGGAGGCAGCAAGATGGCTTGAATACCTAAAACCCGGCGGTCAGATTATCACTAATACTCAAGAAGTGGAACCTATGCCTGTAATCACCGGCGCTGCTCAGTATCCGGAACAGCTGTTGGAAAAAATGCAGACAGCAGGTGCCAAGGTAGATGCAAAAGACTTTCTTGCCATTGCAGAAGAAGCCGGAAGTGCAAAAGCGGTAAACCTTGCCCTTATGGGACGGTTTTCAACATATTTCCCGGAAATACGCGATGAAGAGTGGCAAAAAGCAATCGAAGCCTGTGTTCCGGCAAAGTTTCTGGAACTTAATAAAAAAGCCTTTGATATGGGTAGAAGTGCATAATATAATAAGCAAGAGTTGATTCTATAGTCAACTCTTGTTTGCTATTACCGTATTTCATATTAGTCAGACAGCTTAAGAAGCCTAGCGGCATTTTCTCCGATAACAGCATTAAGTTCTGTTGGCGTCAAACCACTTTCTTGAACCAATTCCAGAGATTCTTTAACATCAGTCCAGGGACTGTCACTTCCGAATAATATGTGATCGGCCCCATGTATTTTTACAAATCTGAGAAACTGCTCCCTGCTTAAGGGAGAATAATGTTCTGCTGAAACATCTTCTCCGCTATTGGAGCGCATCGGAGACAATGTATAAGCCGTATCAAAATAGACATCGCACTCAGCCAGCATTTCTTCGGCTTCATTCCAGCATCCCCAGCCACCCATATGTGCAAGAACCAGCTTGTTAGGATGAATCTGTTCATATGCAGTGCGAATTCGTGCAGGAGTCACGAAATCCGCTCCGGGAAAGCTTGCATCGAAACCTGCGTGAGTCAGAATGATCATGTCGTTTTCACAGGCGCATTCCATTATACGCAGATAACGGATATCATCAAAGTTAGTCTGTTGAAAGACCGGATGAAGCTTTACGCCCGGTATATTATTAGTTGCCAAATTTCTTATTATTTCCCTATAATTTTCATTATCCGGATGAATACCGCCGAAAGACAGAACCCCGGTTTGTCTATATTGGTCATTGGTCTCAATCGCAAGACGGTTTATATCCTCTTGCTGAACCGGTTTGGTTACTACAGGCAGTAAAACCGAATAGTCAATTCCGGCAGTTTCCATTGAGTGCTTCAACTCTTCCAGTGTGCCGTTTGAGTAACTCCTGATATGTGCACTATGTGATAATTTTGCAATCGCTCTCTGTGCAATCTGTTTAGGGAATGTATGTGTGTGAAAATCTATTATCATTTCTGAATTATTTTCCTTATTATTTTGTACTCATTTATAATTATTAGCTATTTAATCATATAATATTTTTTTACCTACTTCAAGTTAGTTTACTCTAACCCACAAGATATCTTTGCTTTGAAGTAATAGCTATGATATAATCATTATATCATTAAATGTAATAAACTAACAAGAAAGGTAAAAGGTGATGGGTATGAATTCAAAAATAACTGAGGCAATTGAATATTTGTCTAAACAGGATCTGGCTGGTATGCCGGCAGGTAAATATCCGGTTAATGATGATTTTTATTACATGGTACAGGAATATGTTTCAAGACCTGAATCGGACTGCCATTTGGAATCACACCAGAAATATGTTGATATCCAGTGGGTTATCAGCGGAACAGAGGCAATCGACTGTGCGGCTGTAGATGGACTTGAAGTGGAGAAAGAGTATAACCCTGAGAAAGACATAACTTTCTGGAAAGAACCGGCTGAAATGATGAGATGTGTGCTTAGCAGTGGAAGCTATGTCGTACTGCTTCCCGAGAATGCTCATAAACCCTGTATCGCAGTAGGCGAGCCTATGCAGATGAAGAAGGTTGTTGCTAAAGTAAAAATATAATTGATATACAAATATAACTAATATACACAATAAAGAAGGCGTCCCATAAAATGGAACGCCTTCTTATTGTTGTTTAAATCCAGCCGTTTATTAATTAGTCTATTCGTTAGATCCCGGCTTAATGAAGTCTTCAAGTGTCAGTTTCTTAGCTACAATGCTGAAGGTTGCTGTCTTTCCTCCTGCATATGCACTGCCCTTAGGTGCTAAGATCACTGTTGCCTTTCCTTTGTTCTTGTTGTTTACGATTTCTATGCCAAGCTCTTCAACCTTTGTTGCATCATAACCTTCAGCTTCTTTATCAAGGATGACTGTTATATCTTCAATTCCCTTGCCTTTGATTACCATGCTGTAAGGTGTAACCTCTTCTCCGGTATATTCTACCTTGCTTGATGCCTTTGAATCCTCTTTTTTTGCAAAGAATGATATCTTTGCCTTGGAAAGGTCAACTGCGCTGCTTCCTTCACTACTATACCTTATTGAGTATGATTTACTTACTGAACCCGTAAAGTTGCTCTTTGCGTTCTTAGGCTCAATCTTTACCCATACAGTATCCTGGTCAGCAGGAAGGGTCTTTATCGCTTCACCATCCTCGGTTGTGCTGTAGGTCACCTTGTAATTGGATGATTTAAGTACTGTGTTGCTTGACTTCTCAATTACATATGGTGTTGACTTGAACGCACTGGCCTTGGTAAATACCTTATCAGGTACTATAACCTCTACACAGTCTGCAAAATCAGTCTTTGTAATAGTAAACTCTACAACTGTCTTTACGCCTTTATAGTTGCCAAGACCTGATATTGTTGCCTTTGCAGATGCTGCTGTCTGTTTATTCTTGCTGTAAGATATCTTGTAATCTTTTCCATATACAAGTATATCACTCTCTACACTGTCAGTTTCAGCGGCAAGATATGTTACTTTAAGCGCATCCTGATCAAATGTAACTCCTGTGCTATTGAAAGGAAGACTGATATCTTCTGAATTGTTTACGCTTACTTTGAAGCTTCCGTTCTTAGCTGCAGGTTTTACTGTGTATGTTACAGTCTTAGTTCCAAAGCATTTATCGCTTATTCCTGTTACTGTGATCTTCTTTTTGCCTGCACTCTTCATATCTGCAGGATATGATACAACATAATCTGTGTCTTCCTTAAGACCGTCACCTGATTCTGCTGTTACTGTTGTTGCTCCGCCTTTTACGGTAACCGTAACTTCAGGAGCATGAGCTGCCTCATTATAGATTCCTGAAGTAGGTGAGAGTGCAACCTTTTTAATCTGTGCATTCTTCTTATCTGCTGCTGTGATGAGTTTTACTGTAACCGTACGGCTGTCCTTGAATGCACCGCTTGTTCCGGCTTCTATTGTGATCTCTTTTCCATCATCAGTATCTGCCCATTTGTAATTCTTAGAAACGTCTGATTCGTTAAACTTGATGTCTTTATTCGTAAGTTTTATTCCATTGTAGGTAAGTGTCGGCAATGCAGCCTTTGTTCCGGAAACTGCCACGAGAACGTCACCTTCTACTGATTTTGTGTCACCGGTAGTATCTTCTTTAGAAAGACTCTTTGGATTGATAGTATACTCTGCAACTGTCTTTCCTGAGAGGTTGCCTTTACCGGTAACGGTAATCTTAGCAGGATTCTTGGTTGATACTTTTACGTTATTGCTGCACTTATACGTATAGTCAACTCCCTCGATAAGATCATTGCCGTCATACTGTACATAAAACTCAGGTACGATTGCGCTTCCTGTATAAGTGTATTCTTTCTCACCCAGGATAATCTCAAGGCCTTTGCCTTCTCCAGGGGTTACCTTTTCTTCTACCTTTGCACTTGTTACTGCTACAAGTGTACCGTCGGTATAACCTTCAGCTTTAGGAGTTACCTTTACTCTGATCATTTTATCTTTATCAGCAGCCTGAACTGTGTATGATTTACCATCGTTGCTGATATTACTGCTAATCGCAGTTTCTGTACTGCCTGATACAGTAAACCACTCGATGGTTGATTTATCCTGAACTTCGTTGGGTACATCCAATTTGTAGCTTACTGTCAAGGTATCTCCAGGATGAGGAGTGGTTGTTTTGTTTAATTTAGGTTCGTCACCTGTCTTAAATGCTGCTACTGTTGGTGTAGCGCCCTTTATTGAGTAGGTAAATGTTTCAACCTGACTCTTACCGGTCACCTTGGTTGTATCAGTATTATCAAATGTTGCTACGATAGCCTTGATAGTTGTAGCTGCACTGATCTGGATTCCATTTCCGGTAGTATCATATAATTTAGTTTCTCCACCTTCTGCTGTAGCAGGCTCAGTAGTTCCATCAGTTGTGTAGAAGATCTTTGCATTTGCTAAATCTGACGGAATAGTAGGCAGATTCAGTTTTACATAGCTGTTTTCCTCTACTGCACCAGATGCAGGGGTTGCGGTGGGTTTATCAAGTGCACGGACAGCATCTGCTTTGATAGTATAAGCACATGTCACAATACCACTCTTTAATACGGTGCTGTCTGTACGTGTATAATATGCAATGGCTTTGATTGTTGTAGCTTCCGTTATGGAGATAGGAGCTGTGTAATCATGTCCGCCACTATATATATCGTCTGCTGTTATAGTTTCAAATCCTGTATCTTTATCAGTTACATACTTGATTTGAGAACCTGTAGTATTAGGGGTGATTTTAACTTCACCGGGTGTAATTTCGAACTCATATGAGCCTGATGCATTAGGAGCAGGATCTAATGTAGGTGCATCAACGGAAGTGGGTTCGTTATCAGAACTACCACTAGGATTCTCTACCACTTCGATATACGGGATGATACCGCCGTCAGCGCTAAATCCAATGTAATATACTCCTGCCTCTGTCAAATCAAACTCAGCCTTGCTTACAGCAGCACTTGTTGATTTAGCAGTTGTTATTCCAGAAACTTTTGTTCCAAGTGAAGTGTCATCAAATGAATTTGATTTGTATACATCAAGGGTTGCACCATCAAAAGAGTCACTGGCTGGTGTTTTGCAAGCATAATATACAGTCACACTTGCCTTCTCACTTGCACTAACAAAAATTTTAATGGCATTTACTACTTGTGTACCACTACCATCTTGCATTTTACCGCCTGTTAAAGTAACCGCTTTGGTAGTTGCATCAAGTACACCTGCTTCTTCCGGCCAAGTTGCTCTCAAGGTTTCAATATTGTAATTTAAAGTATCCTTAACACCATTTACAGTACCTTTTATCGTACTTACAGTTCCGATAACACTCTTTCCAGCTGCGGAAACAGCATTATAATATCCATCAGTACCTAATACTACATCATCTCCAAAACCAGTTTGGCCTTCGCTGGGAACAACCTTTTCATCTTCACCAGCAACTAACAATTCATATTTCTTTGTAGCATTAGTTTTGATGATATATCTGTATGTTGCAATGCTGCTGTCCTTATAAGTGTTTATGTCTTCTGATTCTTCTGTAGCATCTTTTGTAGCATATGCCTTAATTGTCATGGTTTTATCAACAGATATTGTACTACCAGTGGTATACTTAGTTTTTGTAGTACTGGTTTTAGGATTTGTTCCATCTGTTGTATAATATATATCAACATCAACAGCTGTTCCATCAGATGCTTTTGTATCACTGCTCAATGAAACAGTTTGTGTATCACTATAGATACCGGAATTCACAGTTGCTGTAGGAGTAACAATATTTATTTCTTCAGCAACAGGTCCGTCTGTAATCTCATAGTTAAATGTTTTAGGAGTACTTTCTTTTCTGATGTTACCTTCAGCATCTTCAAGTACAGCTACTGCTATAACCTTTTTATGCTCTTCGGTAATCTCAGGCTGATTTGTTTCAGCGTTATATTTATCTGTAGCTTTATACTTAGTGCCTTCTTTTGTTAATGTATCCTCATATGTCCAATAAATGTTGATATCAGTACCATCTTCTGGTGAGGAACTCAAAGCAACTTTTGTATTAGCCTTTACTGCGGAAGTTCCATCCGGCTTTGCAATAGGTTCTGATATTTCATAGTCCTCTTCTACTACAACATAACATATCATTATGCTTGCACCAGAGGCTATAACATAATCTGTCGATTCACTTGCATCCAAATAGAATACATACTCACCTAAATTACTTGTACTAACGTCTACTGCATCATCAATATCATCTGTATTAACGCCTTTTTTCTGAGTACCAACTGTTCTACCGGTACCACCAGCGATAGCACCTACTGTTACCTTTACATTTGAGCTGATTGTGAAATTTATAGTACGATAAGGTTGACTTTTGCCGGTTGCGGTTCCGTTAGTTTGATATACATTTTGAGCTTTCGTACCAATATCCCAGCCAAGTTTATTAATATTATCGTCGGTCACTGTTACGTTATTTGATTTAATTGTACCTGCTTTTTCTGTATTGTTTTCACTATTGATTACAAAATAACCATCACTGTAAGTCGCCTTTTTATCCTCGCTTGCTTCAACCTTAGAGAAATCCAACACATGCCAGTTTTCAGGATAGCCTTCTGAAAGTTTCTCTGTTATTTCAAACTCTATCTCAATTTTACTACCCTCGAGTTTTTCAGAATCTGATTTTGGAGTAACAGAAACTT
>JAFLTG010000073.1 GCA_022510545.1 Lachnospiraceae bacterium | reverse complement strand
TAAAGATATTTCCTCCCCCCGCAGAGCAGGGGGTTTATTTTTACTGTGACACAAACATATAAAGAGGATAAGCATTCCTGCCTATCCTCTTTAATGAGTCAACTTTCAATATCACTAAATTATTTTATCTTTATGACCTTCTCGATAGCCGTTTTCTTTCCGGCTGTTACATTACTGCCTGTTGGTGTAATGACTATTTTATAGGTACCTTTATCAGTAATGTTAGAAACTATCTCAGTACCACTGCTGTTCTTGAATTCTACCGTATAATCTGTACTTGGTAAGACATTCTTACCGATTTTAACAACCATATCTTGATTATATCCAGGAATTAAATCAAAGCTTGTGTATTTTAATGAAGGAATGGTAACTTTTACCTTGTCTATGGTTGTGGGCTTAATTTCAAAGGTCTTTGTTCCGGCTGCTGTCACTGTTTCCTCTGAAATATCATAATTTTTAATTTTAATAGAAACAGTATAAGTACCTACATTCTTAGGCTTTAAGGTTGACGTATAGCCTTCACTATCCTTATATTGCAGAATATAATCACTTCCCTGTTTCAAGGTCTTATTGCCTACCTTAACCTTGGTCTTCGGCTCCTGTCTTGCACCATTGTAGACTTTGGATTCTGTACAGGAAACGAACTGTACATCACCGGTTAGGGTAGTTGGCTTAATTACAAATGTCTTTGTAACTGTTCCACCATAATTACCTGATCCAGTTATTATAACGCTAGCCGTTCCGACATCCTTATTGTTTTTATAAGTAACTTTATATTTCAGATCTTTATATGCTCCAGGCAGACTTGATGCCTTGGTTACTTTAGGTTTAATGGCCTTTCCCGTATATGTATATCCGTCACTATTAATGTCAAATTTAAACAAACTTTCATCTATGGGCTTCTTAACATTTATTGTATATGAAGCACTCTTGCCTCCATATTTTACGGTAATCTTACTCTTTCCTATTTTCACGGGTACTACGTACAGTTTGATTTGATTACCGGTAACTGCCGGCGCTCCATATAGCTCCACTACTTTTTTATTACTTGTAGTTGCCGCAACCGACGATGACGCAGACTTCTGCAATTTTTCCGCTGTAAGACTATAGTCGGTTCCGTTCTGCTTTACATTAAAAGTAATCGGATATGCATATCCTAAAGGCTTATAATCCGTTGTCCAGGTAGCATCATAAGAAGTTTTACCATTAGAGTTTGTTATACTTGTAACTTTATAGTTGTTTACATATACCTTAATAGGATACTCTCCGGACGACAATTTCATTTTAATATCTGTATGACCTATATTCTTACCTGCCGTTAACTGCCCATCCGCACTTACTTTAACAATACTTTCATCTGAACTGCTCCAGCCGGTAACCATTTTTGTATAAAATGAATCCTTAACAGCTAAATTATATTTAGCCTTGGGTTTAAGAATAATCAAATCTCCACTGGCCGGTGCATAATTTGTCTTGGAACGAGTTTCAAATTTAAAAGATTTTCCACCTTTAAAACGCTTTCCGGTTGGTTTATGATCGCCATCATCGCTTATCAGTAAAAATAATTTGTTTGAAGAGTCACCGTCATCATTCCATGTAGAATCCAGTAAATACCATTTATTATCAGGCATCTGCACATAATTCCATGCGTGTCCGCCGCCCGGAGTATCGCCTACTACATACTGATTACGAATTTGGGCCGCATCCAGCAAACGACTCATAGCCAATGCATAGCTTTCACATACTCCATATCCGTTTGACAGAATACCATAAGCGCTATGGCAATAATAATACTCTCTACTGGCTTTGCTCACAGCATCCTCGTAAGTTCCTACATAATTATAATAATTATTCTCACAAATCCATTTATCAAAGTATTCGATAATACCGTATGTGGGATTAGAAGGATAGTAGTTGGTAGCATAGGTTACCGCTGCATTTAAGAGCTTATTTACTTGCTCATCAGCCTGGGTTTCCAGAGAAGTAGTATAATATTTAGATCTCGGTATTGCTATTGTATATACTTTATTGCGTCCAGACATTTGTGCTCTAATAATCGAGCCATATTCTCCAAGATCCATCCAATTAAAAGAATTGGGATACATATTAATAAGTGCGGATATTGAATTCACTGCCGAATTTGCAAACGACTTATCGCTTACAATTAGGTTGGTAGTAAGCTCATAACCTACATAGTATCCCGGCTCACCATCAATCTCCTTATTTTGATTTTTTTTGGTTATATAAACTTCCTCATTGTATTCATATAATTTTTTACCAAAACTATCTAACTGGTTTTTAAAATAATTATAATTATCATTGGCAGGATATGTATTTACTTCAGCCACCGGTATATCTGCATTATATGAAACTATATTGTTACCCTCTATTACCAGCTCAGTATTTTCAGAAATAATTCCTGATATTTCTTCTACAATCATTTCTACGCTGGAAGATTCTTCCGCCTCTCCTATTTCTTCCTCTGTAGAAACATCTCCTTCTTCAGCTTCTTTAGACTCTGTCTTTGAATCAGTATCCTCAACATCTGAATCAGCGTTACTGTCTGTGTCTTTCTTATCAGCATAATCGGAATCAGCATCCGGGGATACAGGCTGTTCCTCATTATCATCAGCAGCATCACCGTCATTATTTTCTCCGTCAATACTGCCATCGGTATCTTCTTCGCCCTCTTTATCATCTTTATCAGTATCATCGGCAGCCTGAGCATTTTCATCACCGGTGTTTTCATCTTCCGGTTCTGTTGGCTCTTCAGCATCTTTTTTTGTATTGGCAGCTTCGTCGTTAACTTCTTCGGTTACGCCATCAACTACTGAAAACTCTTCAGCTGATGTATAAAGGTTTATCATAGGAACGGAAACCTGCCATCCCAGTTCTCCGTTTTCGTCAATATAGATTACTATATCTTCATAACCTTCTCCGCTATTTTTCCACTCGGCAACAGTGTCACATATCTCGGTATATAACTTCTGATTCTCCTCTGAAAGGTTGTTATAAGCCTGAACAGAAAGATATGCAACATCACTGTATTGTACTCCGTTGGAGCCAACTGCCTTGACATCCACATTTACAGATTCGAAAACGTCAGCCGTCTCCACATTCTGCGCAGCTTCCTCTGCCTGTGGTAGTTGCTCATCTTGTACAACATCTTTTTCATCTTCTTCAACCTGAGGAGTTTCTACATCCTCCTCCGGTACTGTCACTGTTTCTTTTGTAGTTTCTTCGTCACCTGCAGGAAGTAATCCTTCAGTAGCCTCTTCTTCATTTTCAAGAAGCACTTCTTCCGAATCCGTCTGCTCTAAATCATCAGACGCAGGCTCTGCTTCAGATACGTATGCTTCTTCCTCGTTTTCCGGCATAGCCGCCATAACCGGCATGGACGGAACTGAAGTGACTGCTACTGCTGCGGTCAGCAGGATAGATAACACTTTGTTCTTCAATTTTTTTGAAATCATACTATTTTCTCTCCCTTTCTTTAAGTACAAACAATTTTGTAATGTGCCATTTGAGCCTATTTTAATACTATTCCAAAACTTTAAAATTGTAAATAGAATTAATTAAAAATCGTGTATTAATTATAAAAATATTTTATTTAATTGTAATTCATAATAACTAATGCTATTATGAATTAAACTGTACTATAAAGGAGTGTGTATAAATGATGAAGAAATTTTTGCCTTTGATCATATTATTAATACCAGTTTTTCTCTGCGGCTGTTCCGCTTCAGGCGGCTCACAGAATTCCGGGAAGTTTTCACAATCCATAGAAATTAAGCCTGCCAGCCCTGTTACCACACCTACCCATGAGGAAAGGGCGGAAAACACAGGCTCTCTGCTAAACTCCGCACAGGATTCATTAAATAAAATGAATGAAATGACTGAAAAAGAGTCCGCACCGGAAGAAGGCGTTAAGGCAGCTGAAGCGGTTAACGAAGAATATAAGTCGCGCCTTGAAGAACTTGCGGAAGCTGATTTATTATCATATTCCGATGATGAACTGATCGAACTTTCTCTGGAAATCAGCAATATAATTACCGCTATCAGGCAGGCAAGGGATTTGTTGCAATAAAGCTGTTATAGACGAAGGAGCTCCGAATGTTTTCTCTGTTTCCGGTAATAATAAGTAGAAAATATTAATAAGGAGTGATTTTTATGTTAAGACCAGCAATATTTGATAATCGCAGCTATAAACCATTGTATTTTGATGATGCTTTTGACAGGATGTTTGATGATGCATTCAAGGACTTCTGGGGCAGCAACGAACTCGGCCGCCATGATGCATTCAGAACAGATGTAATCGACCAGGGTGATAATTATTTGTTACAGGCAGAGCTTCCGGGCTTTCAGAAAGAAGACATCAATATCGATTTGAAGAATGATCTGCTCACAATATCCGCTTCACATAAGGAAGAAAAAGAAGAGGAGGATAAGAACAAATATATTCGCAAGGAAAGATATTACAGTTCTTATTCAAGGAGCTTCCGCGTGAACAATACCGAGGCAGATGATATCGATGCTTCCTACAACAACGGTATTCTGGAAGTTATAATACCTAAAAAAGAGCTTGAATCCAAGGAATCCGTGCAGAGAATCGAAGTTAAATAACTTATCTAAAAAGGATAGGCCAAATTCGCCTATCCTCTTTTTGGCATTATCTTATAATATTTTAACTTATTTAACCTTAAGGGTTTTTATAATAGTTTCCTTCTTATCTGTTTTTAGTACATTATTTCCCTTTGGTGTAAATACTACTTTATAGGTGCCCTTTTCTGTTATTTGCTGTGACACAAGCGGTGTACCGTTGCTATCGCAGAAAGTTACGGTATAATCAGTGCCCTCTTCTATGATATTCTTTCCTATTTTAACTTTAATTTTTTCTTTTACAGCAGGAATCAAATCACTGCCTGTTACTTTTATCGAAGAAGGACAGGTAACTTTCATCTTGCTTATGTTTGTACTCTTAATAGTGAAGGGCATTGTTGCATTTGTAGAAATAGAGTAGTTATTTCCCTTGATTCCAACAGTATAATCACCTGTGTCTTTAGGCAGATCGTTTAATTCATTTCCTGCACTATCTTTATAGACCAAAACATAATCGCTTCCTTGTTTTAGTGTCTTTTTGCCTACCTTAACTTTTGTCTTTGGCTCCTGTCCTGCACCATTGTATACCTTAGATTCAGTGCAGGAAATAAACTGAACTTCGCCATCAAGTGGAACCCCGTTAATCTTAAACGTTTTCGTAACCTCTCCGGCGTAATTGCCTGTTCCGATAATTTTAACGGTTGCATTTCCCGCATTCTTATTGTTTACATAAGTAACTTTATATTTTGCAGCTTTACCTATTTTATTAACTTCTGATGATGCAGCTTTTGTTACCTTGGGTTTAATTGCTTTACCTGTATAATCGTATCCTTCCGGGTTGCTGTCTGACTCACAGGTAAACCATTCATCCTGCAATTCATATTTCACATTTAATGTATAAGAAGCGCTCTTTCCTGCAAATTTTACGGTAATCTTACTCTTTCCTACTTTCTGAGGATATACATAAAGACCAATCGTATCGCCAGTCAATGTAGGAGTGCCGACAGTTGCTACGGCTGTTTTACTGGAGGAAGCTGTAATCGGCAGAGATGCACATTTCTGTAATTCTGCTGCTGACATTGTCCTATTATTCTGATTTACCTTAATGGTAACCCAAACAGGGTCAAACCAAACATAGTCATCATAAACATAAGGATTTGCTGCATATGTATTTGTGTAGGAAGTTTTACCATTTTCAGAGAATGTTAAGTTGGCAACTTTATAAACATATACAGTCGCCGCATACGTACCGAATGCCATTTTCATTATTATCGTTGTCTGACCGGTCTTACTGCCGGCTGTTATCCGTCCATCTTTACTGACCTTTGCAATCTTAGTATCATCACTGCTCCATTCGGTTACCATTTTACTATAATATGAATCTTTAACTGTCATATTATATTTTTCCTTAGGCTTCAGCGCAATCGTCTGACCATCAGGTTCTATGAAACTGGTGGTGGAAAGTTTTTCAAACTTAAATTTATTCCCACTGACATAACGCCTGCCCTCCGGTTCATGAATTCCATCATTACATACCAGTAAATATCTTCTGTTTGAAGTTGAGCCGCTGTCATTCCATGTTGAATCCAGCATATACCACTTGTTATCCGGCATCTGTACATAATTCCATGCATGTCCTCCGCCTGCGCTACCCACAATATACTGATTACGTATGCCTGCCGCATCTAACAAACGTGTCATTGCCAATGCATAGCTTTCACATACTCCATATCCTTTTAATAAAATACCATATGCACTATGACAGTAATAATACTGCTCCGTTGTATTTTTGCTGGTTTCTGTTCCAATATCATTATAATAATTATTCTCACAAACCCATTTATCCAAGTATCTGATAATACCATATGTAGGATTGGCCGGATAATTTTTAACAGCATCCTTTACTGCCGCATCTACCAGTGTATTCACTTTATTAGTTGCCTGTGTTTCCAGACTGGAACTGTAGTATTTAGATTTTGATACACTAACGTTATATGATGCACCTCCGCTTTTATGATATGTATAGTAGGCACTTAAAGACTTACTAAGATCCATCCAATTAAAACTATTTGGATAGGTATTTACCAATGCTGATATTGAATCGACTATAGCATTTGTCAATTTAATTCCAGTTATCTTTTTGGATGTTTTAAGCGTATAGCCTATGGACAGACTGCTGGTTGCATCTGCCTTTTTTTCATCTACCCATACTTTTTTCCCGGAGTTATAAAACATCTTACCATTACTGCTAAGCTGATTATAGAAATAATTTTTATTTGTATGAAGTGTATCTAATTCAGCTACCGGCACTTCTTCAAGATATTGAGTTCCGTCATTATATGCAGCTGCCAGCTCAAGGTTTTCAGCAATAATACATTCTTCGATTTCTACTTCTTCTACTTCACTGTTGAGCGGTTCTTCTGCCTCGCCGATTTCTTCATCTAAAGCTTCTTCACTATTTTCAGAATCTGTTGCTGCCTCTTCATTATCGGCATTTTCATCTAAATCTGTAGAGTCGCTTTCATTATCTTCGTCTTCTATATTTTCGGTATTGGTACTATCATCAGCATCTGTTTTGCCTTCTGTATCGGTATCATTTTCTGATCCTTCTTTGTCCTCTGCATCGGTATCATTTTCTGATCCTTCTTTGTCCTCTGCATCAGCATCATTTTCGGACTTTTCTTTGTCCTCTGTATCGGCATCATTTTCTGATCCTTCTTTGTCCTCTGCATCGGCATCATTACCGGATTCTTCTTTGCCTGTATCTTCAGAATCTGCATCGGTTTCATCGCCGCTTTCATCTTGAATATCCGCAATTTCGTCAAGATTTTCACCTGTCAGACTATCTGCTACCTGCTGCGCGGCTTCGGTATAAAGACTTTGCAGCGGCATAGAAATATACATTGACAATTCGCCGTCTTCATCAACTGCGATTACAATATTATTAACATCTTCTCCGTTTTCTCTCCATTCCATAATGGAGTCGCACATTTCCATATATACTTCCTGTGCATCTTCCGAGAGACTGTTATATGCCTGCACAGACAGGTAGGCAACATCGTCATATAAAATGCCGTTTGATCCGACTGCCCGGACATTAACATCTAATTTCTCTAAAAGCTCCTCTGATACAGGTTCGGAAACTTCTTCAGATAGCTCTTCTACAGAATCATCCTGTTCCAAATATTCCAAATCATCAGATGCAGGCTCTGTTTCAGAAACATATACTTCCTCTTCATTCTCTGCATTTTTATTTTCCGGCATCGCCATGACAGGCACAGACGGAACCGCAGTGACCGTTACGGCTGCTGCCAGCAGTATAGATAACATTTTGCTTTTCATCTTTTTAAATACCATATCTCTTTTCTCCCTTTCGAGGTCTCTTAAATAATTATTAAATATGTTATTTGAGCCTTATTAATATTATTCTCATACTGCTTTAACATCCCTGCAGATGCCGTCAGTAACTAATTTCCGCATTATACTTCTACTGTCTTCACTATTGAATTTATCATCTTTTAAAATCATAGCGTAACACATTATCCTGGAGTAAATACAGAGTGCCAGGTATTCCATTAAGTCCTCAGAGGGTGTTTCTCTGTCAGTGAATTCATCCTCCAGGACTTTTTTAATTATATTTATTGCTGCGGCCTTTGCTGAGAGGGTTTCATTAACCATCTCTCTCATACGTTTACTGACCATGGAATTCTCTGACATCATCATAACTAAACGAAGGATACAGTTCGCTTTCGATATCTGCTGCTCCATTTTAAGTAATACGTAATTAACTTTGCTCTGCAAATCTTTTTCCTTACATACTCCATTATAAACCTGTCTGCATAAATTTTCGCTATTATAGAAAAGCGCTTTGGCAATCATTTCTTCTTTGTCGGAAAAATATTCGTATGCAGTTCCTTTACCGATTCCGGCTTTTCCGGTAATCTCTGCTACAGTCAGATTATTTAGATCCGCGCCTTCTTCAAATAACTCAATCACGGCCTCAAAAATGGCCTTTTCTTTTGGTGAATAGTTTTTACTCATAGTCTCCTGCATCCTCCCCCTTCACAATGCCGGTTTTCTCTATAAGCTTCCTAAAAATACCTTTCCTTTTCGGGCCTCCTTTTACACGTATAAATATATCATAAATACACGGAATAACGACCAGCGTCAATAAGGTACCATAGATAAGTCCTCCGATTGTAACTACAGACATAGGTTTGGACATATCCGCACCCATATCATCACTGAAGGCCATGGTACTAAGTGCAAGAATAGTAGTTAGTGCCGTCATCATAACGGGTCTGATTCTGGTTCGACCGGCAGTTATGATAGCCTCTCTTTTTTCCATGCCGCCTTCTATAAGCTGATTAATATAATCAACCAGCACGATACCGTTATTAACTATGATACCCGAAAGCATAACAAATCCTATAAGTGCAATAACGCTCACTTCGCTTCCGCTGATGAAAAGGCCCAGAAATCCTCCGGTAAATGCAAGCGGAATGGTAAACATTATGATAAATGGTGAGCGCAGTGACTGGAACTGCGCAACCATGATCAAATACATAAAGATAACCGCAAGTAAAAGCATCAATAAGACCTGACCCATAGCTTCCAATATGGTTTCGTTTTCACCACTCATTACATAAGTGTATCCGCTTGGCATCTGATAATCCGCAAGAGCATCCTGCACATCCGAAGCAACAAAGCCTACATTATAGCCATCGGCAATCGCTGCACTTACGCTCATATATCTTGTCTGGTCAATCCTGTTTACGGAATTAGGTGCCTGCGTACTTTCAAAGGTTGCAATATCCGTAAGCTTTATTTTTTCCCTGGTGCCATCCTGTTTGGTTCTGTCAAGCTCCAGACCCTGAACCAGTTCTCTTGTCAATGCCATATCATTTGCATGTTTTACATATACGTCATATTCCTGAATCTCGGTTACTAATGTAGTTGCACTGGTTGCATCTGCCAGTTTAACCTGAATCTGCGCAAATACCTGTGCAACAGTGAGTCCATGCTCTATTGCCTTATTCCTGTCAATTATAATACGCATCTCACCGGTAGATTCTTCCATACCATCCGATACATCCGTAGTGCCTTCCACGGTTTCAAGAATTGCAGCTATATCCTTTGCAATCTTCTGCAGAGTATCCAGCTCACGTCCTTTTATCTGAATGGAAATACCACTTCCGCCAAGTGCACTCATATCCATTGTGGATGTTTCAATTGCAGCTTCCGCATTATTTTCTTCCAGAATATCCGCGATACTTTCACTTATATCATCGGCTATTTCCAGATTGTCTCTCTCTTTATCTTCACGTAAAGATATATAGATAACTGTCTGATTAGTGCTTGAATTTCCGCCGCCGGAGAGCATACCAAGGGAAGATGTACTTGCCATTGCACCCACATCCGTTACTTCTTCTATTTCCATCAGCTTTTCAATTATTTCATCAGTAACTACCGCCGTATCCGTAAGCGGAGTATCTTTGGGCATATTCAATGTCATACTGATCTGCGTACTATCCATATCCGGCATAAATGCAATACCTTTGGACATAGCCGCTCCAACACTTACCACTAAAAGTACGATAACCGCCAACAATACAAGGGGTTTGAAATTTAGTGAAAATACCAATAATTTTTCGTATATCTTCATGAGGCCGCCAAACAACTTGCCTTCCTTATGTATCTTGGTTCTGGAAAGAAGGCCTGCACCCATAGCCGGCACCACCGTAAGGGCTATGAGAAGACTGGCAAACAATGAATATGCGATCGTAAGACCCATATCTACAAAGAGCTGTCTGGTAATACCTTCTGTAAACACAATCGGCAGGAATACGCAGACTGTAGTAAGCGTAGATGCAACGATAGCCCCTGCTACTTCACCTGCACCTTGAACAGCCGCCTCTCTTGCTGAATAGCCTTCGCTTCTGAGTCTGTATATATTTTCTATTACCACTATGGAGTTATCAACCAGCATACCAACGCCAAGCGCCAGACCTGACAGGGAAATAACATTCAGGGTAATACCGCTGAAATACATGCAGACAATCGCCGTAACAAGGCTTATCGGTATGGAGATGGCAACTACTGCCGTAGGTCTCCAGTCTTTCAAAAACAAGATCAAAATAATTACAGCTAGTATACCGCCGAAAAGCACATTGTTGATAATGGAGTTCATAACAAGGTCGATATAAATTCCCTGATCCATTAAAGTAATCAGGATAAGATTTTCATCTTCCTCCTGAAGCTCTTCAAACTTATCAAGTATCCTGTCGGAAACATCACCTGTTGAATAACCTGTCTGTTTCTGAAGCGTTATCATAATACCGGGCTCGCCGTTTACATTCGCATAGATATCCGCAGAATTATCCGTCATAAATACGTCTGCCACATCTTCAAGGGTGATTATGTCCACTCCGTCCATTTCCGGATTCATAAGGGGCATCTTCTTAAGCTTCTCAATATCTTCCGGCTTATCACCTACTCTGACAAGGTAGTCAATACCTTCTTCTGTAACATAGCCGGCGGGCATAGAGAAATTCTGTGCCGCTAAAAGGGATCTTACCGTATCTACCGTAAGTATGCCATGCATGTCTGCCTGATTTTTGGCATCTTCTCTTGCTTCCTCTAATTCTTCCTCTCCGTCCAGAATCTGCTGCAATGCATCTTTTAACTGTTCTATAGAATCATTTAGCTGTTCTTCTCCATCCTTAAGCTGCTCCCAGGCATTATCCAGCTGTTCCTGCCCGTCTACCAGAGCCTCTTCTCCGGATTCTATCTGCTTTTCACTGGTTTCCAGCTGAGTTTCCAGAGTGCTCATCTGCATCTCACCAAGAGTGATAGTGGTCTGGGCATTGGCAAACTCGATTGCTGCGGTGAGGTTGCCCTTATATAGCTCAGTGAGGGCTTTGTCAAGCTTAGCAATATTGGCTTCTATTGTCGGAAGCTGCTCATTTAATGTAGTAATAAGCAATTCCTGCTCTGCAATTTTTCCATTAAACTCATCTCTCTGCGTTTTAAGCGCTTCAACTCCGCCTTTTTCGTTGACTCCATCTATTATAGCCTGCATAGTGGCTTTTGCTGCAGGAAGCATTGCCCTTATCTGCGCATCTGGCATTCCACTGACATCCATCTGAAGAATTTGCGATAACATAGCCCTTGTAGCCGCATCAATCTCACCGTCTGCCGGAACAGAATCTATTAAATTTATAGCAGCAACTGCATTTTCATACAGCTCTATTGTATAATTAAGCTTCTCCACAGCGCTTTTATACCCATCAATAGTAGCCTGGGCAGTCGTAAGCTGCATTGTAATATATGTCTTAGCTGCTTCCAGATCCGCTTTAGCAGTCAGAAGCTGTCTTTCAGCCTTAGCAAGCTGCGACGCGGTCTCTGCCTTTTGATTGTTAAGCTCATTCTTACCTTCTTCAAGTTTTGTCTTACCTTCTTCAAGTTCAATCTTGCCATCCGCAATTTTCTTTTTACTGTCTTCTAACTCGACCTTGCTGTCATCCAGTTCTTTCTGGCTGTCCACAAGTTTCTGTTTATTTTCTTCCAGTTCTACCTTAGCCTCGTCAATTTCCTTCTGTCCGTCATATATCTCTTGCTTGGCATCGGCAAGTTCCTGTACGGCCTCTTCCATTTCATCATCTATGTAGCCAAAGACCTGGACATTAATGGCATCAATTTTTTCCTGTCTTATTATGACGTTGACACTTTCTTCAAGCAAACCGGTAGCACTGGCGGATGCAACACCTTCTATACTTTCAAGCTCAGGTATTACAGTGTTTTGTGTCATCTCACTAACTTCGGCATTTGTCATACCCACGCCACCGACGGCTGCAATCATAACGGGAAGCATATCCGGATTTAGTTTCATAATTATAGGATTTCCAACCGAATCATCCCAATAGCTTTTAATCTGATCCAGATTTTCCCTGATTTCCAGAGATACCGCATTCATATCCGTAGACTGTGCAAATTCCATAATGACCACTGAATAGTTCTCACTGGATACGGAACTGATCTGTTCAATATTACTGACCGTTGCCATGGAGGCCTCCACGGGTTTGGTCACTACCATTTCCACTGTTTCGGGGCTGGCTCCCGGATAAGTTGTCATAACTATTACGTACGGCAGACTTATGCTTGGCAGTAAATCCGTTGACATTCTTGTGAAAGAAACAACTCCAAGAACGATTACAAGAATTACACCCACCAAAACAGTATAGGGTTTTTTAACGCTGAATTTTCCTAACATTATGTATCCTCTTTTCCGTCCGACCAGTCAGTCGGTGCTGATTTTAAAGATGCGGAATAACCCCTAAAATATCAGGGGTTATATAATGCCGCAGACCGGGGTCGAACCGGTACGGGTATCACTACCCACGGGATTTTAAGTCCCGGGCGTCTGCCA
>JAFLTG010000072.1 GCA_022510545.1 Lachnospiraceae bacterium | reverse complement strand
TCAAATGGAGTATTTGCATTCCATTAGCAATTTTAGTTATTGTGGGCAGTATTCCCGGAGTATTGTTTCTGAAAAATTCCAACACAACTATAATAAAAATATTTTTAGGATTTGTAATTATTTGTATTGGAATAGAAATGTTTCTTAGGGAAATTCAATCAAAGAAAATGAAACAATCAAAAGTTATACTTGGGATTATTGGTTTTTTGTCAGGATTACTTTGTGGACTTTACGGGATAGGTGCATTATTGGGAGCTTACATTAATCGGGTAACAGATGATAGTCATTCTTTTAAAGCTAATATATGTGTTGTGTTTTTGATGGAAAATACATTTAGGATAATAATGTATTCGGTATTTGGGATTATTACATTTCAAACCATTAAACAGGCAATAGTCCTTATTCCTTTGATGCTTTTGGGATTGGCATTAGGAATGGTTAGCAGTAAAATTTTAGATGAGAAGTGGATGAAAAAGATTGTCATTATAATGCTGATAATATCCGGGTTAGCTTTAGTAATCAACAGTGTTGTGTAACTGAACAAAATCGTTTGTCCCATATCTTTATAAAAAATATCAAAATTTATTTTTCCAAAAAAATTTCCAAATTATGTATTGACATATCATATCTAATAGTGTATATTAAGTGTACTATCATAAATAGTACACTTAATATACTGTACTACACTATATACATAATGCATCTTAAGACGTCATTTAATATCATTCAGAAGGGAGGAAGCAAATGATAATCATAGATTACAAAGATACCAGACCAATCTATGAGCAAGTTGCCGAGAAATTCAAGACACTTATTTTAAAAGGTGTTTTACAGCCCGATGAGCAGATGCCATCGGTCAGGAATCTGGCAATGGAACTATCGATTAATCCTAACACGATCCAGAAAGCGTATTCAGAGCTTGAACGTGAAGGCTTTATCTATACGGTTAAGGGGAGAGGAAACTTTGTTGCAGGCAGTGACCATCTCCTTACAGAGCGCAAAAAAAGTTGTCTTGAGCAAATACTTAAGCTGGTAAAGGAAGCCATGGAGTATGGCATAGATAAGGAAGAAATCATAGCGCAGATTCAAGGCATTGAATCGTAGGTGACAGAAAGTTTAATGGAGGAAAAGTATATGATTGAAATGTATAACGTAACCAAAACTTTTGATTCTATCAAAGCGGTAGATTCAGTCAGCGTTACGATTAAGGAAAATACAGTATTTGGCCTGATTGGGACCAACGGTGCAGGCAAGAGCACGGCGCTGCGTATGATTACCGGAGTTCTTAAACCGGACGAAGGAACCATAGCAGTGGATAATATGCCGGTTTTTGACAATGTGGAAGCCAAGCAGAAGATGTTTTTCATATCAGATGAACCATACTTTTTTGCAGGCAGCACCGCTGAGACTATGGAGCAATATTACAGCAGCATATATGAGGACTTTGATAAAGATGAGTTCTATGACTATTTGGTAAGCTTTAATCTCGACAAACGCAGGAAGGTAAGCACTTTTTCCAAAGGTATGAAAAAACAGCTCGCGCTTCTTTTGGGAATCTGCTCGCATACCAAATATCTTCTGTGTGATGAGACTTTCGACGGACTTGACCCTGTTATGCGTCAGGGAATCAAAAGTATTTTTGCCAAAGAGATGGAAGAGAATGGTCTGACTCCGGTTATTGCCTCCCACAACTTAAGAGAGCTTGAAGACATCTGCGACCATGTGGGACTTTTGCATAAGGGCGGCGTACTTTTATCAAAAGATTTGGAAGATATGAAGTGCAATATTCAGAAGGTACAGTGTGTATTTTCTTCCGAAGAGGATGAAAAGAAGGCGCTTGGAGGACTTGAAGTCCTACAAAAAGAAAAGAGGGGGTCACTCAGCACGATAACGGTGCGTAACACGAAAGAAGAGGTAATGGCACATTTTGCATCAGTTAATACAGTGTTCTTTGAGATACTTCCTTTGTCATTGGAAGAGATATTTATCAGCGAAACGGAGGTAGTGGGTTATGACATCAAAAAGCTCATTCTTGGTTAGTTGCAGAGAAAACAATAAAAGAAGACTAATAGTATGGATAATCAGTATCTTATCGCAAATCATTGTTTATCCGGGAGTGTTGATAATATATCTGAACCGGATTAAGCACTGGAATAAAGAAGGTTCATATGAAACCGTAGAACTTTTTAAGAAGGCAATGTGTGATGCGGCTACGGATGCGCTTGGTTTTCAGAGTTTTTCTTCGGTTTTAATCGTATTCCTTGCGGTTTTTATCGGTATTCATGGTTTTTCTTATCTATATGACAGGAAAAAGATTGACACATATCATAGTGTGCCGGTTTCATTAAAGAGCAGATTTGCAGTGGTTTACATAAATGGAATTTTGATTTATGTTATACCTTATATTATAAGTATACTGCTGGAAATTCTTATTGCGGCAACTCAGGGGTCCTTATCTTCCAGGGCATTTGCAGAGTGTGCACTAGCCTTTCTTTTAAATATTATTTATTTTATGGTGGTTTATAATACGGCACTTTTAGCGGTTATGCTGACCGGGCATATGTTTGTTACCGCACTGGCGGTAGGCGTACTGCTATTTATAGGGCTTATTTGGGTTGAGGTTTATTCGTCTCTTAAGTATATATTTTTTAAAACTGCCAATGACTTTTACGGAAGCAGTGTGAAGTCATCATCATTTTCGGTTGTTTACAGACATTTACTTAATATGGGTGCTCTAAAAAGAATGGATGAACTTTCCGATATTACCAAAGCGGTTATGAAACTATGCGGAATATGGTTCATAGCTGCACTTATTTTAGGGATCCTGGTTTATATCTGTTATCTCAAAAGACCTTCGGAAGCAGCAGGAAAAGCGATTACATTTAATGTGACCAAACCTTTTTTGAAAATTGTGATTTCCGCTACGGTCGGACTGGTAATATGTTTGATTCTGGACGATGTTGCGTATTCAAATACTGTGATCTGTGTATTTAGTATGATAATCGGAACCCTGCTTTGCGCGGCAGTTATGGAAGTTATATTTGAGTTTGATATCCGCGCAGCCGTGAAACGTCCTGTTACAAGCGGAGTTCCCGTTATTATCGCCGTGGCGATATTTAGTATATTTTATTTCGATATATTGGGATATGATGCTTATATACCGGATGCAGATGATGTGGAAAGCATAGCGGTATGCTTAAACTTTGAAAGCAACTATCTGGATATTTCAAATGATAATTTTACAAGAGTCATAGGTCCCGGAACATATCTTAAAGAAAATATGTTTCTGACCGATACAGAGCCTGTGCTGGAACTTGCGAAAAGAAGCCGTGATATTGAATCTAAGAGCTTGGATGAGAGAGGCGTCTATGTTTTATACCGGCTTAAGTCCGGAAAAAATGTAAGCAGAATCATGATAGTTGATTTTAATGACAAAGTAAGTGCAGGACTTTTGAACAGAATAGTGGGAAGCAGCGAGTATAAGGAAGGAAGCTACCAGCTTATAAAAGATCCATCAATATTTAAGCGCGGTGATTTGTCTCTTACCTATAAAAATGGAATCGTGGAAAGCAATATCCCGCCGCAGGATGCCGAAAAGGTAGGGAAAGCTTGGACAAAGGATATGGAAAACTTTGATTTTGACTTTGCAAGAAATAACCTGCCTTGCGGATATATAGAAATATTTATGGGAATAAGCTACATGCGATTCAATATGCCGGTATATGAAAGCTTCGAAAATACGATAGCCTGCCTGAAAGAGTGTGATGCATATTACCCGATGGAGGCAAATGCAGAAGATGTTCTGAGTCTTACTATAAGCCGTAATCACGATATTGATATTAAGCCATTGGATACAGAGACTGTTCTAGGCATAGGAGCAGGTGAAAGAGCCGTCAGAGTCGAAACGGTGACCGAGGAGTTTGATGACCCAAATGAGATTGCCGAGATTGTAAAATATATTTATTCGACAAATATAAATACTCCATGGTGCAAACCCGATATGCTGGATGGCCATTATAATATCTTGATTACATTTAAAAACAATAAGAACTATCCCTATGTCAAGGGATATGCAAATTATTATTTCATAGGCGGTCAGGTGCCGGAGTTTGTTGAGGAGAGGACACAGATAAAATAATAAACGTAAAATCAATATAGTAAAACACGCAGATATGTCAAAAGATAAGAATTAAACGTAGGCGGTATTGTGAAAAGTGCACAATACCGCCTGTAATTTTTTGGTTTTTTCGTCAATATCTATTGTCAAGTTGTTGTGATACAATGTAAACTGGGTGGAAGTGGTAAATAAATAACGAAAAATTTAATTATCACTTTAGTTTAATAGCAAAAATAAACAAAACTTTATAATGTATTGGGAGGTCAAAATGTTTAAGAGAACAAAAAAACTTTTATCAGCAGCTATTGCGGCAGTTATGTTGTGCGCATCTTTATCACCTTCGCTGAATGTGGAAGCGGCATCATCCGTTTCCTGGAATTTTAAGGATGCTAATTTCAAAAACTTAGGAACGATTTCATCTACGAAGACAGTAGACGGACTTGGTCTGATTGCAACAAGCTCTAAGACAATGTCAGTAAAGGCTGAATCTGTAACTGTTAATGGAACATCTTATACATATACGCTGGCACTTGGTGGAGCAGGCAGCACATCATATCGTTCAGTGAAGGTTCCTGTAGAAGGCGACTCCACTATCAAGGTAGTACTTAGAAGCAGTGGCAGCGACACAAGATCACTTGTTGTAGCAAATTCAAGCGGAAAACAACTTGGTACTATTGCTGCAAGCTCAACCGCATCTCAGGGAGCATACAACTATTCCGGTTCAGCAGGTTCCGTATATCTTTACTCTGCTGCAAGCGGCATTAATATATACAAGATTCAGGTTGACTATAGTGGAACTACAAGTTCAGGAAGTTCATCTTCAGGAAGTTCAAGCAGCTCAAGTTCAAGCAGTTCATCTTCAGGAAGCAGCTCAAGCTCTACACAGTCTTCATCATCTTCCTGGAATTTTAAAGATGCTGATTTCAAGAGTTTGGGAACGATTTCATCTACAAAGACAGTAGACGGACTGGGATTGGTTGCAACAAGTTCTAAGACAATGTCAGTAAAGGCTGAAAATGCTACTGTAAGCGGTACATCCTACACATATGCACTGGCACTTGAAGGCTCTGGAAGTACATCTTATCGTGCAATAAAAGTTCCTGTGCAGGGTAATTCAACAATCAAGGTAGTACTTAGAAGCAGCGGAAACGACACAAGAACACTTGTTATGGCAGATGCAAACGGAAAGCAGCTTGATACGATCAGTGCAAGCTCAACCGCATCTCAGGGAACATACAGCTATTCCGGTTCTGCAGGTTCGGTTTACCTCTATTCTGCAGCAAGTGGTATAAATATATATAAGATTCAGGTTGATTTTAACGGAACCACAAGTTCAGGAAGCTCTTCATCAGGTAGTTCTTCAGGAAGCTCAAGCTCAGGCAGTTCTTCATCAGGAAGCACTATTACAGTTAAAAATGGCGGAACTTCTTTGGCTGATGCAGTTAAGAAAGCAAAAGCAGGCGACACAATCGTTATTGACGGAACAGTAAAGTCAGGAGCTATTTCCCTTCCTGCTAAAGTAAATATCTCAGGTAAGAACAATGCAACAATCGACTTTTCACAGACCAGTGGAAGCTCAGGCAGAGGTATTACACTTAAGAACGACGGAAGTACAATTGAGAATATAACAGTAAAAAATGCTTCAGACAACGGTATTTATATAACAGGTTCTAACAATACATTTAAGTATGTAACATGCTGCTACAATCAGGATGCAGGTTTCCAGATATCCGACGGCGGCGCAAACAATAAATTCTATAACTGTACTTCTCACCACAATGCTGATGCGGCAGGCGAAAATGCAGACGGTTTTGCAGTTAAACTTCACAGTGGCGAAGGTAACTACTTTGAAAACTGTGTGGCTGAATATAACAGTGATGACGGTTGGGATTGCTATGCGGCACACGGGGCAGTAACTCTGGTAAACTGTCAGGCAAACTATAATGGTCTTTGCGATGGTATTATGGGTGATGGAAACGGCTTCAAGATGGGCGGTGTTGATAACAAGACTCCCGGAGTTGCAGCTCATCTGGATCCTTTAAATCATACACTTATCGGATGTACTGCAAAAGGAAATTATGCAAGCGGATTTGATCGTAACAACCAGAGCGGTGTAGTTACAATGAAGAATTGTATTGCAGACTCAAACAAGAAATACAATTATAACTGGCCTGCAAGCGGAACACCTTCCGCACTTGGCTATAAGGTAACTTTCGGTAAGGCAATCATCCAGGATTGTACTTCCAAGAATGGTAAAAATAACATCGGAGGCGCTACATTAAAGGGTACTAACAGCGGATTCTAAACCATACATTAATAGCATTGTATATATGAATAATATAGGGTGTCCCGTAACTATGATTTAAGATCATAGGAGGGGCACCCTTTTTACATTAAAATAGATAAATAAAAAGGCAGAAAGAATAACATTTAAATTATGTTCTGACATTAGATTTATTAATAAGGCATTAAGAATTAATATTATTACGCAAGTCTATCAATGATAAAAGGTAATTGGATAAGACTTCAAGTTCATTAGAGTCTAAGTTGTTGGCATATTCGATAATATCAGAAGAAGAGATGCTGTCAGAATTGGTTTCGCTGCCAAACAGAATATAATCGGCTGACACGGAAAATTTAGAACATAGTTTGTAAAGAGTATCCTGCGACATCCCTTTTTTACCATTTTCAATTTCAGAAAGAAAGTTAACTGAAATATCTATAAGTTCTGCAAATTGTGCCTGGGTTAATTTATGTGCAAGCCTCAAATTACGTATTCTTTTGCCGATTATTAATTTTGTATCAGTCATTAGCAGCTCCTTTTTATATATTTTAGAATAAATTCAATATTATATACACAATCAATTGATGTATAAATATCGCTTATAGCGAAATATATATTGAAAAATGTAACAAAAGCGAATATAATAAATGTAGTCTTAAATTTTTTTAATATTAAATTATATAAATTCAAAGCATATATATTAGTTAAATAAGGTTGTATCTTAAAGTAAATTATTAAATGTTTTATTAATAAAAAATTAAGAAAAATTAAGAAATTTATTTGAAGAAAACAGTACCACTTTATGGCAAAAAGGTTTATAATAGCTATCATATTAAAGTATTGGAAATTGTGGGATTTTTTCACATTAAGTTCCAAAATAACTTTAATTCAGAAAGAGTATTAACTATAACAAAAAACAATAATAATTTTATATAATGCAATCCGGAAGGAAAAAGTATATGAATCAATCTGAACCCGTAATACGTGTAAAAGACTTATACAAAATATACCGCGTAGGCGAGACCAGAGTCAGAGCCCTTAACGGAGTTGATTTTACGATAGACAGGGGAAACTTTTGCTCAATCGTAGGAACCTCCGGCTCCGGTAAGTCCACCCTGCTTAATATGATGGCAGGTTTGGAGAAACCGACCAAGGGAGAGATAATAATCGCCGGAGAACATATGGAGAAAAAGACCGAGAACCAGCTTGTTGCTTTCAGAAGGGAGCATATAGGGTTTATTTTTCAGTCTTTTAATTTGATGGGAACAATGAATGCCATAGAAAATGTGGCGCTCCCGCTGACATTTCAAGGTATTGACAAGAAGACCCGCAATAAGAAGGCGGAGGACATGCTGGACTTGGTTGGCTTAACAAAGCATAAGAAACACAAGCCTAATCAGATGTCCGGTGGTCAGCAGCAGCGAGTAGGTGTGGCAAGAGCCTTAGTTGTGGAACCTGAGATTATTTTTGCAGATGAGCCAACTGGAAATCTGGATTCCAATACTTCGGTGGAGGTTATGAACCTGATGAAGAAGATTGTCAGGGAGAAGAATCAGACTCTTGTAATGGTAACGCATGATAATTATCTTGCCGGTTTCGCGGATGTGATCTTTCATATTAGGGACGGAAAGATTGTGCAGATTGAGGATAATAGAGGAAAAAATCAGGACGAGTGATTATACGCCCTGCCTGTGTATAGATAGAACTTGGATTTGTTTATGGAGGGGATTTGTTATGTGTTTAACAAAATTATGGAAAAAAGGCTTGTTGATGCTGGGAATAATAGGAACATGCGTTCTGGTGTCGCCGGTTGGACTTACTGTGGAAGCCTCGGAAAATAGCAATACAGGCAATAATAGTACTTATCAGTATAATAATGATGACAGCAGCCGGATTATTAATGATAACGACAGATCAGATGCTGACGAGGATTTGTATTATTATATGAAGAGCTTGCAAGTGAGGTATAATCTGGATAAAAAGGTTATTGAAGCTATGCAGAAGGTATTTGACAGTGCGGTTTATTACATTGCATATACCGATATGACAGTGGGAGAGCTGCAGTCTTATGTGGCTTCGGCTAAAGGAAATCTTGAGTCCACGGCAGTATCGCAGGTCAGTGCTACAACGAGTGAATTTTTACAGGTGGGCGATAACTGGTCTACCCCTACCGTAAGTTATGGTAATACGGTTTCTATCGTGCTTCCCATAATTAATTTTGGTACTGAAGAGTTAAACGACCTTATTATCGAGCCTCAGACATCTCCGATTGTATCTGAGTGGCCTTTTGTGCCTGATATGACAAGTTATCTGCAGACGGAACCGTTTATTCCCGGAAATAGTACTTATGACAGCGCAATGGCTAACCGCAGGGAGTTTACCTTTATTTTTACCGCAAGAGAAGATGTAATGAGCGGGTATTATCCGTTAAAATTCAATGTGTGGTATACGAAAGCGGGAATCCGTATTGAGGAACCGGAGGTGCTGACAGTTTATGTACGTACTATCGGTAAACCGGGAAACGGTACTATAGGAGGCGCCGGAGAGGAGACAAGCAATTCCAAGCCAAGGATAGTAGTTACGGGTTTTGAAACCAATCCCGCAGAGGTTTTTGCCGGGGATACCTTTGTTCTGACTATTCATGTAAAAAATACATCCAAGGATGTACCTGTTACAAACCTTTTATTTGATATGCAGGCAGCGGTGGAAGGCGAAGATAAAACAAACACATACTCGGCATTTCTGCCGACATCGGGAGCAAGTTCGGTTTATATGGACAGTATTTCACCCAATACCGACGCGGATATCGTTATTGAGATGACTGCGAAAGCTGATCTGGCGCAAAAACCTTATGTGCTTGATGTGAATATGAAATATGATGCAGGCTCAATGTTTGATTTGACTGATACTGCAAGTGTATCGATTCCGATTTCGCAGGAGAGCCGCTTTGATATCAGCACACCCGAGGTAATTCCGGGAGATATTACGGTTGGCTCACAGTCGAATGTTATGTTCAGTATTTATAATACGGGAAAAACTACGCTCTATAATACACAGGTTAAGTTTGTGGCTGATTCCATTGATGAGGCAACCGCCTTTGTAGGAAATCTGACATCCGGAGGAACCGGAAATGTAGATGTTATGTTAACCGGAATGGCTGCCACTATGGATGACGGCACAATTAATGTGGAGATATCCTATGAAGATGATGCCGGAAACGTAACAACGGAGACAAAGACTGTCACTTTATGGGTTTCTGAAGAGTTCTACGATGAATTTATGGGCGATGATATGATGTTTGATGGTATGGAAGAAGAACAGCCCAAACCCAAAAAAGGTAAGATAATCGCAATTATCGTTATATTATTGCTTGCGGCAGTTGGTGCAGGAACTGTTGTATTCTTACACTTGAGGAAAAAGAAAAAGGCGGCTGCATTGCTTGCTGATGATTTACTGGCTATAGAGGAAGATATTAATTCAGATGATTCCAAGGATGATTAATAAAAAGTACAGACCATTAACAGTTAATTGATATGGAAATTTAACAGTCACATTTGCTGATGTAAGAGAAAGGCATGGTTAATATATGAAGCTCCTTGATTTGCTGCGAATGAGCAGCAGCAATTTATGGAAGAGAAAAGTGCGGACTATTTTAACAGTCTTGGGTGTTGTGATAGGTGTTGCCTCGATTGTAGTAATGATTTCGCTTGGACTTGGGCTTAGCCGCTCACTCCTTGAGCAATATGAGTCCTACGGAAGTCTGACACAGATTACAGTTTATTCACCGAATTATTGGTATGGAGACAGCTCATCAGATGAAGAACTGAGACTGGATGACAATTTAATAGAGACAATTAGCAATATGGACCATGTTAAAGCCGTATATCCTATGCTTCAGGTATCTGCGATGGCTAAATACGGTAACTATCAGTCTTATCTTAGTTTACAGGGAATGTCGCTTGAAGCGATTGAGAATCTTGGTATAGAGGTGGGTGAAGGTGCACTGCCATCGGCACAGGATAACGAATTACAGTTTTTTTACGGCTCACAGGTTTTACAGGATTTTTATAATGCAAAGACAGGTTCCAGTTATTGGGAGACTGGTGAACTTCCGGATATTGATCTTATGAATGATCCGATTTTCATTATTTTTGATACGGACGCTTACTGGCAGTCACAGTATAATGATGGTGAAAACGTGGTACCGCCACCCAAGAAGTATCTGATCAATACCTGCGGTGTTGAGAAGACTTCCGAGGAAGGCTGGACCAGATACGGGTGGTATACGATATGTGATATTGATAAGTTGATTCCGGAGCTTAAGAGAGTTTTTAAGAATAAGGTCATTCCGGGGCAGCCTTCAATGAAAACAGGTAAGCCTTATAAGGAAATCTTTTATAACCAGCTTGTTGTTGATGTTGACAATATGGACTATGTTACAGGAGTGCAGAATCAGATTACCGAAATGGGATATCAGGCAAACAGCAATGCCGAGTGGATACAATCAGACCAACAGACAATGGGTTATGTACAAATGGTGCTTGGAGGTATCGGAGCGGTTTCTCTGTTTGTAGCGGCAATCGGAATTACGAACACAATGATGATGTCCATCTATGAGCGTACTAAAGAGATTGGTGTTATGAAAGTGCTTGGCTGCGACTTACGCAATATAAGAGCATTATTTCTGTTGGAAGCGGGATTTATCGGTTTTATAGGCGGTATAATCGGTCTGATATTGAGCTATATATTATCAATTGTGATAAATAAAATCGCGGCAGGAGCCAGTGGTTATATGAATGTTTCAAACATATCATATATTCCTTTTTGGCTGGCACTTATATCTCTGGTATTTGCGGTGCTGGTCGGAATGGTGGCAGGATTTTTCCCAGCTCTGCGTGCAATGAAACTGAGTCCGCTTGCGGCTATACGTAACGAATAGGCTGAAAAATAAATTTTTCAGCCGCGAGTTTGTGCTTACGCCCAAACATCGCAGATTATTGGAAGCAATAGGAATGCTTATTAATGAAAAAAAGAACTTCCCAAAGGTTGTGTTATGCAGTCTGTCTTGGAAGTTCTTTTTTATTATCTATGGTGAGTTGTGTTAAATCAAATCTTCTTGGGCATACTAAAAAAGGATATGTATGTTTAATAAGGAGGCTGATTATGACACAGATATTACGCATATCAGAAATACATGCCAGAGAAATATTGGACTCCCGTGGAAATCCTACGGTAGAAGCTGAGGTTACGGTAGATATGGAGCCTGAAGGAAGAAGGATAATGGGAAGGGCAGCGGTACCAAGCGGAGCAAGCACCGGAAAATTTGAAGCAGTGGAACTTCGCGACGGTGAAACCAGATATTATGGTCTTGGAGTGACCAAGGCAGTCAATAATGTAAATACAAAAATAAGGGAGAACCTTCTGGGCTTAAATGCCCTTGACCAAGGCCTGATAGACCGTATGCTGATAGAGCAGGATGGTACGGATAACAAAGGAAATCTGGGTGCAAATGCAACGCTGGGGGTATCCATGGCCTGTGCAAAGGCCTGTGCCAATGCGCTTGGAATGCCTCTTTATAGGTATCTTGGCGGTTCTCACACAAGACTTTTGCCGGTTCCAATGATGAATATTCTAAACGGCGGAAAACATGCGGATAATACCGTGGATTTTCAAGAGTTTATGATAATGCCGGTGCAGGCGGAAAGTTTTGCGGATGGTCTTAGAATCTGTGCCGAAATATATCATAACCTTAAACAAATATGTAATCAGAGAGGGCTATCAACCGGTGTAGGAGATGAGGGCGGTTTTGCTCCGTCGCTGTCCGATGCGGCGGAAGTTTTAGGCCTTATTGTGGAATCTATCGAGGCGGCCGGGTATACACCGGGGCAGGATATTAAGATTGCTATTGATGCAGCGGCCAGCGAACTATATGATGAGAAATCCGGAACCTATTATTTTCCAGGGGAATCCAGAATGACCGGTCAGGATGTCAGGAGAAGTGCAGCTGAGATGGTTTCCTATTATGAAAATCTGGTAGAACGTTTTCCGATTATCTCCATTGAAGACGGTCTGTTTGAGGATGACTGGGACGGATGGCAGCTGCTTACCAAGACCTTGGGAGAAAAAATTCAGCTTGTGGGTGATGATCTTTTTGTTACCAATACAAAAAGGCTGGATGCAGGAATTAAACTGAATGTTGCCAATGCAATCTTGGTAAAGGTAAATCAGATCGGAACGGTTTCCGAAGCAATGGAAGCGATTGAGATGGCACATAAGAACGGATATAAGACCGTTATTTCGCATCGTTCGGGCGAGACCGAGGATACCTTTATATCCGACCTTGCTGTTGCGGTGAATGCAGGACAGATCAAGACCGGTGCACCGTGCAGGACTGACAGGGTGGCTAAGTATAATCAGCTGCTTAGAATAGAGGAAGAGTTGGGAAGTGTGGCGTGTTATAAGGAGCCGTTTAATAAAATTTAAATTTGTGTGGGGCAGGGGGATGGAGAAGAGACGATATCGGGGGCTGTACGGGGCACATAGTAAGTCGGTTATGAGTCGTTGTACGGAAATAAGAAATTCTATAGCATTCCCGCGTAGATTGTCTAATGCTTACGCAAGCGGCGCGAAATCGCCCTC
>JAFLTG010000071.1:7900-13140 GCA_022510545.1 Lachnospiraceae bacterium | reverse complement strand
GACGTTTTGACAGAAGAATTATTGTAGATAAGCCTGACTTAAAAGGTCGTGTGGAAATATTGAAAGTTCATTCCAAAGATGTGCTGATGGATGAAAGCGTTGACCTGGATGAAATTGCGCTTGCAACTTCCGGTGCGGTCGGTTCAGACCTTGCCAATATGATTAATGAGGCGGCAATCAATGCAGTTAAATTGGGCAGGGAATTTGTAAGCCAGAAGGATTTGTTTGATGCAGTAGAGCAGGTACTTGTAGGAAAAGAGAAAAAAGATCGTATTATGAGCAAGGAAGAGCGTAAGATTGTTTCGTATCACGAGGTCGGTCATGCTCTTGTCAGTGCATTGCAGAAAAATTCCGAGCCTGTACAGAAGATTACAATAGTACCAAGGACAATGGGTGCGCTGGGTTATGTTATGCATGTGCCTGAGGAAGAAAAATATCTTGATACGGAAGCAGAACTTAAGGACAGGCTGGTAGGGCTGCTGGCCGGTCGTGCAGCGGAAGAGATAGTATTCGATACGGTAACGACAGGGGCGGCAAACGATATTGAGCAGGCGACCAGCATCGCCCGTAATATGATTACCCGATTCGGTATGAGTAAGAAATTCGGACTGATGGGACTCGCCACCGTGGAGAGCCAATATCTGGACGGAAGAGCTTCTCTTACCTGTTCGGATGTGACTGCAGCAGATATTGATACGGAAGTTATGAAGCTATTGCATGACAGCTATAAGCAGGCTAAGAAGCTGCTTAAGTCGAACAGGGAATTAATGGATAAGCTTGCCGATTATCTGATTGAAAAAGAGACGATTACCGGTAAGGAATTTATGAAGATATATCGTAAGGAAAAGGGTATTCCTGAACCGGAGGAAGACGATAAGAAAAACGATAAGGAAGAGCGGTTTAAGATAGATCCTCATAAGAATGCAGAGGATGAGAAGACTGAAAGCAAAGAGCAGCAAACAAGTCAGCTGCAGTCGTATGATACTCATACGCAAGAAAATAGTTTAAATCATCAAATGGAGAACCGGCAGGAATATCGACCAAATCAGTCAACGGATCAGCCTAATGTAGGCCGCTTTTCACAATCGAATATAGAGTATGATTTCTCACAGGCCTTAAGGAAAGAAAGTAATAATATAGCCGAGCAGCCTGATGAGAATAGATTAAATGAGAATAGACCCGATACAAATGAACCGAATATAAATGGTACAGATACAAATGAATCATAAGTGAAAGCAAAGGCAAAGCAGAATAACAGGCTTTGCCTTATGCTGTTTTGAAATCGGAGAAGACAATGTTTGATGTAGCGGAAGAATTAAAAAAACTCCCTAACAGTCCGGGGGTTTATATTATGCATGATGCAAATGATACAATAATTTATGTAGGAAAAGCGATTAATCTTCACAACAGGGTACGTTCGTATTTTCGGAAAATAGTAGGGCGTGGACCGCAGATAGACAGAATGGTTGAGCAGATTGCAAGATTTGAATATATAGTAACCGATTCGGAATTAGAGGCTCTTGTTCTGGAAAATAATTTGATAAAAGAGCATAGTCCGAAGTATAATACCATGTTGAAAGATGATAAGACCTATCCGTATATAAAGGTTACTATGGGCGAGGATTATCCAAGAATTTTGTTCTCACGGGATATGAATAATTTTACCGACAGAAAAAAATATGACAAGTCCAAATATTTCGGACCGTATACGAGTGCGGCAGCGGTAAAAGATACTATAGAGCTGATGAATAAACTGTATCAGCTAAGAACCTGCAATCGTAAACTTCCGAGAGACATTGGTCTTGATCGACCGTGTTTGAATTATCATATAAAACAATGTCTTGCTCCCTGTCAGGATTACATCAGCAAGGAAGAATACAGAAAGCGCGTTGAACAGGCACTGGATTTCCTGACCGGGAATTATAAACCTGTTTTGCAGGAACTTGAGCAGAAAATGAAAGAGGCATCTGAGAGTCTTGATTATGAAGAGGCTATTCGATTCAGGGATTTGTATAACAGTGTCAAAAGCGTGGCTCAAAAGCAGAAGATAACCGACAGTGATGGCGAAGACAAGGATATCATAGCCCTGGCAAAAGATGAAACCGATGCAGTTGTGCAGGTATTTTTTGTAAGAGGCGGTAAATTAATAGGGCGGGAACATTATTATATGACACATGTGTCAGGTTATGATGGCGCTCAGATTCTGCTGGATTTTGTTAAGCAATTTTATGCAGGCACACCGTTTATACCTAAGGAGCTTATGCTGCAGGAGGATATTGCGGATATTGATATTCTGGAAAAATGGCTCAGTATGAGGAAGGGCAGCAGAGTATATTTGCGGGTTCCTAAGAAAGGCAGCAAAGAGAAACTGGTAGAGCTGGCGGCACAAAATGCACAGCTTGTTTTAAGTCAGGATAAAGAGCGTATTAAGAGGGAAGAAGGACGTACGATAGGTGCGGTTAAAGAAATTGCAGGACTTCTTGGACTTGAAGCAGTCAGTCGTATGGAAGCTTTTGATATTTCCAACATAAGCGGTTTTGCCAACGTGGGTTCCATGGTTGTCTATGAAAAAGGTAAACCGAAGCGCAGCGATTACAGGAAATTTAAAATACAGTCGGTTTCAGGGCCGGATGATTATGCCTGTATGAAAGAGGTGCTTACCAGACGATTCATACACGGTATGGAGGAAAAGGCGGAGCTTGACAGGAAGGAGATTGATAAAGAATTCGGCAGCTTTACAAAATTTCCGGATCTGCTTTTGATGGATGGCGGAAAAGGGCAGGTTAATGTGGCACTGCAGGTGCTTGACGAATTGCATATTGACATTCCGGTATGCGGCATGGTCAAAGATGATAATCATAGAACCAGAGGACTTTATTATAATAATGTGGAGATTCCCATTGATACACATTCCGAAGGGTTTAAACTTATTACAAGAATACAGGATGAGGCACATAGGTTTGCGATAGAATATCATCGTTCCCTGCGCTCTAAAGCACAGGTCAAATCAATGCTGGATGATATCCCCGGTATTGGTCCGGCCAGACGTAAGGCATTGATGAAACATTTTAAATCTATAGAAGAAATAAAAAATGCACAGGTTGATCAGCTTTGTGAAGTTTCAGAGATTCCGGAACATATTGCGAGACAGGTATATGAATTTTTTCATACGGAGGAAACAGAAGGAGACACAAGTACGGATTAGCGAATTTTTATGAATGACAGGAAGGCAAGATAGATTGATATTGCAGCTTCATTGTGCTAAAATATATTCCGAAGATTTTGTGGATGTGATACAGTACAGAAAATTAAATTTATGGGGGAACGATTTATGTCAAGTATCAGCTTATCTAAAGTAATTGAAAGAATGGATTGTGAAAACCTCACACCGGAAATTGATATTTCTAAAATAAAAGTTACTCAGCCGGATATTAACAGACCTGCGCTTCAGATTGCCGGATATTTTGAACATTTTGATGCGTCCCGTCTGCAGGTGATAGGATTTGTCGAATATTCTTATATGATTAGTCTGGATAGAAAGGTTCAGCTGGAAAATTATGAAGCATTCTTATCCAATCCGATTCCGGGAATTATTTTCTGCAGGGAATTGCAGCCGGACGATTTATTCAGGGAAATTGCAGTAAGGCATGGAGTGCCGCTTTTGATGAGCAGGAAGGCAACATCGGCTTTTACCGCGGAGGTTATAAGATGGCTGAATGTACAACTGGCCCCCTGTATTTCGGTGCATGGTGTTCTCGTGGATGTTTACGGCGAGGGCGTGCTTATTACCGGTGAAAGCGGTATCGGTAAGTCCGAAGCGGCCCTTGAATTAATTAAAAGAGGACATCGACTTGTAACGGATGATGTAGTTGAGCTTAGGAAAGTCAGTGAGGACACCTTGGTGGGTTCGGCACCTGATGTGACAAAGCATTTTATAGAGCTGCGTGGTATAGGCATCATAGATGTGAAAGCTCTTTTTGGAGCTTCCAGCGTAAGAGATACACAGTCGGTGGATTTGGTCATCCGCTTGGAAGAGTGGGATAAAGATAAGGAATATGACAGGCTGGGCTTAGAGGAGGAATATACGGAATATCTTGGAAATAAGATAGTTTGTCATAATATTCCTATCAGACCCGGACGTAATCTGGCAGTTATTTGTGAGTCGGCGGCAGTTAATCATCGACAGAAGAAAATGGGTTATAATGCAGCTCAGGAATTATATCACCGTGTTCAGAAATCTCTTGCCAAGAAGCGTGAGGAAGATGATGAATAGGTCTTAACACCGGATAATACAGGGGGATAAGTTATGAAAAGTCATATTTTTGGAGTAGATGTAGGCGGTACAACTGTGAAGTTGGGATTGTTTGATATTAACGGTAATGTTCTGGATAAATGGGAGATTCCTACCAGAACCGATAACGGTGGAAAAAATATTCTGCCGGATATTGCTGCAAGTATTAAAAGCAAAATGGAAGAAAAAAATATTGTCAAAGAAAATCTTGCAGGAGTAGGTGTAGGAGTACCGGGACCGGTAGATAGAGACGGTGTAGTTCATAAGGCGGTTAACCTAGGATGGAACCGGTTTGATCTCAAAAAAGAGTTGGGAAGTCTGCTTGACGGAATCCGCATAGAAGCCAGTAATGATGCTAATGTGGCAGCGCTGGGAGAACTGTGGAAAGGCGGAGGACAAGGATATAAAAACATTGTTGCCGTAACGCTTGGAACAGGAATCGGAGGCGGCATCATTATTAACGGTGAAATACTTTCCGGGGCAACCGGTGCAGGCGGAGAAATCGGACATATTCATGTGGAAGATAATGAAACAGAAGAATGTGGCTGTGGTAATCATGGCTGTCTGGAACAGTACGGTTCGGCAACGGGTATTACCAGGCTTGCCCGCAGATCATTGGGAGCAAGTGATAAAGAAAGTATATTAAGAAATGGAGAGTTATCTGCAAAAGCTGTTTTTGATGCGGTAAAAGCAGGAGATGAATTGGCGATTGAGATTGCCGGACAATTTGGAAATTATCTCGGCAAAGGACTTGCAATTATTGCCGGTATTATAAACCCGGAAATATTTGTTATTGGAGGCGGCGTTTCCAAAGCCGGTGAGATATTGTTTGACTATATCAGGCCTGCATTTGAAGAAACGGTTTTCCATGGCAGCAGAGATACTCGGTTCGCGCTGGCATCGCTTGGAAATGATGCGGGAATTTATGGCGCAGCCAAAATGGTATTAG
>JAFLTG010000071.1:0-7800 GCA_022510545.1 Lachnospiraceae bacterium | reverse complement strand
ATTAAGAAATGAGACGGGGCAGAATTGAGTTTGGGAACATCTATGTATGATTATATTAAAAATATTATTCCTAAAGACAGAGTGTTGTTTAATGAACCTATGAGCAGACACACTACTTTCAAGGTGGGTGGAGAAGCTGAATGCATGGTTTTGATAGAAAAGGAAGAAGAATTGATAGAGTTGGTTCCGTATCTTAATCAGGTGGATCAGGAGTATTTTATTCTAGGAAACGGAAGTAATCTCCTTGTAGGAGATAAAGGTTATCGAGGTATAATAATCAGTCTTGGCGCAGGGATGAACAAAATCGAGGTTAAAGATAACCGAATTATCGCTCAGTCCGGAGCCCTTTTGACACAAACCGCAGTAGTTGCAAGAGATGCCGAACTTACCGGAATGGAATTTGCGGTAGGGATTCCGGGCAGCGTTGGCGGAGGAATAGTTATGAATGCAGGTGCCTATGACGGTGAAATGAAACAGATAACAGAGTCCGTCAAGGTTATGGATAAGGAAGGTAAGATTCTGATATTGGATAATGATACTATGGAATTTGGTTATCGTACCAGTATTATTAAGAACAGACCCTTTATAGTGTTAGAGGTTGTTTTGCGCTTGCAGAAAGGTAATAAGGAAGAAATTCGTAAGAAAATGGAAGAGCTTATGGAGAAACGCAGGAGTAAACAGCCGATTAATTTTCCCAGTGCCGGCAGCACTTTCAAACGACCGGAAGGGTATTTTGCCGGAAAGTTGATAATGGATGCGGGACTGCGGGGTTACAGTATTGGAGGGGCCAGAGTTTCGGATAAACATTGCGGGTTTGTTATCAATACGGGAACCGCAACAGCGGCAGATATTAAAGAGGTAATTGAAGAAGTTCAGGAAAAAGTTAGGGAACGTTTTCAGGTTACTTTAGAGCCGGAAGTTATTTTTCTGGGAGAATTCTAAAGAAAGCGGGTTATAGGATGAGATTTGTAGTAGTGACCGGAATGAGTGGCGGAGGCAAAAGTACCGCACTTAAGATGCTGGAAGATGCAGGTTATTATTGTGTTGATAATCTGCCGGTTCCACTTATTGAAAAATTTATGGAACTTATAATGACACCGGGCACGGAAATTACAAAGGTGGCGCTGGGACTGGATGTACGTGCAGACCAGCCCTTTGAGGATGTACACAGAATACTGCAAAAACTTAAAGATGATGGTTATACATTTGAAATTCTTTTTATGGATGCAAGTGATAACGTACTTATTAAGCGTTATAAGGAAACAAGAAGAATGCATCCTCTTTCCCCGGAAGGCCGGGTGGCAGAAGGCGTTGAAAAAGAAAGGGAGATCCTGGAAGGTATCAAGAAAAATGCAGATTATATTATTGATACCTCCAATCTGCTTACAAGAGAATTGAAGGAAGAACTGGATCGTATATTTGTCAGAAATGAGGATTATAATTCTCTGATGGTAACGATTCTTTCCTTTGGATTTAAAAACGGAATTCCGGCAGATGCGGATTTGGTTTTTGATGTCAGATTCCTGCCGAATCCGTTTTACTTTGATGAATTGAAACACAAGACCGGTAATGATAAAGAGGTACAGGATTATGTTATGAGTTTTCTGGAAGCCTCTGACTTTATGGATAAACTTGTGGACATGCTGAACTTCTTGATTCCAAATTATATCAAAGAAGGAAAATATCAGCTGGTTATAGCAATTGGCTGTACAGGCGGCAGACACAGAAGCGTTACTCTTGCCAATGAATTATATGGCAGAATGAAGAACCATGGCAGCTATGGACTTAAATTGTACCACAGAGATATAAGATAAGAAGGTGACAGTCATGTCGTTTTCCGGAGAGGTTAAAGAAGAACTGGCGGCTTATATAAATTCCGCAAGACACTGCCAGTTGGCGGAGCTAGCAGCCTTAATACATTTTGCAGGACGTCTTACGGATGATAATCTTCATTTAAGATTAGAAGCGATGGAAAATGAAGCAGTTATCAGAAAATGCTTTACATTATTGGAAAAAACCTTTAATATATATAATGCTATGCAGGAATCGGGTGAGGAAAGGGTTCTTCAGGCTCTGCACCTGTATGATAGCAGCCATCATATTATTTCACTTGATGTGCCGGTAAATTCTATATTAATTAAAAACAATTGTTGTGCACGGGCTTATTTAAGAGGGGCTTTTCTGTGTGTGGGATCTATGAGCGACCCTCAGAAAAGTTATCATCTTGAATTTGTATGCAGCAGTATTTTACAGGCAGAACAGTTACGAAACATAATTCAGGAATTTCAAATAGAAGCCAAGATAATCAGACGTAAGAAATATTATGTAGTCTATTTGAAAGAAGGAGCCGGAATTGTAGATTTGCTTAATGTAATGGGGGCACATGTATCTTTGATGAATCTGGAAAATCTCCGGATAGTAAAAGATATGCGTAATTCTATTAACAGGCGTGTAAACTGTGAAACCGCAAATATTACCAAAACGGTTAATGCGGCATCTAAGCAGATTGAAGATATTTTATTGATAAAAGAACAATACGGCTTTGAAAAATTGCCGGACAATCTACGCCAGATGGCGGAGGTCCGTCTGGAGTACCCGGAGGCACCATTGAAAGAATTGGGGGAATATTTGGAGCCTGCGGTAGGAAAATCCGGAGTAAATCACCGGCTTAGAAAATTAAGTGAAATTG
Source organism: Lachnospiraceae bacterium (assembly GCA_022510545.1). GTDB lineage: Bacteria > Bacillota > Clostridia > Lachnospirales > Lachnospiraceae > UBA3282. The sequence goes on along the minus strand of JAFLTG010000071.1, from coordinate 5,111 downwards.
CTGAACATATGAGGTTATAAAGGAGGAGTTTTTATGATTCAAAAATCGGTCCAAATCAAGTTGGAAGGCGGTTTGGAAGCAAGACCGGTAGCTATGCTTGTACAAGTTGCAAGCCAGTATGACAGTAGTGTTTATATCGAGTCAGCTAACAAAAAGGTTAATGCCAAAAGTATAATGGGCATGATGGGTCTTGGACTTGACCAGGGTGAAACTGTGACTGTTATTGCGGACGGTGACGATGAAGAGGCAGCAGTTGCAGGTATTGAAAATTTTTTGGGCGGCAAACAGTAAGGCATGCGATAAAAGAGATTTCCGGCTGCGGGAGTCTCTTTTTCACAGGACGAACGGGAGATTAATATGGGTAATAATATGCTTTTTGTCTATAATCCAAGAGCCGGGAAGGCACAGATTCGAAGCAATCTGCTTGATATTATTGATATTTTTGTAAAAGCAGGATACGAAGTAACAGCATATCCGACACAGGAGCCAGGAGATGCTGTTAAGGCTGTAAGAGAACGCAGGGACGGTTATGATATTGTGGTATGCAGTGGCGGCGACGGAACACTGGATGAAGTCGTTACAGGTATGATGCAATGTACGGAAAGGCTTCCTATAGGTTATGTTCCTGCGGGAAGTACCAATGATTTTGCTAATAGTCTGAAGATTCCAAGAAATATGATAAAGGCGGCTGATGTAGTTGTAAACGGCAGAAATTTCGGCTGTGATATTGGTGCATTTAATGATGACAACTTTATTTACGTTGCGGCTTTTGGACTTTTTACAGATGTGTCATATGAGACAAAGCAGGATATTAAGAATGTTCTTGGACATACGGCGTATCTTCTGGAAGGTGTTAAAAGACTTTCTTCAATTAAACCCTATCATATGAAAATTTCTTATGATGACGTTTGCCTTGAAGACGACTTTATTTATGGTATGATAACAAATTCTGATTCTGTCGGAGGATTCAAGGGAATTACCGGAAAAGATGTGGAATTGAATGATGGACTGTTTGAGGTGACATTGGTAAGGATGCCGACTATTGCCAAAGAGATGAATAATATCATGGCAACTCTTACGGATAAAGAGATTCAGTCTGAGTTTATTAAAAGCTTTAAGACTTCCAAACTTATAATAGAATCGGATGAGGAAGTTTCGTGGACTTTGGATGGTGAATACGGTGGCGATCATTTGAACGTGATTGTTGAAAATAAGAAAGAGGCAATACAGATTCGGGTTCCAAATTGAAAAAGAGGATGGATTATTTATGTATCAGGCAGGGCTTGTTTTAGAGGGCGGCGGAATGAAAGGGATGTATACCGCCGGAGTGTTAGAGTTCTTTTTGGATAAAGGTATTGAATTTTCAAGCTGCTATGGTGTATCGGCGGGAGCCTGCCATATGTGCAGCTATTTATCAAAGCAGAAAAAACGAGGATATCAGGTTGCTGTTGACTATCTTGGTCAAAAAGCATATTGCAGCGTAGAAAGTCTGATAAAAACCGGCGACCTGTTCGGAGCCGATATGTGCTACGGGCTGATACCTGAGTATTTGAACCCCTATGATTATGATGCGTTTGAAAATTACCAAGGCAAAGCATACGCGGTAGTTACCAATATTAAGACGGGTAAGGCAGAATATATGCCGCTTGAGGATATGCATAGGGATATTGCAGCTGTACGAGCATCCAGTTCTCTTCCCTTGGTTTCAAGGAATGTCAGGATAGGTGACGGATTGTATCTTGATGGAGGTATTTCGGATTCGATACCGGTAAGAAGATCTATAAAAGATGGAAACAGAAAAAATGTAGTAGTAATGACCAAGGAAGAGGGATATGTAAGAGAACCTGCAGACTTGGCCCAGTTAGCAATGATTAAGGCGCGTTACATACGTTACCCCAAAGTATATGAGCTGATGCGTGAAAGGCATATAACATATAATACTACAGTGCAGTATATTGAAGAGATGCAAAGTAAGAATAAAATATTTGTGCTTCGTCCAAAACATAAAAGCGATGTGGGAAGAGTGGAAAAAGACATTGCAAAACTTGATGCGCTTTATGAAGAAGGCTATAGAGATGCGGAGAGTTGTTATGAAGCATTGATTGAATATTTGTAGAAGTCTGAGTAAACTTGATAATTTGTATGCGACATTAACAATGTTGCCTGGAAAGGAAATGATATGATAGTACAAAAGTACAAAGATATGTTAAAAGGTAAATCTGTTATAAGACAGCTTTCTGAATTTGCAACAGCCAGAGGAAAAGAAATCGGATATGAAAATGTGTTTGATTACAGTTTAGGTAATCCCTCTGTTCCTGTGCCACAGAAGTTTACCGACGTAATGATAGACCTGATTTCAACCCGTGACCCGATGGAACTGCATGGTTACAGCCAGAGTCTGGGTATCCCTTCGGTTCGGGAAAAAACAGCCGAATCCCTGAATCAGCGATTTGGAATGAACTATACAGGAAATCACATCTTTATGACTACCGGCGCTGCGGGAGCTATTGCGCATGCTGTAAGATGTGTTACACAGCCGGGAGATGAGGTTATCACATTTGCTCCTTATTTTCCGGAATATAATCCATATATAAATCTAAGCGGTGCGGTTCTTAAAGTAGTTCCTGCCAATGTTGAAGATTTTCAGGTTAATTTTGAAGCCTTTGAAGAGATGCTTACGGAAAAGGTTATGGCGGTTCTTATAAATACACCAAATAATCCTTCGGGTATTGTATACACAACCGGAACCATACAAAAGCTGGCCGGCATTATGCAGGCTAAGGAAAAAGAGTATGGACATGATATTTTCCTGATTTCAGACGAACCCTACAGGGAAATTATTTTTGAAGGTACAGACTCACCTTATATATCAAAATTTTATAAAAATACGCTTTCCTGCTATTCCTATTCCAAGTCACTTTCACTTCCGGGAGAGAGAATAGGGTATGTTGCAGTAAATCCGGAATGTACCGACGCAGAGTATATAACAAATATGTGCGGCCAGATTTCAAGAGGAACAGGGCATAACTGCCCGCCCTCCATTATTCAGCTTGCCGTAGCGCAGGTACTGGATTTAACCTCAGATTTATCGGTATATGAAAAGAATATGAACATATTATATAAAGAACTTACTTCTCTCGGCTTCGAGTGTGTGAAACCCGGAGGTACTTTCTATATGTTTCCTAAGGCTCTTGAGGAGGATGCGATTGCCTTTTGTGAAAAGGCAAAGAAGTACGATTTGATACTTGTACCGAGTGACACTTTCGGGGTGAAAGGATATTTCAGGCTTGCATACTGTATTGATACGGAAAAGGTAGAACGCTCGCTTGAAGCATTTAGAAAGTTTGTGAATACAGAATATAGATAATTGCCTAAGTTCCGGTTATTGAAATAAATGCCCGTGGAGGAAAAAATATGTTAGAAATTTTAAAGGCAGTGCTGTTTGGTATTGTCGAGGGAATTACAGAATGGCTGCCTATCAGCAGCACCGGACATATGATACTGCTCAATGAGTTTGTGACACTGGATGTGTCGGAAGAGTTTTGGGAGATGTTTCTGGTAGTTATACAGCTGGGGGCGATCCTTGCAGTGGTAGTGCTTTTCTGGGATAAGATATTCCCCTTTGATTTAAAAAAGAAACCTTTTATCAAAAAAGATATTTTTGAACTATGGTTTAAAATTCTTGCAGCCTGTATACCGGCAGCAGTTATAGGATTAGCTTTTGATGATGTGTTTGATGAACTTTTTTATAATCCTCCATGTGTTGCGGTTGCGTTGATTGTATTTGGTATAGCGTTTATCATAATCGAAAATCGTAATAAGAATATATCACCACGAATTACAAGTCTGGGACAACTTACTTATAAGACCGTATTGCTTATCGGAGTATTCCAGCTCTTAGCAGCAATTTTTCCGGGAACATCCCGTTCGGGAGCAACGATAGTGGGCGCACTGCTTATAGGAGTATCCAGAACAGTGGCGGCAGAATTTACATTTTTCCTGGCAATTCCGGTTATGCTTGGAGCCAGTCTGCTTAAGCTGGTGAAGTTTGGTTTTTCTTTTACCGGAACAGAACTGACTATACTTTTTGCAGGAATGGTGGTTGCTTTTCTCGTATCGGTTGCAGTTATAAAATTCCTTATGGGATATATCAAAAAACATGATTTTAAGGTTTTTGGCTGGTATAGAATTGTTTTGGGAGTATTGGTTTTGTTATATTTTATTATATAAAATAATTGAAAAACGATAATTTTTATGGCATTTCGCATATATATTTGCCATAAAAGCGCTTAGATTTGTAACAGTTTGTTAGTTGACAATACAGTTTGCTTGGGTTAAAATTTTTCTATAATCGAGAGATTATAATAATAATGTGCGACTAGATTACTATTACAATAAAGTTTAATGGTTAGTATTAGGGAGGAAAGTATTTATGGCAGAAACAAAGAAAACAGCAGTGGCAAAACCGGCAGCTAAAGCGGTAGCTGCTAAAGCTGCAGATTTAAAAAAAGAAGAAGTTAAAGTAGAAGCAGTTAAGACAGAGCCGGTTAAAGCAGAACCGGTTAAAGCAGAACCTGCTGTAAAGGAAGCTCCTAAGGCAGAAGTAAAGAAAGCACCTGCTAAGGAAACTGCAAAGAAAGCTCCTGCAAAGAAGGCAGCCGCAAAGAAAACAGCAGCAAAAACAACTGCAAAAGCAACGGCTAAGAAGCCTGCAGCAAAGAAAACAACTACAAAGGCAGCAACAACTAAGGCAACAACTACTAAAGCTGCTAAGTCATCCAAGGCAGAAGTTGTTTTACAGTTTGCAGGTAAGACTTATTCACAGGAAGATTTGGTAAATATTGCAAAAGATGTATGGCAGTATGACCTTAACCACAATCCTAAGGACTTCAAAAAGGTTTCTATCTATGTAAAACCTGAAGAGCATCTTGCTTACTATGTAATTAATGATGATGTTAGTGGAAGTTTTGGAATTTAATACTGATGCAATGTTTTAAGATCTTGTAATGAATTAAAGCAATTAGTTTGAGTATATGCTCGAATTAATTGCTTTTTATTGTGTCACAGTAAAAATAAACCCCCTGCTCTGCGGGGGGAGGAAATATCTTTAG
>JAFLTG010000070.1 GCA_022510545.1 Lachnospiraceae bacterium | reverse complement strand
TCCCTATCAATTATCATAGAAGATCAATATTTACAGACTTTTCTTCATAGACTCAAAAAATGAGGCCTATGCTTCATTTTCGTTGTTAGCTATTATTTGATCAATAATTGTATCTATCTCCTCATAAAAATCTCTTTGAACACCAAAAACAGTATTATTTAAGATATCATTAATAGGGAAATACATATCATTTACCTCCTAAAATATTTAAATAACAAATTTTACTCTTTAAATACATTATATTCAAACTTAAAAGAAAATACAACATTAAAATTAAATAAATTTAAAAAATAAAATATATCTAATTTACAAAATTTTTTAAACTATAAACATAGCATCCCCAAAACTGAAAAATCTGTACTTTTCCTGTATAGCCTCTTCGTATGCATGAAGAACCTGTTCTCTTCCTGCAAGTGCCGAAACCAGCATGACCAGTGTAGATTCCGGCAAATGAAAATTGGTAATCAAGGCATCCGTTACTTTAAATTGGTAACCCGGATAAATAAAAATTGACGTATTATCGTTACATTCATGCAGTTTCCCGTTTTCATCTGCGGCACTCTCGATGGTTCTGCAGCTTGTAGTGCCTACGCAGATAACACGGTGTCCGCTTTCCTTAGCCTTGTTTATCTTATCGGCAGACTCGGCAGGTATCTGGTAATATTCAGAATGCATATGATGCTCCAGGATATTATCCACTTTTACAGGGCGAAAAGTGCCAAGTCCGACATGCAATGTAACATAAGCGATATCAACACCCTTTTTTTCGATCTTATCAAGAAGCTCTTTGGTAAAGTGGAGGCCCGCGGTCGGTGCCGCCGCGGAGCCTTCATATTTCGCATAGACAGTCTGGTATCTGTTCTTATCCCCCAGTTTATGGGTAATATAAGGAGGCAGAGGCATTTCACCAAGCGCATCCAATACCTCTTCAAAAATTCCGTCATACTCAAACTTTATAAGCCGGTTTCCCTCTTCTACTATCTCCAGTACCTCGGCCTTAAGAAGTCCGTTTCCAAAAGTAAGCCTCATCCCGGGTCTTGCTTTTTTACCCGGTTTAACCAAAGTTTCCCAAATATCGTTTTCTTTTCTTTTTAAAAGAAGAACTTCTATCCCGGCGCCGGTATCTTCCCTGACACCGATAAGTCTTGCGGGAATTACCTTGGTGTTGTTTAAGACAAGGCAGTCTCCGGGGTTTAGGAAATTTATAATATCCCGAAAATATTTATGTGATATTTCGCCTGTTGTCTTATTTAACACTAAAAGCCTTGATGATGAACGGTCTTCTAAAGGATCCTGCGCAATGAGTTCCTGCGGCAAATCAAAGTAAAAGTCTGACTTTTTCAACTCATTGCCCTTACCCGATTTAAAACCCGATGTTTCATTTAGTAAATTATTTGATATATCCATATAAACTTCTCTTTTTAAATGTCCGCATTCTCAAGAAATGCCACATAACCTCTCTTTGCCTCATATACATCGGCCTTGCTGGTAGCTTCCCATGGCGCATGCATATTCAGTACCGCAACACCGCTGTCAATCACGTTCATACCATATAATGCAAGGATATAGGCAATAGTTCCGCCGCCGCCCAAATCTACTCTTCCCAGCTCGGCAGTCTGGAAGTTTACTTTTTCTTTTTCAAAAATATCTCTTATATGTGCAAGATATTCAGCATTGGCATCATTAGAGCCGGACTTACCTCTTGAACCGGTAAACTTGTTAAACACCATACCGCATCCAAGATATGCTACGTTTTTCTTATCAAAACTTGCAGCATAACTTGGATCAAATGCACTGCTTACATCTGATGAAAGCATGCATGATCTGGAGAGACATCTTCTTAGATTGAGTTCATTATAATCTCCTGTCAGATTCATTACTTCCGCTACAGCATTCTCAAAAAAGTGGGATCTCATTCCGGTAGCACCTACGCTTCCAATCTCCTCTTTATCCACCAGAATACAACAAGCGGTTCTATCGGTCTTACCGATTTCAAGCATACCTTTTAAGGAAGAAAAGGCGCATACCCTGTCATCCTGACCATAACCTAAGATTATGCTCCTGTCAAAACCGGCTTCTCTTGCCTTTCCTGCCGGAACTATCTCCAGCTCTGCAGAAATAAAATCTTCTTCCTCTATTTCATAGTTTTCTTTCAGAATTTCAAGAATACCTTTCTTTACGGCATCTTTTTCTCCCTTATCGTTTTTTTCATCTTTTTTATCCTTTTTTTCGATAACAAGAGGTTTGTTTCCAATTATAATATCCAATGCTTCTCCTTCAATAACCTTGGAAGCCTTCTTCTCAAGCTGCTCATCAGCCAGATGAATCAATAAGTCAGATACAAAAAATACCGGATCGTCCTCATCCTCGCCAATATTAACTTCTACCGTGGTTCCATCCTTTTTAACAATCACACCATGGATTGCAAGCGGAATCGTAACCCACTGGTATTTCTTGACACCACCGTAATAATGCGTATCAAGATAAGCAAAGCCTCCATCCTCATATAATGGATTCTGCTTCACATCCAGACGCGGAGAGTCAATATGCGCCCCCAGTATATTCAATCCATCTGTCATAGGCCTTTTCCCAATTTGGAACATAACAATAGATTTGTTCATCCACACTGAGTAAACCTTATCTCCGTATTTAAGCGTTTTCTTCTTACCAATAAGAGAATCAAGTTCCTGATAACCTGCCGCCTCAATCTTATTCACTATAACTTCTATACATTCTCTCTCAGTCTTACCGTTATTCAAAAAATCCATATACTCCTTAGCGAATACATCAATCTCTTTCAACTGCCTAGCATCATACATTTCCCAAGAATTTTTATTTTCCATATATATTCTCCTTTCCCTCTCGCAGTTCGTCCTCATCGTCAACTCCTAAGCTCAATCCCCATACCTTCAAGCCCATTCAGAATCTTCTTCATAACCCCCGAAACATCCGCCTCTTCCAACGTCCTATCCTTCGCCCTGAAAGTAATCGAATAAGCCACCGACTTAAACCCTTCCTTAATCTGGCTTCCCTCATAGATATCGAACAACTTATATTCCTCAAGAAGCTTTCCTCCACGCTGAACAATCATTTCCTCAATCTGACCTACCATAATATTCTTTGGAACCACCATACTGATATCACGGGATACGGACGGATATTTTGCAATTCCCTCATACTTTCTGTCAAAGGTTGCAAAAGGCTCTACCTCCGGCATATCCAGCACTGCAATATATGCCTTGGTCTTCATATCATAGTTATCACATACCTCAGGATGTACCTCACCAAGGAAGCCGAGTACCTTTCCTTCATATATAATATTGGCCTGACGTCCGGGATGCAGGTAATTCTTTCCGGCCTTTGGATCATAAGCAATGTTTTTATTCATTCCTATGCTGTCAAAAAACTCTTCTACCACACCTTTCATAGTAAAGAAATCTCCGTCTCCGTACATACCCAGCGTAAACTGCATTCTTTCCTCCGGCAATTCAGTAAGCGGCAGACTCTTAGGCAGATAGATATTGCCAAGCTCATAGAGACGCACATCCTTATTTCTCCTGTTATAGTTGGTTGCAAGGCTTGTAAGCATACCATGCAGTGATATGGTTCTCATAATCGAAAAATCTTCGCCTAACGGATTTGCGATAACAATTGCGCGTCTTAGCGCATCATCTTTGTCCAGCAAAAGTTTATCAAATACCTTGGGACTTTCAAAAGAATAACACATTCCCTGTGAAAATCCGCAATATTCCGCAACATCCCTTGCTTTTTGCTCTATCCTTAACTTAAAGGGCAATTTCCCTGTAGTCGCCTCACCACTGGGAAGTGTCATAGGTATTTTGTCATATCCGTAGAAGCGTGCAACTTCTTCCGCAATATCGGCAACGCCCTCCAAATCCTGTCTGAATGACGGAATAACAAGCACCCTGCTGCCATCAGCTTCTGTTTCCAGCTTAAGCTCCAGCCTTGCAAAAATCTCTTCCATCTCCTTTTCCGAAACATCGGTTCCAAGAAGATCGTTAATGCGCTTGCTGTCAAACTTAATCCTCCTAAGTTCACCTAGCGGTACACAAACATCCACCATACCGCCCACTACTTCACCACAGCCAAGCTCCTGTATAAGCTGACAGGCTCTGTCTATGGCCGCTTCTGCGTTGCGTGGATCCAGACCTTTTTCAAAAATACCGGAAGCATCGGTACGGAGTCCGAGCCTCTTAGCGGATTTTCTTATATTTGCACCGTTAAAAGTAGCTGCTTCAAATAAAACGGTCTTCACATTATCTGTTATCTTGGAATTCTCACCACCCATAATGCCTGCAATACCAATCTGCTTCTCTGCATCGCAGATCATCAGCATATCGCTGTCCAATTTACGCATCTGTCCGTCCAAAGTCTGGAATTCATCCCCGTCCTTGGCACGACGTACTATGATTTTGTGGCCTGCTACCGTATCAAGATCAAAAGCATGCATAGGCTGACCGTATTCTTCCATAACATAGTTAGTTATGTCAACCAGATTGTTGATCGGACGTATTCCGCTTGCCGCAAGCCTTCTCTGCATCCACTTAGGAGACGGTCCAATCTTTATATTTGTACACACCCTTGCACAATATCTTGGGCAGAGCTCTGTATCTTCTACCTCTACGCTTACATAGTCCTCTACCTTTTCATTATTCGTCTTTACTTCAACCTTAGGAGCTATAAAAGGCTTTCTGAAAGTAGCAGCAGCCTCCCTTGCCACACCAAGAACACTATAGCAGTCTACCCTGTTAGAAGTAATTTCATACTCAAACACAGTATCCCTTAATCCGAGAACCTCTACTGCGTCCGCACCGACCTGCGCATCCTCCGGAAAAATATAAATTCCAAGCTCAGGAGCCTCCGGATACATATCCCTTGACGAACCAAGCTCCTCTATGGAACACATCATCCCATTAGACTCAATTCCACGTAGCTTCCCGGCCTTAATCACAATACCATCCTCCGGAAGCGGTCCCCCGTCATGCCCACCGGCCACCTTACCGCCATCTAACACAACAGGAACCTTATCCCCTTCTTTAACATTAGGCGCACCGGTTACTATCTGTATAACTTCGGATCCAATATTAACTTGACATATTATTAATTTATCTGCATCGGGGTGCTTCTCAATTTTTTCAATCTGCCCTATAACGATATTCTGTAAATTTTTATCTAATTTTTCATATGTTTCCACTTTAGTCCCGGTCAGAGTCATTGCATCCGCATACTCTTGATCAGTACAAGATAATTCCGGTACATATGCTTTAATCCACGATAATGCTGTATTCATATCTTTATTTCCTTTCTTATATAATTCTTGAAGCGGTAACCATTTTCGCTGCCTGACCCGCTCTCAGTTCGTCCGTCTCTTAAAACTGTTTCAAAAACCTAATATCATTCTCATAAAGCAGCCTCATATCATCAATCTCATACTTAAGCAACGCAATCCTCTCAAGCCCGATTCCAAACGCAAACCCGGAATATTTCTCCGGATCTATCTTACTCATACGCAGCACATTAGGATGCACCATGCCGCAGCCAAGAATTTCAATCCAGCCGGAACCCTTGCAGAAACGACATCCTTTCCCGCCACACTTAAAGCAGCTTACATCCATCTCTGCACTTGGCTCTGTGAAATTGAAGTGATGAGGTCTGAATTTAACCTTGGTATCCTCACCAAAGAGTTCCTTTGCAAACTCCGCCAATGTTCCTTTTAAATCAGCAAAGGTGATATGCTTATCAATAACAAGACCCTCAATCTGATGGAAAGATGGAGAATGTGTGGCATCAACTTCATCCGAGCGGAATACCCTTCCGGGCGCCAGCATACGTATCGGCAGTTTACCTTTTTCCATCTCATGCACCTGTGTTCCGGAAGTCTGTGTACGCAGCAGAATATCACCGTTTATATAAAAGGTATCCTGTTCGTCCTTAGCCGGATGGTCCGCCGGAATATTCAATGCCTCAAAGTTATAATAATCGGTTTCAATCTCAGGTCCTTCAACAACCTCATATCCCATACCGACAAAAATACGCTCTACCTCTTCCATTGCAATAGTATTAGGATGACGGTGACCTTTTTTACTTTTCTTCGCCGGCAAAGTTACATCTATAACCTCCGCCTTCATCTGGGCTTCTCTTGCAGCCCTTTCCATTTTGGTTATGGCTTCATCCAATACGCTTTCAATGTGTTCTCTTGCCTCGTTTACAAGCTGGCCTATCTTCGGCCGCTCTTCCGGAGCCACATCCTTCATTCCTTTTAAGACGCTGGTCAGTTCTCCCTTTTTACCAAGGAAGTTTACACGCACCTCATTCAATTTCTCCAAAGCGTCACTTTCTTCAATTTGTTTCAGCGCTTCAGCTTTAATCTGCTCTAATCTTTCTTTCATCAGCTTTTTCCTTTCCTCAAATAATGTTATAAATATAAAAATCCCATGCGCATAAACACATGGGACGAAATATTCCGCGGTACCACCCTGCTTTCCGTTAAATTTGCAAGCAAACAAACGGACACTCAATACGCGTAACGTGCGCTCACGTCCCGGACTAATAAGATACTCCTTTTCACCCGGACGGCTCCGGTGGGAAATTCGCGACATTATCTGAACTTAAGGAAGTTTCCAGCCGATGACTCCCTCTCTCTGTAAGAAAATACTGTCCTACTTACACCTTCACAGCCTTTATTTATATAATCTTGTTATAGTTTAATGAGTTTTGGCGGACTTGTCAAGCCATCCAAACAGGAATTTGTAAACGGGTCCAAAATACCGGTTTATGTTGGCTCCAATCAGAAGTATATACATCATCATATAAAACCAAAACATCAAAATAACAACAGTTGTTAGACTTCCATATGTTTCAAAGCCATTAAAACTTTCTACATATACCGAAAACACATAGGATGCCGCACTCCATACCACTGCGGAAAATACAGCTCCCGGAATCTGCCTGTTAAAATTAAGCCTTCTGCTGGGTACCAGCGAATAAATAAGCGCAAATATAAAAGTCAGTATGAGCCATGAAAATATGAAGCGGAATCGCATTACAAGCCGCACTACAAGCTTAAGCTGCGGAAAATCCTTAAGTGCGATATCAACAATGACATTTCCGAATACCATTATAAAAATAGAAATAAGAATCGCAACGAGCATGATAACTGTATAGATACATGCTATAAATCGAAGCAATAAATAGCCACGATTTTCTTCTATATCATTTACTTCATTGAGCCCCTGTATCAATGCCAGCATAGCCTTAGCAGCAGACCAGATAGTCAGTATTGCAAATACTGTAATCGTACCTGCAGACCTTGCATACACGTCATATACTATCCTTTCCACAAATCCTTCTATGGCATTGGGCATTACTTTAAGTATTGCCGTAATAAGGTTATCCGCCGTCAATGAAGTATATGGCAGGACCGCACACAAGGACATAAGCAACGGTACCAGTGACAAAAACAAAAAGAAAGCTGCGCTGGCTGCAAACGCACTTATGTTCTTCCGTGTCATCTGCAGCGAAAAATCTTTGATTATATAGTATAATCTTCTAATAGTTCTCATTTATTTACGTACCTCACAGTCTGCAAAAAATATTCCAAGGATTTCCTCATAACCATATCCCAGACTGCCTATTTCTTTGGCAGCGTTTTGCGACATACCAACGCCATGCCCATAGCCACCGCCAATTATTGTATATCCTACCACATCCCCGTTATTTTTTCCAGCCTCTATTATTAAAAAGGCGCTTGGAAGAAGCGTACCCGCTGCTACACTGCTTCCATCCTGTCTTATTACACTGCTTTTTCCATCACAAAGAATCCTTCGGATATTATATTCAGAGATTACCTTGATGACCGCCTTGCTGCCTGTAATAATAAGCTCATCAGCTATCCCGCCCTCTCCTCTTTTACTTATCTTTATGTCCTTAATTGTACCCAGCTTTTCAACAGGCTCGGATACATAGTAATACTCACCTGCATTTTCTTTTCGTGTAAGAATAAGCGCTGCATTCGCTTTATAACGCTCTTTCAGTCTCTCTAACATTGCATCGGCATCCAGCTCCTCAACCTCATACTGCCATCTGTACCAGGCCTCATTGTTTTCAAAATCTTCTTCATCTACACTCTTTATATAGGCTGCAAAGTTTGCCTCTTCCTTAAGCTCATCCGCACTCAGGGACGCCTCCTGTGACTCTTTTGCCGCAATCTTTACCCCTTTTATATATGGAATATGCTGTGCCGCTTCGGTCTTCCATATAGTAGTATCAGTGCCATAACCACAGGAAGTAGAATAATAGTAATTTTCCGCAAGTTCACCATCATAATACAACATCATACCATCGGTTTCCTTTACTGCCGTAGTAGTTGCCGAGTTTTCAGTAATATTGTGATATACCTGATAGGATGTTGTATCGTCTAAATGTGCGCCAAAATCAGCAAGTCCTGCATGTAAAATATGGCGATACGCATAAGTTCTGGCACATACTGCCTGAGCTTTCAGAGCCTCCATCGGATAATACGCCGGCATCTCGCTTGGCACCACCGCATATAAATATTCCTCAAGCGGCACTTCATTGATAATTGCCATGCCCTGACTTGTCTTATAAAATTCCAGTTTGCCCCTGTAGGAATTATCTCCCTTATTTACTCCTTCTATTTCTATATTGACTCTATTGGTCAATGCATTACTCTGAAAAGAAAGCCTCTCACCGGTCTTCATATCATCGGCTTTTATCAGGGTCTGCTGCCCGTCTACATTGACCAGAACCTCATCAAAATAATAGCTGCTGTTTGCGGTATTTCTTAACAGCACTCTGATCTGGTCAAGTTCACCCTCTCTGGAAACCAGACAGGCGCAGATTTTATTATTTTGTACCACAAAATCAGTATAGTCGTATCCTATCATCAGATCGCTTTTCTTCTGAGTCTGCAATGTACCATAAAGTTTATAGACTTCCAGCCCATCTTCTGCTTTATAAGTTCCGTGACCTTCTATTTCCATAGAATCTTCCGATACACTGAGAAGTTTCCCGTTTATTTTATCAATTTTGCACTCTGCCTTTATAAGCCTGCCGCCTTCAAAGGTCAGGTCAGCTACCTGCTCACGTATTGCCGACTCTGTGGTCGTTACAGTAAAATTTAACTGATGATAAAAGCATTCCAGTATAAACCTATTATTACTGCTATCATCATTGTCCGACTTATCAATATCAGCTAAAGAAATACTATCATTCAGACTCTGATTATAATCCGACACTTCCATCACCCAGACATTTTCCAGAATAGTCCTTTCATTCAGTACCCGTATACTGGTCAGAAGTTCATTATTTTTTACATAGACTTCTTCTTTGTTGAACTGCGAGGAGGCAAATGACGAAGATAGATATGTGTATTCACTTTCTGGAGTATAGAGTTTATTTGCCTCTGTATCAGTCTTTAAAATAAATAAAGTGGTTTTCCATATGGAAGAGTCCGTATCATAGTAAGCAAGCATAAGCTGGAAGGCCTGATACCAGTCCTCCTTTAAAAAGGCATGGGCATCTTCATATTTATCCGAAAAATCAGGAATTTCCTTATAGGCACCATCTATGTAGTCATATATTATTTTGTATTGTTCGTATGTAAGATATTTGGAATCTGAATCCTGCCTGTCTGTCTCAGACCCATTTTTTTCTGTTTCATCTGATTTGGCTTCGTCTGTTTGCATTTCTCCGGTTGATTTTTCAGCTTGAAATTCAATGTCCAGATTCAGTGCCTTAAGAAGAATGCCCACATCCTCCAGACTTATTACTTCCCCTTCAGGCGCCTTTTTCTCTCTGCCTCTTTCCATCTGTCCATACCATAGGCGGAATAATAAAACCATTCCTGCCAGTATACAGATTAATTTAATTAAATTTTTAATGTTGTTATTATTTCGCATATCAACTATCCTGCTTGTCACAAAATTAACTAAGCTTTCTTTTAAGTATATAACAGTAAAATATATTTTATTATACAAAAAATCCGGACAAAGAAAAAGCAGCCCAAATGACTGCTTTTCTCTCACATTAATCCCCCAAAATGCCGGATCTTGTATTTTGACTCCTAGCTATGGCTAGGTGGGTAACCGCAATCACACTTCTGCCTTCCCCTGCACAAAGTTCTAAGACCGGAGGCCTGACATCCGCATGACGATATAGGAATCCCGTTTAAAGTAACTGTAGGTTCAAAATAACAAGAATTATCGCGCATTCCAGGTTAATTATATTATATCCAATACCGGAATAAATTACAACTATTATTTTTCCGAATAACCTGATTTTAATCAAATGAAAAATTATTCAGCAAGCACAAAAACTCTCGTCTTCCCAATATCATACGACGAACTGTCACTGATTTCCTCATAATCATTTTCATATAAAAAGCTCTCAATCCGTTCATCCGCCTGTTGCTGCCAGATTACTACTACAGGCGGCAGTTCATTTTCAAGTTCTTCAAAATATTCATCCATTATATCCGGTGCAATCTCACCTATAGGAAACTGATAAGAATATCTTGTGGCATGAAGCCTGTTGCTGACAAGATAGATAATATCTCCATTGCCATATATTGAAATCTTCTCGTTTTCGTTCGTATTTTCCTCAACCAGTTCACATACTCCCTTAACTATATCGGAATGATGATCGGCTGCCCTGTCTGCATACTTATTTAACAGGTCTCCGGCAGTAGTCAGCCACTTGGGCATAGCAAGTATTCCGACCATATACAATACTATGAGCAATGTTGTCGCATTCCCATTATTTTTCAAACCGGTAAGTGCAAACAATTCCGCCATAGGAAACGCTATTGCCGGTACAAGAATCATCCCGTAATGTGCGTATGGCATTCCCGACATTGAGATCAAAAGTATTGTCACAAGCAGATAAATCAGATATGTCACGTATAAAAGTACGGCATCGATTGTGAATTTATCTTTTATTGCAAGTTTATCTTTTGCACTAAATTTATACTTTATACTGCACAGATATCCCATAATTAAGAGCGCAAAGATTATCAGTGTCTTATTTATGAAATAAAAGTAAGCATTCCACTTCTCCCCTTCTCCTTTGGCAGCGGAATAGATCATGTTAAAGCGTATATAATTCTCGACAAAGGCCTCAAAACAGCCGTTTGCGGCAAGCCATATAACTACAGGCAGGGTCACAATAACGAAACCAATCAGAAAAAAGATTATGAACTCTAACAAATCCCTGTTTTTTTTCTTGATCAAACAATCAACAAGAACGGCAATTGAAAAAACAATCCACACAGATATCATATTGGGTCTAAGAAGAAAAACCGCGCCAAGGCAGCCCCCGCAGACAGCCAGACGTAATCTGTCAATCTTACGGTTAAGAAAATAATCCAGAAAAATATATAAAGAAACTGCGATAAATGGCATAGCATATTCTTCTACCATATTACCGCCCTCAAAATAATCATACAGCAAAGAACCGCATATCAATATACATAGGCAGGAAAATATTTTATTGCAGCGAAGCCTTGCAATTTTATACATCCCTGCAAAAGTTGCAAAAACAGTGACAAATTCTATAATCCACACTCCACAATACTCGTCAAACTGCATACCAAGCAAATTGACCAGATAAGTCAATGGACCTTTATGATCAAAGCTGTCCCTATATGGCATATAGCCCCTGCTCATCATAAAAGCTACCGTCTTATAAACACTGGAATCTGTTTCCGCATCGCCCCGAATCCAGAAATTAAGCGGACTTTTTAATAAAAAAACAAATGCTGCCGCAAATATGAATGCTATTACTGCAAGCAATTCCAATTTATCTTTTCTAAATTTTTTCATATAATTGACCTTATTATTTTCTTATTCAATATGTTTTACATAAATCAATACCTGCAATATTCACAGCCGGCAAATATTCTTCTTTACCGCAACAAATCCTTACGCAACAGCCAAAAGTCATGCAACGCCTTCCAGCCCACTTTGACTATCTTAATAATATTGAGTGAATTAACTCCACCCTGTCTGGGTCTGAATGAAATATTCACAAACTTTATATTTTCTCTGAAATATGCAAAATAAGTCGTAAGCATTACATTGGGAAGGTCATACTGATCCGGAAGTCTTTTAAGATACTTTGAAACCAGTTCAGTCTTCATAAGCCGAAACGGTGCATTTGCATCCGGCACTGCAACTTTAAAGTATATGCGCAGTATAAAACATAATACTTTCTCCACAAACTTTCTCGATTTTCCATCTCCTCGTGTTGGACGTTTGCCGATAATTGCATCATATTTTCCCCTCATTTTCCAGAACTTATTAAACTCATCCGGATTTGTCTGCCCATCGGAATCTGTCTGAAAAATATAATCCGCTCCTTTATCTATTGCGTAGCCATATAATGCCATAAGTTTAGGACCATGCTGTTTTCCCGTATCGGAAAGGACTTCCAGTTTGGGATAGTTGTCCATAAGGCGCTTAAGTATCTTATGCGTATCATCCGTACTTCCGCTGTCCGCCACAACCAGTCTTGAATCCTCCCCCTTACCTTCCAGCAAAGGATACCAGGCATTCACTACATCTTCTATATTCTCTTCCTCATTATAAGCAGGCATCACAAGATATAAATTATCCATCACAATTCCCTCCACATTACACTGTAACTTATATTAATACGATTTTCAACCCAAAACTGCCAATTATCACTTTTAATTAATTAAAAAAGCTTGATTGTCTCAATTAATTATGTATAATAATATATGGGAACTTGGGTATTTTTTCCTTACTTATTATTCCCAAAAATTATGAAGAAAAGAGGTAAAATGTAAGATGGCACAAATCGATTTAAGCAAGTACGGCATTACCGGAACCACAGAAATTGTGTACAATCCTTCTTATGATCAGTTATTTGAAGAAGAGACCAAGTCTAATCTGGAAGGTTTCGAAAAAGGACAGGTGAGTGAACTCGGGGCAGTTAACGTTATGACTGGTATTTATACAGGTCGTTCTCCTAAAGATAAGTATATCGTAATGGATTCAAACTCCAAAGATACCGTTTGGTGGACTTCTGATGAATACAAGAATGACAACCATCCTATGACAGAGGATGCTTGGAATGTAGTAAAGAAACTGGCTCAGGATGAGCTCTCCAACAAGAGACTCTTCGTGGTTGACGCATTCTGCG
>JAFLTG010000007.1 GCA_022510545.1 Lachnospiraceae bacterium | reverse complement strand
ATAACACATATCGTTACGACAATATTTCTAGTAATAGGACTGATATCTCAGCTTATTTTCTCGGAATTGGCGCCGGTTAACAGTATTTTACCGTTGATTTTGAACATAGGCAGTTTTCTGGTGGGTGTATCGGTGTATCTAAAATACAAGGGTACATATGTTTATTCGCGATATGTGGGAATTGCATTTTCCATATTGTATATTTTCTTGATGTTGATGTCGGAAGGGAATGCTTCTTTTCCTTATATGATTCCGTATCTGATGCTGCTGATGCTTACAATGGATAAAATGATTGTCGTTACGGCAAGTACTGTATTCGTAATCGTGAATTTTATAAAGGCTGCGATGCTGGTAGCCGCGGCAACGGAACCGGATGCTGCGTTGGAGTCAGTAATGATAGAGATTATCATCACAATTCTGGCTGCTTTGGCAGCAGCGCTCGGACAGCGCCTTATCACTCTTTTCTTTCAGGAGTCATTTACCGGAAATATCATTAATGTGGCAAAGACCGTTGAACAGGATATGGTACAGGCGCGTAATAATATTTCGCATCTGCATGAATCAACCGAATCGGTCAATAGATCTATGCAGGATATTTCCGCAGGGATTACGGCAATGGCAGAAGCCGTTGAAGACCAGACCGTTATGACCCAGAATATTTCTGATGTTATAAATGATACTCACAATCGGACAAGCCTAATTTCAGATACTACGGAAGAGGTTAAGAGTGCCTTGGTATGTGGTGCTCAGGCAATGGATGAATTGATGGAACACGTCAGTGAAGCACTTTCTGACGGTGCAAGCATGCAGGAGGCAGCGGGGATGCTTTCGGAAAAGACGAAAGAAGTCAGGGGAATCATCGATATTATTCTGAGAATTTCCAGTCAGACTAATCTGCTTGCATTTAATGCCAGTATTGAGGCGTCACGTGCAGGAACTGCAGGACGTGGATTTTCAGTAGTTGCAGAGGAAATACGCAGCCTTGCAGAGCAGACAAGGGTAGAGACAGAAAACATTACCTCCCTGCTTGATGAGTTGACAGTAAAGACGCAAGAGGTAATTGATAAAGTCAATGGCAATGTGGAGATATCCCGAATGGAGAGCTCTCTCGCGGTAAAAGCAAACGATCAGTTTTCAGAGATTGAATATAGAATAAATAAGCTGGCAGGTAATATCACAGAAGTAAGCAGTAGAATGGCGGATATTCTCAGATCAAATAATGTGATTGTGGACAGAGTCAACACGCTTTCGGCAAGCAGTGAGCAAATAAGTGCGAGTGCGGAAGTATCTTGTACGACCAGTGAGCAAAATGTGCGGTTGATGCAGGAGTTTACCAAAGTTATGGAGCATATATCACTGCAGATTGATGAATTGAAAAAGTATGGAACAGGAGAAGAGTAAGGGAAATACCGACTATTCCAAATAATTAAAACGAAGTAACTAAATAAAGTAAAATAAATGACCTTGATAACAAGATTAATTTTCATTACAAGGTCATTTTTTATTAAGAAAATATAGAATTGTTTTTTAATTGACTTTTAAAGTACTTGGCATTAAAATGAAACTATATTCATTTTTGCGTGCGGGTTATGAAATTTACCATTTATATGAAAATACGAGGAGACTCAACCTACAATGCCCAAAGTAACCAAGGAATATATCCAAATCAAAAAGAACAAAATCATAAATGCAGCATATACATTATGCCTGAAACAGACAGTAAGTACTGTAACCATGCAGGATATTATCAATGAAACCGGATTTAGTCAGGGCGGAATTTATAGATTTTATAAAGACATTGATGAAATATTTAGTGATATGATTTTATTTTTGCGGAAGAAAGAGAGCATAAAAGAGAAATTGGATGAGATTTTGGCTCATGCGGATGAACTGCCGCCGGGAGAGATTACTAATCTGATTTTCGATATGCTTGCAGATTTTATGAAAAAGGAACTGATGGGAATAGAAAAAATAGACTTTGAACTGTCAGTACTAGCAATGAATAATCCGAAGAGAGTAGATAAAATTTTAAAAAATATTCCTGGCATGGGAAATATGGAATATCTTACGATACGTACTATGGAATATTTTATGGAACAGATGGCATCAGGTAGAATACAACCTAGAGTTACTGTAGAGGAATTACTATCATTTATTTCATCAGCATTCACAGGAATTCAAACTACCTGCATTGTGAATAATTGTTATAAGCATGAGAAGAATACGCTGACGGATTTATATCAGCCGGATATTCAATTAAAGATGCTTGCAAAAACTGTTAACTATTTAATCGGAGAAGAATAAGAAGATGAAGAAAGCAAAGAATTATGAAGAAGAATACGTGAGTATCAATTGTATAGAACACTATTTGCTCCATTATAAAACAAAGAAAGAAGAGCCGGTGTTGCTTTTCATTCATGGCGGTCCGGGACAGTCAGAGGCTATGATGGCATATATAGTGGAGGAGTATACAAGTCGCAATTATAATATTGTTTACTACGACCAAAGAGGAGCCGGTAAGACTTATTTAAAAAATAAAAAGGCAAAACCTGATACGGAAATATTAAAAAAGGATCTTCTGGAAATTGTACTGTATTTAAAGAAAACTTATAAGAAAGATAAGGTTGGTATCATTGGACATTCATGGGGAAGCGTTTTAGGAAGTTTGTTTGCATTAGAGCATCCGGAGCATACTTTGTGCTATATTGGGTGTGGGCAGGTAATAAATCTCATTGAAAATGAGCGAGTTGGTTATAACAAATTGAAAGATGCCATTGAACGATCCGGAAATAAAAAGGACAGAAAAAAGCTGGAGAAAATTGGAGAGTATCCTATAGTTGACAGATTTGATATAGACACATATCGAAAAATAGGAAAGGTACGTAAATTACAGGGAAAGTATCATTTAGCGGCAGATTTTGATAAGAATATGATAAAGATGTTTTTAAGTTCGCCAGTTATGGGATTGGCAGACATATTTCCTTTTCTTACAAGCATGCTGGTTAATATGCAGGTTATGAAAGAACTTATGTCATTTGATTTAAGAAGCAAAGGTATGGAGTATCAAGTTCCGGTGTATTATGTGCTTGGTGAGAACGATCAGCAGACTCCGGTCGAAATAAGCATTACCTATTTTAATGAAATTATAGCGCCAAATAAAAAATTATATCTTATAAAAGATGCAGGCCATATTGCAATGATTGATAATGTAGATGATTATAGGGTGGCAGTATGTGAAATTACAGGTGGTTTGCAATGAAGCATATTTGCTGAGATAATAGAGTTACATGTCTTGAAAATTCTGATAAAAATATATACTATTATGAAGAAAAGTAAGTGATTAATTGAGCGTGAAGAGTTCAAATAGCTTCCATAAGAAAGGGCTAACACATGTCAAACGGATTAGTTTATATACTTACAAACCCCTGTCTTGACGGATGGGTTAAAATCGGCATGACACAACGTAACGATATAGAAAGAAGATTACAGGAGTTAAACTCTCCAACAAATATTCTGCTTTCATATCGTTGTTATGCTACATACGAGGTGGATAATCCCGCTGAAGTTGAAAAACGTATTCACAGCATTATTGACAGAATTGAAAATGCTGAGTTTGATTAATGATAGAATTTAATGCGGAAATGCGGAATTGTGCAAAGAAATTTCTTTTATTTTCTAATACTTTGTGCTATATTTATTATAGTATATTATACATAAAGGATGATGCAGTATGGGAAGCATTTTAATAATTGATGATAGTATGATACAACAAAGAATTATAAAGAAACTGTTACAAGGCAGATATGATATTTTGATGTCGGAATCCGGGGTAGAAGGTATTAAGCTTGCCAAAGAGATGCAGCCGGATTTAATTCTATTGGATTATGATATGCCTATACTGAGCGGAAAAGAAACTTTTCAAAGACTTCAGAAACAAGAGGAAACAAAGGACATTCCCGTCATCTTCCTTACGGGACTGGACAAGAGGGAGGATGTGGAAGCTGTATTAAGATTGCGGCCACGGGGATATTTGTTAAAACCTGTTGAGCAGGATAAGCTTTTGAATACAATTAAGTCTGTGTTAGCCTGATAAAAATGAAGCGACCTTGGAATTAGATTGAAATCTTTTTCTAAGGTCGCCTTTATTTATAATTGGTTTACATAATCATACAAGAGATATATAATTGTAATAATAAATGAAAAAAGAGGAAAAATCTGTGAACGAAATTATAGATAAAAAAAGGAAAAAACGCATTTTCGACATCATACAAATTGGCCAAAAAAATGATTTTGTCAGTCGTGCTTTCGATGTGTTTATTGTGATTGCTATAATTGCCAATATAGCGGTTTTGTGTATTGAGACATTTGATGCGGCAGTAGAGTATTATGATATTTTAAAGTTAATAGAAATGATTACAATTGTAATATTTGCAATAGAATACATCCTGCGAATCTGGACGGCAGAATACCTTTATCCTGATAAAAGCAAAGGAAAAGCAGTTTTTCGTTTTCTTATTTCATTTGACGGAATTGTTGATCTTTGTACGATTTTACCGTTTTTCTTTTTGTCCGGCTTTGTTGCTTTCAGGATGCTGCGGGTAGTTAGGATATTGCATTTGTTCCGAATCAATAACTATTATGATTCCTTTAACGTAATTACTTCTGTGCTGCGTGAAAAAAAGAATCAACTCATATCATCTATTTTTATTATATTGGTGTTGATGATGGCCTCTTCGTTATGTATGTACAGTGCGGAACATGAAGTACAGCCGGAAGTGTTTAATAATGCTTTTTCGGGGATATGGTGGAGTATGTCTACTATACTCACTGTTGGATACGGAGATATTTATCCTGTTACAATACTGGGGCGGGTTATTGCAATCTTTATA
Organism: Lachnospiraceae bacterium; assembly: GCA_022510545.1. Lineage (GTDB taxonomy): Bacteria > Bacillota > Clostridia > Lachnospirales > Lachnospiraceae > UBA3282. The sequence goes on along the minus strand of JAFLTG010000007.1, from coordinate 54,251 downwards.
TCGTTTCTTGGGGTAGGTGTGGTAGCTATACCGACCGGTATTATTTCTGCAGGTTTTGTTGAGCGGTATACACAGATTCAGAATCAGAGCAAAAGCGGAGTGAGCGGAAAGGGCAATATAAGAGGGACTGTAAGTGTTACCGTGGATGAATCAAGTCCGTTTGCAGGAATGTGTGTAAAGGCAGTGGAAGAAGAGTATCAGATTGATATTTTGATATTTGTTCGAAATGGGGCAGTAATTGTTCCGGCAGACCTTACTGAAATTGTGGTTGGAGATGTACTTATTTATCAGACTCAGGATATGGGTTCTAAGTCATATGGTTGACATAAAATTTTTATTGCGTCAGATTATAGAGAGAGAGCTTAGTCTATGAAAAGAAAAGGTCAAATTATCCTTGGAGTTTTTGCTACTATTTTTGTGGCGATTATTCTCTTTTTTGTTTCATGCCCCATCGTAAATGACATATCTGCTGAAGACCTTGTGAAGAATATTGAGTCTATTCCATTGCCGGAGAACACACAGGTGGTAGAAAAGTTAAGTAGGGCAGGAAAACTTGTTGGAAATGGGAACGGAATGCAGTTTTTTGGCGTAGTATTACTTGAAAGCAAGCTGCCGTTGGAGGAATTAGAAGAATATTATTCATCTTACAGAAAAACACAGTGGGACTATATTGTCGAGATACAAAAGACACCGTATATTGACATTATTGAGAATGGTTCGCTTTCTTTTAAGACCGATATGTCAAATGAAAAACGTTATTACATTGTTTATTCTTGGGGAAACGGTATTTCCCCATTTAGGGATTTTGACTTGAGAGGAAACTGATTCTTTAATTATCTGATTAGTAGGAGAGATATTTCATGATATATGAATTATACAACCGGGAAAGTGCAGCCCATATTTTTAACGGCTGGGAAGAAACAATCATCTGGTCATGTCTGCAAGGTGTGATGGGACATATTTATGCAGATGATAAAGAAAACCCAAATTCAGCCATGGCAATATTAGGTGACTTCTGTTTCCTTGCGGGTAAACCAAGCAGAGATTTGATTGAGTTTAAACCGGACTGGTTCAATCAAGACTTTATCATTCTTGTTCCACAGAATAATCATTGGACAGAAGAGATAGAGAAATATTATGGAACTAAGGCAAAAAAAGTTGTTCGATATTCAATGAAAAAAGAGCAGGATATATTTAATGCAGACAAGTTAAACAATGCTGTTAAACTTCTTCCAGCAGAATATACCATAAGCGTGATTGATGAGAAAATATTTAATTATTGTAAAAATGAAAATTGGTGCATGGATCTGGTATCGCAGTTTCCTGACTATTCCAGCTATAAAAAACTTGGTTTAGGTGTTGTTATTATGAAAGATGGCATTCCTGTTTCCGGAGCATCTTCCTATTCTGCTTACCTTGGTGGTATAGAAATTGAAATTGATACGAAAATGGAGTATCGCCGGAAAGGTCTGGCAACTGTATGCGGAGCAAAGCTTATCTTGGAATGTCTTGAAAGAGGACTGTATCCAAGCTGGGACGCGCAGAATACGTGGTCGGTAGCATTGGCAGAGAAGTTGGGATATCATTTTAATTATGCATATGATGCATATGAAGTGAACTGGATGTAAAATGTAAATATCACAAAATAATTTCTAAGCTACAAAATACTTATTTAGTGTAAATCAGAATTAATTAAATTTTAAAATTGTATTTACTTTATAAGAATTATTTTTTATTATAAAATAAACATGACATACATGTGTCATGTTTATTTTAATATATTTAATATGTGGAGTTCATATGAAGATAGACAGACTTATTGGAATATTGTCAGTACTTTTACAGAAAGACAAAGTAACCGCTCCTGAACTTGCAGAGCGATTTGAGGTTTCCAGACGTACGATTAACAGAGATATAGAAGATTTATGCAAGGCTGGAATTCCGATTTGTACAACACAGGGAGCAGGTGGCGGTATTAGCATAATTGATGACTATAAGATTGACAGGACGCTTCTTACATCCAAGGATATGCAGATGATTCTTGCAGGACTGCGCAGTCTGGACAGCGTCAGCGGAAACAATTATTATAGTCAGTTGATGGAAAAACTTAAACTGGGTTCTTCTGATTTTATAAGTGGCAGTGATTATATTTTAATTGATTTATCTTCATGGTATAAAACCGCGCTTGCTCCGAAGATAGAAATAATCCAGATGGCAATTACTGATAAAAAGATGCTGTCATTTTCATATTATGCACCAAAGGGGGAAAGTACTCGTGTTGTCGAGCCTTATTATTTGGTGTTTAGATGGTCAAGCTGGTATGTATGGAGTTGGTGTTGCGAGAAAAAGGATTTTCGACTTTTTAAGTTGAATCGTATGGATAATGTTAAGGAATTATCCGACAATTTTCAAGGGAGAGAAGTACCCTTTCCGGATCTTTCCAACGAAAAAATATTTCCGGGGGGCATCAAAGTAACAGCACTGTTTGAATCGGATATGAAATGGCGCCTAGTCGAAGAATTCGGCCCAAAGAGTTTTGTTGAACGTCCTGATGGGAAACTGTTATTTCGTGCTGATTATACTAATAAAGAAAATGTCATTAGCTGGTTACTTACATTTGGTAATAAGGTCATTGTTTTGGAGCCGGAGGATATACGTAATGAACTCATAGAAATTGCTGCTTCAGTGATTAAAACATATAAGTCTAACTAATAAAAGCAAATTTAAAAAGTAAATGTATTAAATTATAGCTATATAATTCAAGGAGGATAATAAAATGCGATTAGACGGATTTGGAATTTTTGTAGATGATATGGCTGCTATGATTAGATTTTATAGGGATATTTTGGGATTTGAAATCAAAGAAGATGAGAATACATCAAATGTATTTCTGAAGAAGGACGGAACCCTGTTTCTGCTATATCGGAAAACCGATTTTGAAAAGATGACAAACCGTAAGTTTGCATATTGTAGCGGAGTAAACGGACATTATGAAATTGCGTTAGGTGTGGAAAATTATGCAGAAGTTGATAAAGAATACGAAAGAATAACTAAAGCCGGAGCCCGGGGAATTCTTGAACCGACAACAGAACCCTGGGGACAGAGAACTTGTTATATTGCAGACCCTGAAGGTAATCTTATTGAAATCGGTTCATTTAATGAAAAGTAGTTTTTTAGAAATGGGGGACACACTATGGCGTTTGATTACAAAAAAGAATACAAGGAATTTTATATGCCTAAGAACAAGCCTGAAATTGTGGATGTACCGGAAATGAATTTCATAGCGGTGAGAGGAACTGGTAACCCCAATATTGAAGGCAGCGAGTATAAAGAGTCGATTGGTTTGCTCTATGGGATAGCATTTACAATTAAGATGAGCAAGATAGGAACGCATAAGATTGATGGATACTTTGATTACGTAGTCCCACCGCTTGAGGGTTTCTGGTGGCAGGAAGGGATTGAGGGAATAGATTATAGCAGGAAAGATGAATTCCACTTTATATCTCTAATAAGACTGCCTGATTTCGTCACAAGAGAAGATTATGAGTGGGCGATGGAAGAAGCGACAAAAAAGAAAAAGACGGATTTTTTCAAGGTGGAATTTATGACAATTAAAGAGGGTTTATGTGTGCAGTGTATGCATATTGGTCCATATGATGATGAACCTGCAACGATTGCACTGATGAATAAGTTTCTGCAGGATAACGGATATGAAAATGACTTTTCCGATACAAGACTGCATCACGAGATTTATCTGTCGGATGCCAGAAGAGTAGCGCCGGAGAAGTTGAAGACTGTAATCAGGCATCCGGTTAAGAAGAGGTAATGTATGCATTTCATTTGCTTTTTCTACAGCTTACCCACAAAATAATACAGCTTACTTCTATACCTATTGAAAGATAAAAAGCTCATTGTTATGATAACCCCATATTTATGAGGAGGTCATACAATGAGCATTATTTGTGTTAAAAATTTAACGAAAAAATACAATGATTTTACAGCAGTAAATCACATTTCATTCGAAGTGGAAAAAGGAACTATGCTGGGGTTCCTTGGTGTTAACGGTGCGGGAAAGACCACGGTAATCAATATGCTTGCAACCTTACTTACACCTAACGAAGGAAGTGCGGAAGTCTGTGGCGAAACGCTTGGAAAGGGAAATCAGAAAATCCGCAGGAAAATAGGAATTGTATATCAGCAGAACTGTCTGGACGATATATTGACAGTTCGGGAAAATCTTATTTGTAGAGGGGTTCTACACGGTATTTCCAAGGTGGAAGCAAAAGCACAGTGCAAAAAGTTGAGCGAAATATTAAAGCTTGGAGATATTCTGAAAAAGAAGTACAGAACCCTTTCCGGCGGACAAAAAAGAAGGGTGGAAATTGCCGCAGCTCTTATGCATACGCCGGAGCTTTTATTTTTGGATGAGCCAACAACAGGACTCGATCCGGCAACCAGGAAGGATGTTTGGAGTATAATTGAGGAATTGCAGAAAAAAGAAAAGATGACGGTATTTCTTACAACCCATTACATGGAAGAGGCGGCAGGTGCGGATAAGATTATTATTATGGATCATGGAAATATTATCACTCAGGGTACACCTTTTGAATTGAAGGAAAAGTATGCGATGGACAAATTGAAACTATATTATAAATCAGGTGAAGAAGAGGAAATTTCCGTTTCATCTACTTTGAAGGCCATACCCTTGGTTAAGGATGCAGAAGATAAAATAAGCGGTTTTGAAGTGATTCAAGGCAATATGGATGATGTATTTTTAAATGCAGTTGGAAGAAATTTAATTGAAGAAGTTTGACAGAGACGATTTATCATAGAAAAGACTTATATAAAAGAATTAATAAGGGCTAATTGAAAAGGGAGAATATAGATATGGAACAATTTATGACATTCACAGGACGTAATCTTAAGAGTTATTTCAGGGACAGAAGCGGAGTGTTTTTTTCGCTGCTGTCAATGATGATTGTAATAATACTTATGGTATTTTTTCTGGGAGATATGTATATTACAAATACGGTTAGTATTCTAAGTGAATTTCCGGGCAGGGATACCGCTGCAGATGAAATGAACGCAGAGTTGTTAATTCTTATATGGAATTTCGCAGGAATCATTTCTATCAATGCAGTAACGGTAACATTGGCTGTTTATTCTGTAATGATAAAAGATAGGGTTATGGGAAAGTTAAATTCAATTTATACGGCACCGGTCAGCAGGGGGATAATTACTACCGGATACATAGCGGCAGCCTGGATAGCTTCTGTACTGGTATGCACGATCACACTTTTTATAACTGAATTCTATGGTATAATAAAAGGTATGGAAGCATTTCCTTTTGTCACGCATATGCAGCTGATAGGTATGATTGCGGTAAATTCATTTGTGTATGCAGCATTTATGTATCTGCTTGCGATGATAGCTAAAACAGAAGGTGCATGGAGCGGTATTGGAACGGTTATCGGTACTCTGGTTGGTTTTCTGGGAGGAATATACATACCCATCGGCTCTCTTTCTAAGACCATTGGAAATATTATGAAATGTACTCCGGTCATTTATGGTACATCTATGTTCAGGAGTATAATGACAAAGGAAATTCTTGAGACAACATTTTCGGGTATATCAGAAGAGGTATTAGAGGCATATCAAATTGCTACGGGAATCCGTCTGGAAATATTTGATAGAACGATCGGCATAACGGAAGAATGGATTGGTTTGCTTTTGTGTGGGAGCCTTTTGCTGATTGTGGGTATTATGATGTTAAAATACGGAAGGAAGGCGGATAGATGAAAATTACGATAGAAACGCCGGGAGAGGGAGAAGAGGATGAAATCATTGTGCGTTGCGCTTCATTAGATGACAGACTCCTGGGTCTTATATCTGCACTGAAAGCAGAGCAGAATCAGTTGGCCGGGTATATAGAGGATAGAATCGTTAAACTTTCACCGAAAGATATTTACTATTTTGAGTCCGTTGACAATAAAGTTTTTGCTTATGCGGGAAAAAGTGTTTATGAGGTTCGAAAGAAACTTTATGAAATCGAAGAAGAATATGCACATACTGATTTTTTAAGGATATCCAAGTCTGCAATTGTAAACGTGGCTAAGATAGCTTATATCAGGCCACTCTTGAACGGACGCTTTGAGGCAAGGCTTAAAAATGATGAGAAAATCATCATATCCAGACAGTATGTAATAGAACTTAAAAAGAAACTTGGAATATAGGAGGGCGGACCGTGAAAAGATTTTTAGAATTTGTAAAATGGTTTTTATATATTACAACAAGTGTTTTGTTTGTATGCGCCGCTAATATGGAAATTTCAGGTACGGAAACTATTAATTCAAATGTGTTGTGGCAGATTCTATTGTCCGGTTTTATTACAGCTTTAATTACCGTATTTTTGCGTCCGCTTGAGTATGGCAATGGCATTGGCAGTATTATAAGAATAATTATTCATTATATTATTTTATGCGTAGTGATGATAATATTTGGCTGTCAGGTTGGATGGATGAGTTTTAATTTTGCAGGTATTGTTATGATGACGGTATCAGTTGCGGTTGTTTATCTGCTTGTATATTGTGCCGGTTATTGGATTGATAAAAAAAATGCAGATGAAATCAACCGAAAGTTAAAGAGTAGGTATATAAATGAAGATTAGTATGTAAAAAAATTTATGGGCAAACGATAATATGCCATATCGCAATTCAGTGATAAAATAATCTATTGAGCGTTTATAAATTTGCTTGCGAGTTTATAAACATGCATAGTCTTTTTGTATGATAAGTCCCAGGTATTTAATTCATCTGCTACTAATTGTGGAAATTTTTTACTTATATCTCTTAGGCAGTTTCCTGCGGATTTTCTGACATATTCACTCTCATCTTCCTTGTGGCTTGCTAATAGATCAATAGCAATCTGAGGATGTTCTCTAAAATATGGGCGGCTTGTCCATACGCGCAAGCCTTCGGATGCTGCTCGGCAAATATTAGCAATATCGTCAGTAAACCACGCTCTTATTGTCGGTAATGCGTTTTCGTAACCGATTTTAGCACAATAGTTATCAAATGACATAGCCAGAATCTCCTGTACTTTCCAGCTCTCATGCCGGCTCACCGTATCGTGTAGGAAATCAAGGCAATCAGGATATTCATCAGCAATGTATCCTGCAAGAAATACACCGACTTCCTGGATTTGAAAATTATCTGACTGCCATAAAATAGGGTATATCTCATAGCAGTCTTTGGCAGTGTGTTCTTTATAGTATTTCTTTGATTCTGTTTTTACTATTTTCAAGCTGTCTTTTTCGGGTATGAGATTTTCTAGGTATTCAATATATTGGTTCATAGTTTGTATCTCCAAGGAAATAAAATATAATTTAAAAGTAGTATAGCGGAATACGAATAGTACATCAACAAAAAAATTATGTGAAAATGTCACATACTAAAATGTTAGAATATCATACTTAACGTATGTAAGTTTTTGTGATAGTATATAAATACAAAAAGGAAGAGCATAGGGGCAGGTGATACTGTCCCTATACATTTCTGATTAGCGAGGTGCAAGATGAGTTATATTGAAGTGAATTATCCGACTGATAAGAAAGAATTTTATGAAATGTTAAAAGAACAGCTACGATTGTATATCGGGGAAGAAACGAATCAGACAGCAATTCTTGCCAATGTATCTTCAGTTATTGCACAGGCGTTTCCGGAGGCAAACTGGGTAGGGTTTTATTTGGTTGATGGTGAAGAATTGGTGCTTGGACCGTTTCAGGGAAAACCTGCGGTAAGCAGGATAAGTTATGGATGTGGAGTATGTGGGACTGCGTGGAAAGAAAAGCGTTCTCAGGTGGTTGAAGAAGTTTCATGTTTTCCGGGGCATATTGCATGCGACTGTAATACGCATGCGGAGATTGTGATTCCGCTATTTGACAAAGAGAACGGTGATATTTGGGGTGTTCTTGATATGGACAGTGTGCTTCCGGGATATTTTACGGAAGAGGATAGGATTGGATTAGAGCAGGCTATGGAGCTAATTAAGAGTGCTCTACAGTAAATATACGCTATCATAATAAAAAATAAAGTTGACGATGTAAAACTAGAATTTTATAATTGAAATGTGACATAAAAGGTAGAAAATTGTCGATAAAATGTGGGATATACTTGTGGAGGAATGGTTATGACTAACTTTGGTTTGCCTGAATATGATCAGCATAGAGAATGGATTCGTAATGCAAGAACTCGCAATATGAAATGGGAGCAGATTGATTATGCTGGACAAGGAAATGATGAAGGCTTGAAAGAATTCTTAAGTAAACAGACGATGTTGAATTTCTGGAAAGAAGTAAGTTGTGATGAATGGAGAGAACTTGTTCGCTTACAGAAGGAAGCTGAGGAACAAACACAGGTAATAGATTACTTAAGTGGTCAGGCTATGATTATGGGAGAAGGGGAAGATAATGATGTAACAATTCCGGGAGATCCACAATCAGCATGGCAGTTGTATAGGAAGAAATTGATTGCGGGTGGTTTTAAAGAAGAAGTTGTGGATGAAATGGAGAGAGCAACATTAAAGATTCTAAAGAGATTAAGTAGCGATACTATAGATATTAAGCCTGTAAAAGGTTTGGTTATAGGTAATGTTCAATCAGGAAAAACAGCTAACATGGCAGCATTAATGGCTATGGCAGCTGACTGGGGATGGAACATGTTTATTGTTTTGTCAGGAACTATTGAAAATCTTAGACAGCAAACTCAGAATAGATTATTGAGTGATTTGAATTGCCAAGGAAATCTTAACTGGAATGGATTAGAGCATTTATCTAAGAAACCTATGTTGGGACAAAGGACGCAAGATTTACATTTTGATAAGACATCAAAGCAAAGATATTTTACAGTGTGTTTGAAAAATTCGGGAAGACTTAAAGGACTTATACAGTGGTTACAGTCTGACGCCAATAAACAAAAGCAGATGAAGATACTTGTAATTGACGATGAGGCTGATCAGGCAGGAATTAATACTGCGAATGTTAATAGTGCTACCATTAGAACGATTAATAGATTAATTAGAGATTTGGTTAATGGTAGAAATGAAAAATCGCAGGAAATAAGTAACAAGTATAAGGCAATGAACTATATCGGATATACAGCAACGCCTTATGCTAATATTTTGAATGAGGCTGGAGAAGATTCTTTGTATCCGAGAAACTTTATTTCAACATTAAGTGTTTCAAAAGAGTATTTTGGACCGCAGCAGATATTTGGACTTGAAGGTGGAGAATACGATTATAACGGTTTGGATATCGTAAGAATCATTGATGAAGATGACCTTCAAGCAATTAAAGATATTCATGACGAAGTATTACACTATGTTCCGTTAGCGCTGCAGAATTCCATATGTTGGTTTTTGTGTGGTGTTGCTTGTATGAGAATTTGGGGACATAAAAAGCCAATCAGTATGTTAATACATACAAGTCAGAAAACAGAGCATCATAAGAATGTTGCAGAAGCTGTTAGGGACTGGATAGTGAGTAAGGACCTGGATGATCTGATTGACAAATGTGAGATGGTATGGAACGCAGAAACAAATCAGTTTACATTTGAAAAGTTTAGAGAACAATATCCTCAATATGATAGGAAGGATGATGAAATAAACAAATACCCTACGTTTGAAGATGTGCGTAAAGAACTTATTATTTTGCTAGGAAAAGAACCGACGAATATTCCATTAGATGAGGATGATGAATTTACATATCATGAAGGAATTCATATGTGTATCGATAATTGCAAAAATAATGGAATTAATGACGATGGAATGTATGTTAGATTGGCTTATCCTACTGCCGATAATATGCCGACACCTGCACCGGCATTTATTGTTGTGGGTGGAGCGACCTTGTCAAGAGGTTTGACGATTGAAGGTTTGATTAGTACATTTTTCCTTCGTTCTGTTAGCCAGGCAGATACACTTATGCAGATGGGCAGATGGTTTGGATATCGCAAAGGGTATGAGCTTTTGCCGAGATTATGGATAACATCTAAAACAAATGACCAGTTCAAGTTCCTTGCAGCATTGGATCAGGAATTACGTGATGAAATACATGAAATGGATACATTGGGGAAGAGCCCGGCAAATTATGGCCCTAGAGTTAAGAATACTCCGAAGGCAAGCTTTATACGAATAACAGCAAAGAATAGAATGCAGAGTGCACAGGCAACAGATATGGATTTTAGTGGTTCTTTTAATCAAACATATTTGTTTGACAATGATTCTGAAATTTTGAAAAATAACTTGGAAAAGGCATATGCCTTTATTGTTTCCTTAGGTCAGCCTGAAAAAAGTAAAGAATGTAATAGTCATGCTGAAAATTCAATTATTTGGAGAGGTGTTGATTTTTCTTTAGTAAAAGAATTGCTTTTAGGTTATAAGTTTAATCAGCGGCTAGGTGTGTTTAATGATATTTCATCGGTTATAACGTGGATAGAAAAGATTTCATCAGAAGGAAAACTTGAAAAATGGAATGTTGTTTTGGCGGGAAAAGGCAGTGGTAAAAACTCTGTATGGGATTCGCCAGTTGGATCAGTTAATAAAGTGAGTCGTACTAGAAAAAAAGTCAAGAATGAATCAGATACAGTAATAAATATTGGTGTTTTAAGAGATCCGAAAGATATTATTGCAGATGTGGATTTGGAAGGACAGACCCAGGATGTAATAAATAGGATTAAAGATTTCAAATCTAAGTATGCAAAAGAAACAAGAAGTTTAGCAGGATTAGATGCAACTCCTCAATTACTTGTTTATGTGATTGACAAAGATTCAAAAGTTGCAAAAAAATCTGAAACCAGAGAAGATTTAAATGCAGTTGAAGATATTGTTGGTATTTGCCTAAATATTCCGGGTGGAAAACGTGGGACGGATTATACTGCAACTGTGTCTATCCATATGCAAAATAATCTTTTTGATGATGAAGGTGATTTGGAGGGTACAAATGAAGATTGAGATTGCAGAACCAGGAAGAATGACCCAGTCGGGTAGTTCGTTACTGAAGTTGATACAAAATAATAATATGCCTATTTTGGATTTATTGGTTCGTGAATCTATACAGAATAGTTTAGATGCAAAAAATGAAAAAGACTTATATGTAACAGTAGAGTTTTTTACGGGAGATTTCAATAAATTATCTCTGAATAGCGAGTTAGAAGGTATAACCGATTCTTTGAACAGAAAGTATTGGAAAAATGAGTACAAATATATAGCTGTACGAGATTCTAATACTGTAGGATTGACAGGAAAGCTTCATTATGATGAAGTTACAGATAATCAGTATGGAAATTTATTAAAGCTGATTTATGAAATAAGCAAACCACAGGAAGCCGAAGGTGCGGGTGGTTCTTGGGGACTTGGAAAAACCGTATATTTCAGAGTGGGTATAGGTCTGGTTATTTATTATAGTAGAATAGTAAATGAGCAAGGACAATATGAGTCCCGCTTGGCGGCGTCTCTTGTAGAGGATGAAATGGAAAAAGATTCTCTTATTCCGGCATTGCCAGGGAAATCTAAACGAGGTATTGCTTGGTGGGGACAGGAGATTGGGGACAATAAAACAAAACCGATTACAGATGACCAGTATATAGGGAGGATTTTAAAAATATTTGGCATGGATCCATATGATGGCGATTTGACGGGCACAACGATTATTATTCCGTATATAGATGAGCAGATGCTGTTGGAAAATAATCAGATAGAATATAAGGACAGTGAGGATAATAGTATTCGTCCATTTTGGAGATGCAGCGTCGAAGACTATCTCAGAGTTGCAATACAAAGGTGGTATGCTCCTAGATTGAATAATACGAAATATCCGTATGGTAAATTCTTGCGCGCAAGAGTAAATAAAATAGGTATTGGTCTGGACAGTATGGAGCCAGCGTTTCAGATTGTGCAGGCACTTTACAACAGGGCGATATCAGAAGGGGTATGTGATGACATTCTGAAAGATGACGGTGTGGAATGCAAAGTAGAAGAAATTATTTTGCGTAAGGTGTTGGAAACAACTAAAGCTGGTACAGTAGCTTATGCAAAGGTACAACGAAAGATTTTGAAGACAGGATATCCAAATAATAAACCGGAACCTTATATGTACTTTAATTGTGAGATTAGAGATAAAGAAAAAAACAAACCAGTTTTATTCTTTACTCGTAAACCTGGCATGATTGTATCATACGAGGATGTAGGAAATTGGGTAGATGGTATAAGTGCTTCAAATAAAGATGAATTCATATTTGCTATTTTTGTGTTGAATTCGGAAAACAAGCTTGCTAATACAAACGAAATATATAGTCTTGAAGAATATGTAAGAAAGAGTGAAATGGCAGACCATACCTCTTGGGGAGACTTTAGTATGGGCACTAACAATCCGAGAATTGTTTCAAAAGTGCAAGACCAGGTTAATAAAAAAATATCGAAAGAGTTTTCTGTGGAAGAAGAAGACACAACAAGCAGATTAAATTCAGGCCTTGGAAAAATGTTTGGAGATTTATTGTTACCACCAGAAAATTTTGGCAAAAAACCAAGCAGTGGTTCTGGCGGTGGTCAAGGTGGCAATGGACACATAGAAACTCATAAAAATGTTATTTTTGGTTATGATCCGTCAAAGACAAAATACTCATCAAATGTAATGGCTGTAAAATTAACAATTAAGTCACGAAGAAAAATTGCATCTACAGGAATTAATTTGGCAATTGATTCAGAAACTGGAGCAATAAAACCTAAAGATTGGGAAGAAAAAATGGGATTATCTATGCCATTCGCAATAGTTTCAACAGATATTGCTATAACAAAGATAGATGGTTCCTGTAGCAATTTAAAAATGATTGTTGATAGTACCAATGTAAAGACCAAGATGGACGATATTTCCTGTGAATTGATTAAAACAAATAAAAATTCTGGATGTGGTATACGAATAATTTCAGAGAATGAACATCAAATGGAAATAGAGTTGGATGTTAGCTTACAGTTAAATAGAAAAGATATTAAACCTCTGTTTAATGTTGAAAAGAATGAAGGTGATAAGTAATGGCGGCGAATATTTCACTTTTTCCAATAATAACGGATGAATTATTAAGTAAAATAAGATTTCAAGCATCTCCGTATGAATTGTATTATGTAAGAGATGATCAAGAGTACATATTGCGTGCAGAAGAGATAGACAGTAGCACTACGGTTCATAAAGTTATTGATGATGAAGGTATATGGTCGCCAGATGACTATCAGTTATGTATTCGTAGGAAATATTCCGTTCGTACATACCAGTGTTTATTTGGAATAAATGGTATAGCATGTAGTAACGCAAAGTTGGGAATTGCATTGATGTGGACATCGTCTGATTCCAAGCAAAGAGGGGTTATTCCTATTGGAACTATTGAAAATTCTCAAAGAGATTTGGAACTAGAACTGAATTATGAATTTGCTGAAGCACAATTAAGAGGAAATGTAGAATTTTCAACAATAATATATGTGAAAGAGGCAGGAACTCCTCTTTGGGATGAAGAACATCTAGCTAATCAATATGGTTGCGTTTTGGGAGAGCTAGAAAATAAATTTGTAATAAGACTAGACGGAGTTGGTTCAGTGTTTCCTATATATGAGATACATGAACCCGGTCAGCCATTATGGTATGTAAAATGTGATTGGGATGACCCTACATATGATTTGTTTTCTGATTATGTTTCTATAAACATAAATACTGCACATAAGAATTACAAGTATTTAGATAAAACTAAAAGGACATTTGATGAGCAATTATTGAAAGAAATAATGGCTAGTGCATTAGAAGTTATTATTACTAAGCTAAAAGAACAAGAAAACTATTGGGATGAAACCACTACAGGTGAAGATTTACAAAGCGGAAGTGTATCAGAAGCCATCAATTACTTCATAAATACACTAGAATGGGATGTTTCAGGTCCAGAGCCCATGTCATTGTCCATAAGAAAATTTTTTGACCAAAGGATGTAGAAAACATGATTATTAAAACATTGAATCGTTCTGAGGCTCAAAATGCGATGAAGGATTGGATTCTAAAATACCCTTCATTGCCAGAAGTCGAAGGAGACTATTTGAAGATACGTAAAGATGTTCAGGAATTTAACCAAAAGGTTAGAAATGAATGCCCAGAGAGCATAATAAAAAAAGATTATTATATTGATGCACATATTGGTATTTTATTGTATGACTATTTGTGGCGTGTTCCGGGATTTAACCTTAGAGCAGCAGCAAATGATGATTTTTGGAGATATCTTTCAATAAAGGTTATACCTGATATTGTTGCTGAAAGATGGGGATATGATAATGAAAGTCATTATTGGAGTAAGCCGGCAAGAATATGGCTTAGATCAATTTGGTGGTATGTACATTTATCATGGCAGGGAGATATACAAACAACAGCTAAAGTACTGGAAGCGCCATGTTTTACAACTGACAGCATTTTGAACTTAGAAGAAAGAACGGGACGTAAAGGCACATTTATTAGTGTGTATAGATATATTATGTATTATTACAGCCATATTCCACAACAGGTTTTGGATGATTTTAATAAGAATACAAAAACACAACAAGATGACTTGTTCAGAATTGTAATGAAATTAAATACTGCGAAGGTTATGGTAGTAGATCCGGCTTTATATTTAGGCGGTGAAAAAGAATATGTACGTTCGCTATTTATGGATGCGGGGGTGCGTGTATAATGTTACCTAAAGTTATTGATTTATTTTCAGGGTGTGGTGGATTGGCACTTGGATTTGAAAAAGCAGGATTTGATATTGTGGCAGGAATTGAATTGATGCCAGAGGCTTGCAAAACTGTTTCCTATAATTTGTCTTGGCGATATGGAAAAGAGGAAACACATATTTGTGGTGATATTACAGAAATAGAAGCTAGTGTGTTTAAAAATAGTTTTGGAGAAGAAGGCTGTATTGTAATAGGCGGACCACCATGCCAGGCCTACTCTATGGCAGGACGTGGAAAATTAAGATCACTTGGTGAAGATAGAGTAAATGTTAAAGATGCCAGAGGATATTTATATCAGGATTTCTTAAGGTTTGCATTTGAATTGGATGCGCGTGCAGTGATAATGGAAAATGTTCCGGAATCAACCAATTTTGGTGGTAAAAATATTCCTGTAATAGTATGTGAAGAATTGGCTAAGAAAGGTTATAAAGCATATTGGACATTGCTTAATTCCGCTGATTATGGTGTCCCGCAAGTAAGAGAAAGGGTTTTTGTTGTTGCTGTTAAGGAAGAAGAAAATAAAGAAATAAATCTGCCTCGTCCAACACATCGCAATACACGTGATGTAATAACACAACAACAGAAAAGATTTGAGGGATATAAACAATGTAAGTTTTTCAAGGAAACAAATGGAGCAATAGAAGACCTGAATCCATGGGTTACAGTGGGTGATGCTTTTTCGGATTTGCCAGAGGTATTCCCTACAGCAGATTCAAAATATAAATTGGTGTCTTTGAATATAGAATATCCATACAAAACAGAAGCGCAGAATGAATACCAAACTTTAATGCGTTCTTGGTATGGAAAAGAAGGATTCGGAGTTTCTGCAAATGCATTCAGAAAGAATACTAGAGATTTTCCGATTTTTGCAAGAATGCGGCAAGGAGATAATTATATTGCAGCGTCAAAAATAGCAGATGAATTATTTTATGAAGAATCAAAACTTTTTGGATACGAGAAAGGTAGTGAAGAATATATTAATCTTTACAACAAAATGGTTCCACAGTATGACAGGGATAAGTTTGAGAATAAGTGGAAGAGGTTGGATGAAAAGAAACCGTCTCATACATTAGTTGCGCATTTAGGTAAGGATACCTATAGTTATATACACCCGTTGGAACCTAGGGGAATTACAGTAAGAGAAGCAGCAAGATTACAGTCTTTTCCGGATGATTTTTTCTTTGATTGTTCAATGGGAGATGCATTCAAGCAGATTGGAAATGCTGTACCACCATTATTGGCATTAGGAGTGGCAAAATCTGTATTCAATACGTTTGGGGAGGAATAAATTATGGGGATACTAGAAGAAATTAGAGAGTACTTTGCATCAACACAAAATGGTGCTCGAGAAATAAAAACTCTTTCGAACGACTATCCGGCAATGGTTATACGAAATAGTGAAGGGTATGGCGTTGCAATTGAATTTGATGATACAAGAGATATTTCAGAAAAGTTTGCAAATAGCAGATTGTTTTCAAGAAGTATGGCTATTGGAGGAATCGAAAAAAAGTATCTTATACTTAGTTGTATGTTAGATAGTTTGCGCTATGAATTTGCTACAGTATGTGCGCAATTTGTGGAGCCGGGTATTGATGGTGTAGATAGAAAAAATCTTATGGCAGAACCATTAGACTGGTGGAAAAAGTGGCGTGAACTTATGGGAAATTCAATTTCCAGTAAAGAGGCATATAGTGTTATTGCTGAAATGATGGTTTTAGATGATTTATATGTTAATGATAATACTGTAGAATGGACAGCAGTTAATGCAGGAAGTCATGACATAGAAGGTTATGAAATTAGTTATGAGGTAAAATCAACAGTAAAACGTTATGGTGCAACCATTACTATTGCGGGACAACATCAGCTTCAGAGTTTGAAGAGGCTCCAATTATATTTCTGTAGATTAGAGCAGTCAAAAAGTGGAATGTCTATCAACGATATGAAAGAGAAGTTAGTTGCTGATGGATATGATAAAGACAAACTTGAGCAGCAATTATGTCAACTGGGATATGAAAGAGGCGCAAGCATTAGAGAAGAAAAATATAAAGTATTAGAAAAAAGAAAATATGAGGTGGATGATAAATTTCCAAAGATAACAAAAGCCTCATTTAAGGATGACCGTATTCCGGAATCGGTAATACAAATCACATATACTATTGATTTGGACGGCTTGGAATATACTGTATGGTGATCCGAGGAGAGAAGAAATGTTTAGAGTAATTGAAACCTTTAGTGGTATTGGCAGTCAGGCGAAAGCCTTAACTAGAATTGGAAGACCATTTGAGATTGTAAATACTGCAGATTGGGATATCAATGTAATACTGGCATATTGTATGATACATAAGGGTAAAATTGATATAAATAAATATGTTGATGCTTCAGATGAAGAGGTAACGGAGTTTTTAAGAGGATTTTCGTTAAGTTCTGATGGAAAGAAGCCTATGAATGACAAAGCATTTAAACGTATACCACTACATTTGAAGCGAAGATTATATACAGCAATAAAAGAGACAAAGAATTTGGTAAGTATAACGGATATTAAAGGAAATGATATACCTGAAAATATCGATTTATTTACGTATTCTTTTCCGTGCCAAGATTTGTCATTGTGTGGGTGTTGGCACGGTAATAAGAGTGGAATTGCAAGGGATGCGCACAATCGTTCAGGTATGCTTTGGGAAGTAGAACGCATATTGACTGAAATGAGCGATCAAGGTAAGGAATTGCCGCGTTTTTTACTTATGGAAAATGTAACAAATATTTTATCAAAACCGCATGAAAAGGATTTTGGGTATTGGAAGGCGGTTTTAGTAAAATTGGGGTATTATAACCATATATATAGGCTTAATTCTAAAAATTTTGGTATTCCTCAAAATAGGGAAAGAGCTTATATGATAAGTGTTTTATGTAAAAATAATAGAGAAACTATAAATGGTGTAAAAAGATATTTTGAAGAGCACAATTTGGAAAACGAAGAAGCTGGAAGATTAAAACAAAGGAATTTGACTTTAAAAGATATTCTATGCTTGAATTATGAAGGCGTTCCTAAGTATAAAGCTGAAGCTGATGCAAGTAAGCCAAATGACACGCCATCTAGAACGAAAATACTAGAGGATAATGACATGCTGTATGACGGAAAGAAAATTAATGAAATAATCGTCAATACAGTAACTACAAAGCAAGACCGTAATCCTAATTCTGGACTGATTACTTATAAAAATTATGCAAGAGGAAAAACAAAATGGCGATACTTGACACCAAGAGAATGCTTTAAGTTAATGGGATTTGATGAGGAAGATTTTGATAAAGTAATCAGTGATAATCCTATGGTGACAAAAAATAGGAGTCTTTATTCAACTGAAAAACTTATTAAAATGGCGGGTAATAGCATTGTTGTAGATGTGTTAGAGGCTATATTCACACAGATAATGGATATTAATAGAGATATATTGGGTGAAAGAGAATGACAGATAATCAGAAAAAATCGTTAGTTGCATTTTATATTTCAAAGTACAATGAAGAGGCCTTTAGAGAATTGGGATATGACGGGCCGGTTTCAAAAGCTATGGAAGATTTATCAATACGTATTACGGGACCAGGTGTTATTCCTAATGCTTATATAAAGCAAAGACGTGACGAATTTGATGTATTTTTTGATAATGGCAGAGTTGGATACCATAAGAGAAAGCCTACAGCTGCTGTAACCGAAATGTATAAGCAGTGGAATGTGATGAGTTTTGGGGAAATTACAGAGCTTATAAAAATGATTCTTGATGGAAAGATGGAAGAGACGCAAGAAATGGATTTAGAAGTTTATGGAGAAGGCGTTTCTGAATATGATATAGAGACGTATCTTAATTTTGATGATGATACTGCTTCATTAAATAAGGCAGTGAAAACAGTGATAGAACGTACATATTCTAAGAAAAAAGTGGATATGTTAAAGCGATTATATGCGTATAGGTGTCAAATATGCGGAAGAAATATTGGAGAGAAGTACGGTGCAAATATTGCAGAGGCTCATCATATAAAATATTTTTCGAAAAGTGTTGATAATTCATCAGATAATCTTCTTATCTTGTGTCCTAATCATCATAGTTTAGTTCATGCGCTAAATCCGGAGTTTAATTATGATAAATTGCAGTACATATATCCGAATGGTAATATTGATAAAATTGTATTAGATTTACATCTGACACATGGTAAGGAGGAGTAGGTATGACAATATCTGAACAGATAAAAGTATTATGTGTTAGACAAAAAATAAGTTTGGCAGAATTGGCAAGGCGTTTGGGAACCACACCTCAGAATTTCAATGCAAAATTGAAGAGGGAAAGTTTCACCGTGGCTGAATTGGAAAGTATTGCTAATGCAGTAGGGGTTACATTTGAGAGAAATTTTGTATTAGATGATGGTGATACTGTTTAAGAAGGCGATTAGATATGACAGATGTTTTAACTAAGGAACAACGGCATAAAAACATGAAAAATATACGTGCTAAAGATACAAAAATAGAAGTGATTTTAAGACGAGCTTTATGGAAAAAAGGTTATAGGTATCGCAAGAACTATAAAAAACTTCCAGGGAGTCCGGATATTGTTTTTACAAAATATAAGATAGCTATTTTTTGTGATGGAGAATTTTTTCATGGAAAGGACTGGGAGATATTAAAACCAAGACTGGACAAGAGTAATAACAGTGAATTTTGGATAAGCAAGATATCACGTAATAGAGAACGGGATGATGAAATAAATAAGCGATTATTATTTGAAGGATGGACTGTTATTCGATTTTGGGGTGATGATATAAAGAAGAAAACGGATGAATGCGTAAAAGTCATAGAAGAGACTATTCAGGATATTGTAATGGATGATTTAGATTTGGAATAATATTCTTCAGTATTTGACAGTGGATATGATAAGATTATTGATGAAACAAAGAGAAATACGATGGCAGTGCCTAAGATTGAAAATCAAGCAAATTAATTTCCTAAAGTTATTTTGTTCGCGAAGCTTCCGTTTAATTTGACATCAAAAGAAGATCGAATTAGAACCTGTTACTTGCAGACATGTTTGACATATGTCAATTTTGGATCAATTACCAATGCTGATATCAGTCAGATTTTTGGCTTGGATAAATCAGAAAAGGTAAAATGTTCAAGAAATATTAATTATACCTTGGCTGATGGTTTGATAAAATCGGTAGATTCAATGACCGTGCCAAGATATATGAAATATATTCCGCATTAGGCATAATTTATGTTCCAGCAAGTGTCATTTCTGAGAAAAATATTGCTTTTTCTCTAAATGCGTGCCAAATAAGTTCGACGCATTAAATATCGCATATTTAAGAGAACAATTAGAAACTACTATTTATGCGGTTTTTAATGTATTAGGAATTGCATGATGCATAAAGTTAAAAAGGGTACGGCGCTAACCATACCCTACTCTGGATAACCAGAGAGACCTCGTCGGTCAAATTATCCTTTCTTGTGTGGCCTCGTCGGCCAAAAAACACTTATGCAAGTGTGAAAGAACAATTGTAGAGGTAACATATACCTCTAACTTTATTTTATACACAATTATTATGAAAAATCTACTGATTTTAATAATTTTTATAATTAATTTAATAAAAATATATTAATTTTTCATTATAGGAATTTGCTATGACACAATATTCTGTATCCAAACCCCTTTCTTCACCAGTACAAATCCAATGATGCATTTAATCATATCCCCAAACTGCACCATCGTATAAATCACAATAACCGGCAGTGTGGTAAACCGGCTTAAAGTAAACGCAATAGTGACATTGACACACCAGATAAACACGCTGTCAAACAGAAAAGTAATAACAGTCTTGCCACCTGAACGGAGTGTAAAATACGCCGCATTTAAGAACGCATTCTGCGGCATAAATATAGCAGTTATAATTATAAAATATTTAGCGAATTGTCTGGCTTCCTCATTGGTATTATAAAGCAAAGGAAAGAGCGGGGACAAAAGCAGCATAATAACTGCAAGACCGCTGCAGAGTGCTACAGAAAACGCAATCAGTTTATTAGCGGTATCCTTAGCCTCTTCCATTTTTCCGGCACCTAATAACTGCCCGACTATAATTGCTACCGAGCTTCCCAGAGACACAAACGAAATACTAAACAAATTGTTGATAGTATTGGAAATATTGAGTCCGGCCACAACATTTAAGCCTCGCACGGAATAGCACTGGGATAGCATCGCCATACCTGATGCCCACAAGGTCTCATTTATTAATAAAGGAGTTCCTTTTATCACTATCTTTTTAGTGAGATACATAGGTATTTTCAGAGTGCTGTATAATTTGTCTACAAAAGGATTCTGCTCTTTGTGGTGATGTGCCCAGATAACAATAATTAAGACTTCGACATATCGTGAAATTGCAGTCGCAATAGCGGCACCTCGTACGCCAAGTACCGGGAAGCCGAATTTTCCATATATAAGTAAATAATTAAATAGCAGGTTAACTAAGACTGATATTATGCCTGCCTTCATCGGAAGTACGGTTTCGCCGCATTCGCGCAGTGTACTTGAATAAGCCTGCGCCAGCATAAATGCCGGAAGGCCTGTAAGCATGATCAGCATATACTGTCTGCCATACATAAGAGTTGTAACGGCTTGTGTGCTTTGGGGGTCTCCCTCCAGATACATTCTGATCAAAGACGAGCCCGATAAAATAAAAAGAATAATCGTAGCGATAGTAATTATTAATGACAGCCATAACTTAAATCGGAAAGTATTACGTATACCTTCCGTATCTTTTTGTCCGTAATATTGTGCCGTAAAAATGCCTGCCCCGGATACGCCTCCGAATATACAAAGGTTGTATACAAAAATCAGCTGATTAACAATAGCAGCCCCGGACATTTGTTCCGTGCCGATACGCCCTATCATTATATTATCAAGAAGTCCTACGAAATTGGTAATTCCGTTCTGGAGCATAATCGGTATTGCAACAGCAAGTACCATTTTATAAAACTGTTTATCGCCAATAAATTTACTCTTTTTCATAATACCATCCGCGTTTCCCTATGCAATACTCATTCTGCATTCTATCCTCTTTTATAATTTATGTCAATGCTCTCATAAACTGCGAAATATCATTACAAAATATGGAAAAAATAATTGACCCGCAGTTCAATAGTATGATATTGTTATTCTTAAGAGAAGCGTTCATTTATGCGGAAAATTAGGAGGGTAATCATGACTTACGAAGAAATGTTTAATGAGATTAAAGGTAAATTTATGGGGGCTGATGTTAGTGATATTCATGAGCATCTGGCTTTTCAGTTTAATATTGAAGATGCAGAAGCCGGCGGTATTTTTTATGTGGAGGTAAAAGACGGTGAGCTTCATGTAGAGCCTTATGAATACTATGACAGAGATGCGATTTTTATCTGCGCACCGGATGTGCTTATGAAAATTGCGGATGGAAAAAAGGATCCGGTTGCAGCTTTTACGGAGCAGAAACTGAGGGTTGAAGGAAATATTGACAAGGCGCTTCGATTAAAAGAAATTATTGAAGCAAAGCAGGGTGAGTTAAAGGAAAAGAGCGCTGCCAAAAAAGCAGCGGATAAAGTGGTAAAAAAAGTAGCCAAGACTGTTGCAAAGAAGACGGCTGAGAAAGAAAGTAAAAAAAGTAAATAATAATCCCAAATAAGTAAAGAAAACGGAGAGAATTCTAATGAAGGCAAAGAAGGTATTCAAGAGACTTGCAGCGGCAGCAGGTATTGTGGCAGCAGCAGGAATAGGGGAAACAGTGTATTTTTATAACCGGACTATGAAACGTGGACATGCCGATACGGAACGGACCACGAAAATGTCCGGCACTGACTGGGAACAGTATTTTCCGCTTATGGAAGAAAGAAAAGAATATGCTTTGGCGCAGGAACACAGGGATGTATATATTACGTCTTATGATGGACTGAAGCTCCATGCTACATACTTTCCTGCTATTAAAAAGGATTCGAACAAACTGGTTATCTGTTTTCACGGATATACCGGAGAAGGCCTCAGCAATCATATGGCAATAGCCGATTATTTTCTGAAACGTGGTTATGCTATGCTTTTGCCGGATGCCAGAGCACATGGCGAAAGCGAGGGAGAGTACATAGGTTTTGGCTGTCTGGACAGGAAGGATGCCCTTGAATGGATTGACTGGGCGGTAGAGGAATGTGGAGAAGATGTTAAGATAATGCTCTATGGAACATCCATGGGAGGCGCCACGGTACTGATGGCTAGTGGTTTAGAGCTGCCTGACAATGTAAAAGGTATTGTATCTGACTGTGGATTTACTTCCCCCAAGGAGGTATTTACGCATGTGTTGAATGACATGTACCATTTGCCGGCATTTCCTGCAATACCGGGGGCGGATTTGATTAACAAAAGATTGGCAGGTTATGGAATGGATGAGTGCAATGCCAAAATTGAGGTGCAAAAGGCAAAGGTCCCTATACTTTTCATACACGGGTCAGCGGATACGTTTGTACCATGCAGTATGTGTCAGGAACTCTATGACAACTGTGCTTCACCCAAACGTATACTTATAGTCGAGGGAGCGGCGCATGCAGAAAGTTACTATAAGGACATGGAAGCATACGAAAAAGCATTGACGGAATTTGCAGAAGAAATAATGTGAAAGGAAGAAATGCAATATGAAAACAAGAAACGGCTATAAGACTTATCCATTGACAGTGGGGCAGAACTTTCATAATTACTATATGGCGTTCTCACCGGGGAAAGAAATACTTAACGTTGGCACCACTCTGACAATTGAGTTTGAACTGGATATTGATGAACTTAGGAAAGCGATCTATAAAGCATATGAGCGTTGCGAATCTATGCGCGCAAGACTTGTTTACGATAAGAAAGAAGAAAAATGGTATCAGTACATTGTTGAGAAAGAAGAACGCGAGATAGAATTTGTGGATTTTACAGGAAAGTCCATGGAGGAAGCGGATGCTGTTATGACCTTATGGACCAGACGTCCTTTTGATAAAGAAGATGAGCCAATGAATAAGGTTACTATTATCAAACTGCCGGATGGTTACGAGGGAATGTTTATTGTGGGTGACCATAGATTCCTTGACGCACAGTCACTTGTTGCTTTTATGAAAGACGTAATAGAGCTGTACTGTAATGCCAAATTTGAGGGAATTCCTTATCCGGCTGAAATGCGTTCATATATTGAGCAGCTTGAGAAAGATCTGGCATATGAAGGCGGCAGCAAAGCACAGGCAAGAGACAGGGAATATTTCCACAAGCTTATTGAGGAGTCGGAGCCGATATATAACGGAATAGAAGGTCCGGGGAAACTTGAGCAAATGAGGGCTTTTACAGGTAATCCCAATTTGAGGGCAGCTCCTACAGGGACAGCTCATTTTGAGGCGGCCATAGATATCTTCCATCTGGAAGAGGAGTCGACGATGAAGCTCATGGCATTTTGCGAAGAACAACATGTCTCATTACAGTGTCTGTTATTGATGGGAATACGTACTTATCTGCAGAAATTCAACAATAACGATGATGTGTCTATTATGGTTGCTTATGCCCGCAGGGCTACGCTTCTTGAGAAAAAATCTGGTGGTACGCGTATACACAGCTTCCCGTTTAGGACAATTATTCCTGAGAATAAAACTTTTCTGGAGGGTATATTTGAGATCAGGGACAGACAGAATGAGGTGTTTCGTTATGTAAACTTCAATCCTGTAGAGTATCTTGATTACAGAAGAGAGTATTATAAATGTCCGCCGGGTTTTGGTTATGAGGCGGTAGCACTCACATATCAGCCGGCTTCACTTAGAAATAAAGGGCTGACAGATTTGGGTGATATTCAATACAAGACCAAGAGATATGGTAACGGTTATTATTCGGACGGATTGTATCTTACCGTTATGCATAGACCTGAGGACAATGGACTGGATTTCAGCTTCGAACACCAGATAATGGCATATAGCAAAAAGCAGCTTGAATATTTCTATTATTACATTTGTAAGATTATGTTCGCGGGAATAGAAAACCCGGATGTAACAATCGGGGAGATTATAGACTTAGTATAGTTCGAAGTTGATATTTTTATAATTATAAATAAAAGCTGATTCATATAAGTTTAAATTAGATTTATATTTATAAAAGAATGAATATTTAATAAAGAAAGGATGGGAAATATGTACGAAAAATTGGTAGATATTATAGTTAATTACGTAGAGGTAAAAAAGGAAAATATAAAGCCCGAATCACGTTTTATGGAGGATCTGGGGTTCACCTCTTTTGACTTTATGAGTATGCTTGGTGAAATCGAAGAGGCACTTGATGTTGAGATTGATCAGGAGCAGGCTGCTGATATACGTACAGTACAGGAGGCAGCAGACTATCTTTCTACGCTTGTGTAGCTATAAGCATTGTCAAAGGTCATCTTAATGATGCCTGAATATTGTATGTAAACTATATTTAATGGCGTGGTATATAGCACGCAGATAGGAGTAAGCATGGTTGAATTACGCAGTACAATACATGAATTACTTGAAAAGGCGGCAGAATCTTATGGTACACAGGATGCTTTCAGATACAAGGTAAAAGTTGCAGATGAAAGCGGTAAAAAAGAGACTAAAATAGAGTCAAAGACTTACAGTCAGCTTAAAGAAGACTCTGATCATTTTAAGGCAGCGATTGAAGAGCTGGGAGAACAGGGAAAACATATCGCAATTATAGGGGCTACATCATACTCATGGGTTGTGGCATACTATGGTATTGTAAACGGTGGCAGCGTAGCAGTGCCGTTGGATGCAAATCTCCCCGCGGAGGACCTGTGCGAGCTGCTTGACAGGGCAGATGTTACTACTCTTGTATATGATGAGTTAAAAGCGGATGTGGCAGTTATGGCGGCGGAAAAATGCCCGAAACTGAAACATATCGTAGCTATGGAGGCAGAGAGTAAGGTTGCCAATGCCGAATATATGTGGAAATTAATTGAAAAGTCTGCCCCTGCAGGAGGGTACGTACCTGTCCCGGAAGATTTGGCTACCATAATGTTTACCTCCGGCACAACAGGAAAAAGCAAGGGTGTAATGCTTACACACAGGAATCTTGCAGAGAATGCAACTGCGCTTGAT
Source organism: Lachnospiraceae bacterium (assembly GCA_022510545.1). Classification (GTDB taxonomy): domain Bacteria; phylum Bacillota; class Clostridia; order Lachnospirales; family Lachnospiraceae; genus UBA3282. Next base: position 28,309 of record JAFLTG010000007.1, on the reverse strand, counting down.
ATGGGATATGAACCGGGAATGGTTGTAATGAGTGTGCTTCCCGTACATCATGCATATTGCCTTAGCATGGATATACTAAAGGGAGCTTCCATAGGAGCAATTGTTTGCATTAATGATTCACTGTTAAGGGTTGCCAAGAATATCAAACTTTTTGAGCCCAATATGATTTTGATGGTGCCTCTTATGGTGGAGACACTTGCAAAAAAACTTGAAGAAGCAGCACTTGTACCGGCTCCGATCATTAAGGCCAAGGTATTTGGAAAGCAGTTCCATACAATCTGCAGCGGAGGTGCTTACTTAAATCCTGCATATATTAGTATGTTTAAAAAATATGGAATCACTATTCTACAGGGTTATGGTATGACTGAAAATGCTCCTGTTATAAGTACAAATACTAATGATGCCTTTAAAGCGGGCTCAATAGGTAAATGTATGCCCAACTGCGAAGTTAAGATTGTGGATGAGGAGTTGTGGGTAAAAGGCAGCAGTGTAATGCAGGGTTATTATAAAATGCCGGATGAGACTGCTGAAACTCTTGAGGACGGCTGGTTAAAGACCGGCGACCTGGGATATATAGATGAAGACGGTTTCCTTTTCCTCACCGGACGTAAGAAAAATCTTATTATAACACCAAACGGAGAAAACGTATCTCCGGAGGAGATTGAAAATAAGCTTGGCGAAAACCGCTTGATACAGGAAGTTCTTGTGCGTGACAGTGAGGGTGTCATCGAGGCTGAGATTTTCCCTGACCTTGAATATGTTAAGAAGAAAAAAATCAAGGATGTGCAGGCACAGCTTCAGGATATCATAGATGAATATAACAAGACTGCACCACTTTATAAGCGTATATTTAAGTTGAAAGTGCGTGATGTGGAGTTTGAAAAGAATACTACAAAGAAGATAAAGAGGTTTTAGCAGTACAGTTAAATTTAAATGTTTTAAGGAAAGAAATAATATGGATAAAACAATATATGTATCTAAAAATGAAAATGATTCAAACGCTTTTTTATCCATAAGTGATGCGATTAACAGTATACCTAAAGATAACCGGACTCCGGTTACTATTTTAGTTGCTCCGGGAATTTATCGTGAAAAAGTCACAATTGACAGATCTTTTTTGTGTATTGAAGGTACCGGAGAAAGCAATAAGGATACGGTTATTACATACGATGACTATGCCAATTTTATAATGGAAGACGGAATGAAGCGTGGAACTTTCCGCTCCTATACTGCATTTATCGATGCGCATGACGTTACCTTGAAGAATCTGACCATAGAAAATGCTTCGGGCGATTCCGTTACGCATGGACAGGCAATTGCCCTGTATGCGGATGGTGACAGGCTTGTCATTGATTCCTGTAATATTACAGGGCATCAGGATACGCTTTTTACAGCACCGCTTCCACCTAAGGAAGCCGTAAAAGACGGATTCATCGGACCTAAGCAGTTTGCCCCCAGAACTCATGGCAGGCAGTATTATAAAGACTGCTATATCTGCGGGGATGTTGATTTTATCTTTGGCGGCGCAACAGCCTATTTTGAAAACTGCACAATCGAATCTTTGCGACGTTTTTCTGAAGATAAGATACAGGGCTATGTCACAGCGGCATCAACACCTGAAGAAGAGGAATTTGGTTATGTATTTTCAGAGTGCAGGATAATTTCAGGGGAATGCCCGCAGGGAAGCGTTTATCTTGGCAGACCTTGGAGAAATTACGCAAAAACGATATTTATCAATTGTGATCTAGGCACTCATATTCGCTCTGAATTGTTCCACGACTGGAATAAACAGGATGCAAGAGAAACTATTTTTTATGGGATTTACAGTGATGATGTAAATGAAGATTTTTCAAAGCGTGCTGATTTTGTTCGGAAGCTGGATAAAGAGCAGGCCCTTGCTTTTTCCAAAGAGAATGTTCTTGCGGGAAAAGATGGATGGCAGCCATGATTGTAAAATAGTACAAAAAGAGGTATAATTACCATATATAACTTTTTTGCAGTACAGAATGTCAGGAGACAAGAATGATTAACATAACTAAAGATAATTTCAATCTTACACAAATCTGTGAATCCGGTCAATGTTTCAGGATGTTGAAGGAAAATGACAATCTGTACAGCGTAATTGCGGGAAATCGTTATCTGGAAGTAGAGCAGCAGGGAAACCAATGCATTTTTTACTGTGATGAGTCAGAATTTGAAGGTTTCTGGAAAAAGTACTTTGATTTAGATAATGATTATGCTGCTTATATAGGAAATATTGATTCTGAAGATACATATTTGCTTGATGCAGCCGCCTTCGGTTCCGGTATCCGTATCCTGAATCAGGATTTGTGGGAGATGATAGTCACCTTCCTTATTTCCCAGCAGAATAATATAACAAGAATAAGACGCTGCATCAATAATATCTGTGAGCGTTACGGCGAAAAGCAAACTACTTCACAGGGTAAAGTTTTCTATACTTTTCCGGAAGCGGAAGCTCTGGCAGGCCTGGAAGAAGATGCACTTATGGAATGCAATCTTGGCTACCGCAGCAAGTATGTAGTACGTACTGCCGGAAGTATAGTTTCCGGCGATGTGAGTTTGGATGCTCTGCGTAGTATGCCATATCCTCAGGCCAGAGAAGAATTACTTAAACTCTATGGTGTAGGCGGTAAAGTAGCAGACTGTATCTGCTTGTTTGCCTTACATCATCTAGAAGCATTCCCGGTTGACACTCATATCAATCAGGCTCTTACCAAACATTATCAGAAAGGCTTCCCCAATGATAGATACAAGGGTTATCAGGGGATAATGCAGCAGTATATATTTTATTATGAGTTATTTAATAAGCAATAATACACAAAGAGAGGAACAGGCCGCCCGGCTTTATCAAAAGAATATATGAACAAATTCGATATACTAGGGAAATACTTTGGCTATACCTCTTTTCGGGAAGGTCAGGAAATCCTGATAGACAATATCTTAAGCAATCGGGATGTACTGGGAATTATGCCTACCGGAGCAGGTAAGTCACTTTGTTATCAGGTCCCGGCGCTTCTTATGCCGGGTATTACATTAGTCATTTCACCGCTGATATCTTTGATGAAGGATCAGGTGCAGGCATTAAATCAAGCAGGTATTCATGCCGCTTATATCAACAGTTCCTTAAGTGAATCCCAAATTTCCAAAGCATTAAAGCTGGCGGCTGCCGGACAGTATAAAATTATTTATGTGGCACCGGAACGTCTTGAAACCTATGAGTTTATGAACTTTGTCATGCAGGTGGAGATTTCAATGGTTACTGTAGACGAAGCACATTGTATATCACAATGGGGACAGGATTTCCGCCCAAGTTATCTTAAAATCGTTCAGTTTATCAAGCAGCTGAGTAAGAGGCCTGTTATTACAGCCTTTACCGCAACAGCTACCGAAAATGTCAAGGAAGATATCATATGTGTCCTGGGTCTTAAAGATCCTTACATACTTATAACAGGCTTTGACAGGAAGAATCTCTATTTTGCAGTTGAAACTCCTAAGAAAAAAGACGCATATGTAATGAATTATATAAATAAACATAGCACAGAGAGCGGAATTATCTATTGTGCCACAAGAAAGAACGTGGACACTCTTTATGACAAGCTCTGCTCGGAAAACATTCCGGTAACAAAGTATCATGCAGGGCTTACAAGCGAGGAGCGAAGGCAAAATCAGGAGGATTTTATTTATGACAAAGCGCCGGTGATGATCGCCACGAATGCATTCGGTATGGGCATAGATAAATCCAATGTCAGGTATGTGGTTCACTACAATATGCCGCAGAGCATGGAAAATTACTATCAGGAGGCGGGGCGTGCCGGACGTGACGGTGAGCGTGCGGAATGTATTTTATTATATTCTTCGCAAGATGTTGTAATTAATCGCTTTTTGTTAGATAATAAAGAACAGAGGACCGAATATACGCCGGAGGAGATGGATGCCATACGTGAACGGGATGAGGAACGGCTAAAGGCCATGACTTATTACTGTATGACAACGAACTGCCTCAGGGAATATATTCTTAAATATTTTGGTGAAAAAGGAAATTCATATTGTGAAAACTGTCTTAACTGTCTCAGGGAATTTGAAGAGGAAGATGTTACGGAGGCGGCTTTAAGAATCATAGACTGCATATTGGAAGTTAGACAGAGATACGGCATCAATGTTATTGCAGGAATGCTTGCGGGGGACAACCGTGCCAAGCTTCGGGAATACGGTGTATTTGAATATCGCTCTTATGGCAGCCTGAAAGATATGAATGAAGTGGAAATTAAGCAGATCATAAACATTATGCTGCTCCAGGAGTTCTTGGTACAGACAAGAGATAAGTATGCGCTTTTAAAAGTAACAAGAAAAGCGGATGAAATAGCACAAGGTGACACACGTGTCATATTTAAAAAACCTAAGAAATCGTCTGATGCAGAAAAGGAGACAAGCAAATCAAAGAAAGCTTCGACCAAGGCGCGTCGTTCGGATACATTAAATTCAAGGGGCTTAGAGCTGTTTGAACAGCTTAGGGAGTTACGTACATCAATAGCCAGAGAGGAAGGTATGCCGCCATATATCATATTTTCAGATAAGACACTGGTGGATATGTGTGTCAAATCTCCCTTGGACAAGGGAGAAATGCTTAAAGTAAGCGGTGTTGGAGAGAACAAGTTCGAAAGATATGACGAGAGATTCCTTAATGTGATATGGGAATATACCGGCGGAGTACGCGAAAAATTTTATTTTGGTGAGCTATAAGCTGGAAAGCTTTTATATGCAAAAATTATATAAATATGGGGGTATATTATGAGCAGACTGGAAATCATTTCGCCCAATAGAACCAGAATAGTCATGGAAGGACTATATAAGGATTTGGAGCGAAGAATTGAATCAAGTCCTCCGGGCTTATGTCCGGTGGATATGTCAAGAGCATTTTTGGAATTGTGCCATGCGCAGACCTGTGGAAAATGTGTTCCATGTCGTATAGGTCTGGGTCAGCTTGGTCACTGTATCGAGGATGTTCTGGATGGCAATGCAACTATGGAAACGCTTGATGTTATGGAAGAGACTGCCCTTTCAATTATGGAATCGGCAGACTGTGCCATAGGCTATGAAGCGGCACATATGGTGTACAAGGGGCTTATAGGATATCGGGATGACTATGAGGAACACATCAGAAACGGACGTTGTACCTGTACATATAGTAATCCTGTACCATGCATGTCTATGTGTCCGGCACAGGTGGATATTCCGGGCTATATAGCGCTTGTAAGAGAGGGTAGATATGCGGACGCAATCCGTCTTATCAGAAAAGATAATCCCTTCCCGACTACCTGCGGTTTTATCTGTGAGCATCCCTGTGAAGCAAGATGTAGAAGGAATATGGTGGATGATGCCATTAATATAAGAGGTCTCAAACGAGTTGCGGCTGATTTCGCAGGAGAAGTGGAGCCGCCGAAGTGCGCACCATCTACCGGAAAGAAGATTGCGGTACTCGGAGGCGGACCGGGAGGACTTAGCGCAGCATATTATCTTCAGCTGATGGGACATCAGACTACCGTATTTGAGATGCTTCCGGAGCTTGGTGGTATGCTTAGATATGGAATTCCCAATTACCGTCTGCCTAAGAACAGACTGGATGATGATATTAAAAATATCTTAAAGACCGGAGTTGAAGTAAAACATGGTCTTAAGATAGGTCAGGATATTGATATTAAGACGCTTAGAGAAGAGTATGACGCAGTTCTTATTACCATTGGTGCAAGCACTGACAAGAAGCTTGGACTGGAGGGAGAGGATGCAGATGGCATCTTATCGGCAGTTCAATTCCTTAGAAATGTGGGTAAAAATGAAATCATGGATTTATCAGGCAAAGAAGTTGCGGTAATCGGCGGCGGTAATGTTTCTATGGATGCCGTACGTACCGCTAAACGTCTCGGAGCCAAGAAAGTAAGTATTGTATATCGTAGAAGAGTTGACGATATGACGGCTCTTCCGGCTGAGATTGAAGGCGCCGTTGCCGAGGGTATTGAAGTTCAGACCTTAAAAGCTCCGGCATCAATAGATGTAGACGAGAATAACCATGTAAAAGGAATCTATGTGACACCACAGATGATAAGTGAAATCCGTGATGGCCGTGCAAGCGTTAAACCTACAGGAGAAGAAAATATATACATACCTTGTGATGTACTGGTTGTAGCCATCGGACAGGATATTGAGACTCGTCATTTCGAAGAATCCGGAGTTCAGGTATCTAGAGGAAAGATTGTTGCATCGAGTACAGGCGCAATTGCCAATATGCCCGGTGTATTTGCAGGAGGCGACTGCGCAAGCGGGCCGGCTTCCGTAATAAAAGCAATTGCTGCGGCTAAGGTTGTAGCTGCAAACATCGATGAATACCTGGGATATCGTCATGAAATATCATGTGATGTTGAAATCCCCAAGGCGCATTTGGACGATCCGATTCCTTGTGGAAGGGTGAACCTTACCGAGCGTGAAGCCTGCGTAAGAGTATGCGATTTTGAGGGCGTTGAAAACTGCATGACTGAAAAAGAAGCAAAGCAGGAGGCCGGAAGGTGTCTGCGCTGCGACCATTTCGGATTTGGAATATTTAAAGGAGGCAGAGAGACATTATGGTAAATATTACGATTGATAATAAAAAGATTTCCGTATCGGAAAATACTACTATTATGGAGGCTGCCGCACAAAACGGGATTCCGATTCCTAAATTATGTTATTTAAAAGATATCAACGAAATAGCAGCCTGCCGTGTTTGTGTAGTTGAATTAGAGGGCAAGGAAAAACTGATCACATCCTGTAATAATGTGGCAGAAGAAGGAATGGTAATCTATACCAACAGCCCTAAGGTGCGCAAGCACAGAAGGACAACTGTTGAACTTCTGCTTTCCCAGCATGACGGTAATTGTGTATGTTGTTCCAGAAGCGGAAACTGCAGCCTTCAGAGTGTGGCAAATGATTTGAATATATTAGACATTCCATTTAAGAAGGAGATTGAACGACAGTCGTGGAACAAGGATTTCCCGCTTATCCGTGATTCGGCTAAATGTATTAAATGTATGCGCTGCGTGCAGATATGTGATAAAGTACAGGGACTGAATATCTGGGATGTAGAAGGAACAGGCTCCCGCACTACAGTCAATGTTTCAGAACATAAGACCATTGAGGAATCAGCCTGCTCACTCTGTGGACAGTGTATTACCCATTGCCCGGTAGGTGCGCTTAGAGAGCGCAACGATACAGAAAAGGTATGGGATGCAATTGCCAACAAGGATAAGATAGTTGTTGCGCAAGTTGCGCCTGCAGTGCGTGCAGCTTGGGGAGAAGAGCTTGGTCTTAAGCCGGAAGAGGCAACTATTGGAAAAATCCTGGATGCCCTGAAGCGTATGGGTGTAGACTATGTATTTGATACAACATTTTCCGCCGACCTTACAATTATGGAAGAGGGTAATGAGTTCATCAAGCGTTTTACCGCAGGCGAGTTAAAGGAACGTCCAATGTTCACGTCATGCTGTCCGGGCTGGGTGAGATTCATAAAATCCCAATATCCTCATATGGTGAAACAGCTTTCAACCGCTAAGTCACCTCAGCAGATGTTTGGAGCCGTTATGAAGACTTATTTTGCGAAGAAGCTTGATGTGTCTCCCAAGCAGATTTACACGGTTTCGGTTATGCCTTGTGTTTCCAAGAAAGGCGAGCGTGAAATGGAATTGTTCTATGAAGAATATGCAGGTCATGATATTGATGCGGTTATCACAACCAGAGAGCTTGTAAAAATGATCCGCTCAGCACATATCAGTCCCGAAACTCTTCAGGATATAGAGAGCGACCGTCCGATGCAGCAGGGTTCCGGCGCCGGAGTGATATTTGGTGTAACCGGAGGTGTTATGGAGGCGGCGCTTCGTTCGGCATATTATCTTGTGAAAAAAGAAAATCCGCCGGCAGACGCTTTTAAAGCAGTCAGAAGTCCCGCATTCGGAGCTAATGACGGTGTGGCAGAGGCTGAATTTTCAATCGATGACATTAAAGTAAGGACTGCCGTAGTCAGCGGTCTTGGTAATACAAGGGCATTGCTTAATAAGATTGAACGTGGAGAGGTACATTATGACTTCGTGGAAGTAATGGCCTGTCCCGGAGGTTGTGTAGGCGGTGGCGGACAGCCTATCCATGACGGAGAGGAACTGGCGTTTGAGCGCGGTAAAAACCTCTATTATCTGGATGAAAATGCCAATATCCGTTTTTCACACGAAAATCAGGATATAATAGATATGTACAACGAATTTTTCGAAGAGCCGTTGTCGCATAAATCACATATGTTGCTGCATACGGAACATACCGTCAAATAGGTTCCGGGTGTTGAAAGGAAACAGTATATGGAAGATGGAATTTTACTGGTTACTGTAGCAGCATTGTTTGTAATAGTAATTGCATTGATTGCATTTATGCTTTATTTTAGAATCTACCGCATGGCACGGATCTATAACTGGAATGGGAAAAGATATTGTTATCTGGGTAATGCGGCACTTCGCAGAGAGGGGAAAGATTTTGCAATCCGGCTTGGGGAGCGTATGGTGGATCTGTCACATACTACGCTTTACAGAATATGCCCAAGCCGGGCTTTCTGTATGAAAAACCGTTATCGGGATATGTTTGTTTATGCGGATGGAGACAGACGGCATGTGGTTGTGGATTTAGAGCCTATGAAGACGGAGATTCCTTATTAATTAAACCGGTATGCTTTTATAAAGAAATATGCAGTATATTTTGTGGGAGACAATCCTATGATTACTATTAGCCTTTGTATGATTGTAAAAAATGAAGAAAAACTGCTTGCAAGATGTCTTGACAGTGTTGCGGACCTGATGGATGAGATCATAATAGTGGATACGGGCTCTACCGATAAGACAAAGGAAATTGCCGCACGTTATACGGATAAAATCTATGATTTTGAATGGATAAACGATTTTGCTGCGGCAAGGAACTTTGCTTTTAGTAAGGCCGGTATGGAGTATATCTACTCAGCCGATGCGGATGAGGTACTTGACGAAGAGAACCGGAAAGCCTTTATGGAGCTTAAGAAAACATTGCTTCCGGAGATTGACATTGTTCAGATGTATTATGGCAATCAGTTAAGTTTCGGAACAATTTACAATTTTGATAAGGAGCTGCGCCCCAAGCTTTATAAAAGACTTAGGACTTTTACCTGGGCGGAGCCTATTCATGAGCAGGTTATAATGAAACCGGTAATTTATGACAGTGATGTCATAATTACGCATATGCCGGAAAACAATCATAAGGACAGGGATTTAGCGGCTTTTGCAAGAATTACGTCTTCCGGAGAGCCGATTTCAAAGCGGCTGCACAATATTTATGCCAAGGAGCTTTTTGTATCGGGAGAAGATAAAGATTTTCTTAATGCAGCTGAGTTTTTTGAAGGCTCTTGTCAGGATACTGAAAGAAGTATGGATGAAATCAAGGAGGCGGCCTGTGTTGCGGCAAGGGCGGCAAGGCTTAATGGAGATTTGGCTAAATTTTTAAAGTATGCGCTCAAAGTGGTGGCCTGTGACGGCTGTGCTGAAATCTGCTGTGAACTGGGACAGTATTTTTTGGAGCGTAAGGATTTTGACGAAGCGGCAGTCTGGTTTTATAATGCTGCGTATGAAACGGAGTGTATACTTAATATACATAGCAGCGGGGATATTCCGCTTAGAGGTCTTGCAGAGTGTTATAGGTCTATGGGAAATAAAGAGCAGGCTGATGAATATGAGAAGCTTGCTACTGAGTGGAAACCGGAGTAAAACCTAAACAAGTAACAGAAAAAGAAATTGGAATTGGGATAAGAAAGGTATAGCAAAGAATTGCTGTATGGACAGATATATGAACTGGGAAGATAATGTCAGAAAGGTAGTACCCTATGTGGCAGGGGAACAGCCGCAGAAAAACGGGATAATCAAGTTAAATACCAACGAATGTCCGTATCCGCCGTCACCGTTGGTTGAAAGCAGGATAAAGGAGTTGGAATATCAGAATTTGCGCCTGTATCCGGAATTTCCTGAGAAGTCCAAACTTTATGACACACTTGTCAGTTATCATGGAGTGGGCAGGGAGCAGATTTTTATCGGTGTAGGCTCAGATGATGTGCTGTCTATGGCCTTCCTTACTTTTTTTAATTCCGATATGCCTATACTTTTTCCGGATATAACATATTCGTTTTATGATGTATGGGCAGAGGTTTACGGTATACCGTACGAAACGAAACCATTGGATGATGATTTTCGCATACGGAAAGAGGACTACTTGGGAGCTAACGGAGGCGTGATATTTCCCAATCCCAATGCGCCTACAGGGGTGCTTATGGACATAGATGAGGTTGAGGAAATTATCAGGGCCAATCAGGATGTGGTTGTCATTGTTGATGAAGCCTATATTGATTTTGGAGGAACAAGTGCACTTCCACTTATTACCAAATATGATAATCTGCTGATAGTCCGCACTTTTTCCAAATCAAGGGCTATGGCGGGAGCCAGAATAGGGTATGCTATCGGTAACGAGAAATTGATAGGATACTTAAATGATGTAAAATATTCCGTCAATTCATACACAATGAATCATATGGCGTTAGAACTTGGCGTTGCATCTATGGAAGATGAAGCTTATTTTAAAGAAATCTGTGGCAGAATAATTGCGACCAGGGAACGGACCGAAAGAGAACTGACAGCGCTTGGCTTTACATTTCCTAAATCTTACGGTAATTTTATCTTTGCATCACATAGCAGTGTACAAGCCGGCGAGATTTTTGAGGAGCTTAAGAAATGTGACATATATGTCAGATTTTGGAACAAGCCGCGGATTGACAATTATCTGCGTATCACAATAGGTACCGACGAGCAGATGGACGCATTGTTTGAAGCACTGAAAAAAATTTTGGCTGTAAGGATTTAAAAGGAATATATTTGCATAAAGATATAATAAAGGGATTTAAATATGATTTAAGAGGAGAAAGTTCATTTATGGAAAGCTTGGCAGTGTGGTTTGCTAATACATTGGGGAAGTATGTTTCAAGTAAAGTTGTTATATTTATTATTTCTATGATTCCGATTCTGGAACTGCGCGGTGGTTTGATTGTTGCCAAACTTTTAAATGTGTCAATTGTAACCGCTATTCCGATCTGCATCATTGGAAATATTATTCCGATTCCGTTTATCCTGCTTTTTATTAAGCAGATTTTTAAGTGGTTGAAGAATATCAGTTTCTGTAAAAAAATAATTGAAAAGCTGGAAGCACGTGCTATGGGAAAAAGCGATTCAATTAAAAGATATGAGTTCTGGGGACTTGTATTGTTTGTCGGGATTCCGCTTCCGGGAACGGGCGCCTGGACCGGTTCTTTGATCGCAGCGCTTCTGGATATTGATTTTAAAAAGGCGATTCTGGCTGAACTTCTCGGGATAGCTATAGCGACTGTTATTATGTCAATTTTCTCCTATGGACTGTTGGGAGTTTTACTTTCTTAAAATTAACTTAGGAAATCAGAGTTTTAACATTATTGAGTGAAATACTTATGTAGAAATAGTTATGTGGAAACAGTTATGTGGAATAGGAAAAAAATCTCTGCCATATTAATTATAGTTCTGTTCATTGCCGTAGGGGCTGCAATTATTGTGGCACAAGTGCCGGTTAGGAATAATAAGTCCGCAAACCAGAACCTTGCACTTATGAAAGGCGTTAAGGCGGTGGTTGACAGTGTGGAGACAGATGAATTATCGGCAGATAAAGCAATAGACGGTGATGATGAGACATTGTCATCCCGATGGTCAAGTGAGAATAACTGGGAGAATGCGTCCCATTATATAGAACTGGAATTTCCGGAAGAAATTTCAGTTTCTTTTGTTGTGCTGAAATGGGAGAGAAGGAATGTGACTTCATATCAACTGGAGAGCTCGCTTGACGGCGAAGAGTGGAATGTAGTGGAGAAGTTTGATCATGCACCGGAGTTAAAACGGCAGGAGATAGCATTGGCGGAAACTGAAACGGTTAAATTTTTACGATTGTCAACCAATGCGGTTTCCCAAAACGAAGAGGATTATTCAAACCTTTACCAGAATGTGTCTTTATATGAATTTGAAGTGTATGCGGATAAACCGGCAGCTTATTATGTGGACGAGCCTGTTATTGAAGTGCGGGATGATGGCAGCCGTATGCTTAAGATGCCGGAGGCTCCGGATGGCTATAAACTTACATTTCTTGGAGCTGATTATGAGCAGATAATCGGTGCGGACGGCGAAATATACGATACCATACAGGATAAAGATGTGGTTGTCGGTTATCTGGTAGAAAGTGTGGATAACAGAGAAGATAAGGATGAGATTTCTTTTACCGTGCATATTCCGGCGGCTGATTATGCAGTTGATAGTATCGGGAAAACGGATATACCATCGGGAGCATACAATGGTATGCAGGTAAATGGAATATCATCAAATGAACTACCGGTAAATGAAATCCCGCAGGTAATTCCCTCTATAACTGAATGGAAAGGCTCGTATGGTGAATGTAAACCTGATAAAAATTCACGTATTATAATTGGGGACGAAGCTCTTATGCAGACCGCCAATTTATTTGCAGTTCGCTATCATGAAATTATGGGATACGATATCACGGTGAGAGTAGGAACTATAGATGACCTTAAATCGGGCGACTTTTATTTAGCTTATGACTCTGAAGGGGCGGCATCCGGGCTTGGCGAGGAAGGTTATATCTGCAATATAAATGACACTTGTGTCATAAATGGAGCTTATGAAAAAGGAATCTACTGGGGAACGATAACCATACTTCAGATATTGAAAACAAAAGACGGAATACTGCCGCAGGGCATTATTCGTGACTATCCGAAGTACAAGGTGCGCGGATTTGGCATAGATGTGGCGAGAAAGCCGGTGTCCCTTTCTATGTTGTATCAGATTGTTGAAAATATGTCCTGGTATAAGATGAATGATTTGTCCATTCATTTAAACGATAATGTCATATTGGGTACAAGCGGACTGACAGATTCTTTTGATAATGCTCTGACAGCTTATGCTGCATTCAGAATTGACACTAGTGTCACAAATGCAAAGGGTGACAGGTTGACATCCGAAGATTATTCGTATACTGCAGAGGAATTTGCAAATTTTATCGCGGATGCGAAAACTTATGGAATCTGCGTTGTACCGGAGATTGATACCCCTGCGCACTCACTTGCCATCACCGGACTTTTTCCGGAATATGCGTTGAAAGTGAGCAATGAGACGGCGGATCAACTGGATTTAAGCAAAAAGAAAGCGAGAGAGCTTGTAAAGAATATATGGTACGAGGCCTTAAACGGAGTACAGGAATCCGGTCGGACAGTGGATTTTAATAGTGATGATGATGCAAATAATACGGCAGCATTCAGCGGAGCAGAGGCCGTTAATATAGGAATGGATGAGTACTATGGTGACGGTGAGACTTACCGTAGATATATGAATGAAATCATAGAGTTTGTCCGTGGTGAAGAAAATGGGGCAGGAGTTGAAAGCGTACGTCTCTGGGGAAGTCTCGGAAATATGGATGGCAAGACTAAACCCGGTGCCGATAATCTTCAAATGAACATATGGAGTGATATATGGGCAGACCCGATTGAAATGTATGAGGAAGGCTATTCACTTATCAATATGCAGAACAATCATTTATATATAATTGCAGGCGGAGGCTATGATTATCTGGATAATGAAGAGATTTTTAACAACTGGGAAGCTAACAGGTTTTATGATAATTACAATCTGAAGATTGTTCCGGCATATTCACCTAAGATGCTGGGTGCGTCTTATATGATATGGAATGATATGAGCGGAAGTCTGGATGTGGGTATCAGTGAAGTTGATTTGTTCGACCGTTTCTTCGAACCGCTTGGGGTTATCAGCACCAAACTGTGGGGAGAAAATACGGTGATTGATGCGCCCTCCTATGGAGAATTTATCAGTCTTTATGAGAGTATCGGCTGTTCTCCGGGCAGCAATCCCTATGCGCTTAAGCAGTGGGAAGGGGAAATTCTAAGGCTGACAGAAGAGTTTGGTTTAGAGCCTGCTATTTCTCTGAAAGGTAATTCATCTTATGTGGAAACCGGTTACATGGGTGGAAACGGCAACGGTTATGGTATCGGGGGAGAATATAGTATCAGTTTTGAAGTATATAAACAAGGGAATATGGATGTAGCATATGAAGAACAAATCCTATTCGAAACCGACAGCGCCTATGCCCAGACCGCATTTAAGGCAGTCCAGACAGGGAGCGGAAAAGTAGGCTTTTCAAGAGAGGGCAGGGATTATTCCTTTGATTATACTCTGCCGGAAGATGAATGGGTCACGTTGACGATACGAGGTTCACAGAATCAGACCGGTCTCTATGTAAACGGTAAACTTGTGGACATGCTCGGGAACGCGGAACCTTTTGACGAATATGCAACCTTTGTATTCCCTCTTGAGAGAATCGGCTCCCGCACAAACAGTTTTTGTGGTATGATAAGAAATATAGAAATCAAGGCTGAATAAGAGGGTATGATTGACAGATGGAAGCATATTCGGATTTTGCAAGAGTTTATGATACATTTATGGATGAAACACCTTACGAGGATTGGTGTGATTTAATTGCCATGCTGCTGAAACAGCATTTTCCCGGTATGGATGAAATTCCGGAGGATGAGAATCTGCGGCAGGAGAAAAATTCCATACTGGATTTGGGCTGCGGAACCGGAACCCTGACAGAGCTGCTTGCAAAAAAGGGATATAATATGATAGGTGTAGACAGTTCCCAGGAAATGTTGCAGATAGCTATGGAGAAGAAGGAAAAGTCCGGTCTGGATATTCTCTATCTGCTGCAGGATATGCGGGAATTTGAGCTCTATGGCACGGTTGGAGCGGTCATCAGTGTATGTGACTCTCTTAATTATTTACTAAATGAAGAAGAGGTTTTAACGACCTTTCGACTGGTAAATAATTACCTTTATCCGGGCGGACTATTCATTTTTGATTTTAATACCGTCTATAAATATGAAGTGGTGATCGGTGATGCAACTATAGCGGAAAACCGTGAAGACTGTAGTTTTATCTGGGAGAATTATTATCACAGCGAGGAAGAAATTAATGAGTATGATTTAACTCTTTTTGTCAAAAATGATAATAGTGAAAGCAGAGAAAAAGTTCTTTTTTATAAATTTGAAGAAACTCATTACCAGAGAGGCTATCGCTTAGAACAGATGAAAAGTCTTGTAGAACAGGCAGGCATGGAATTTGTCGCAGCCTTCGATGCGGATACCCGCGGAGAGGTTAATCCTAAGAGTGAAAGAATATATATAGTTGCGCGTGAGCAGAACAAAAAGGAAAACTAACTAAAGAGGGATAAGACAATGTCAGATTATTTAATAAGAGCAACGGCTGCAGATGCACAGATCAGGGCATTTGCGGTTAATTCAAAAGACATGGTGGAAACAGCAAGGAGCAGGCATAACCTAAGCCCGGTAGTTACCGCGGCTCTTGGAAGACTCATGACCGGAGCCGTAATGATGGGAAGTATGTTAAAAGGTGAAAAAGATATATTGACTCTACAAGTCAATGGCGACGGACCGGTGGGCGGGCTTACCGTAACCGCAGATTCTCAAGGGAATGTGAAGGGTTATGCAAATGCGCCTCAAGCGATGATGCCGCCCAATGCCATTGGTAAGCTGGATGTAGGCGGAGTGATCGGAAACGGTTATCTGACCGTAATAAAAGATATGGGAATGAAAGAACCCTATTCCTCACAGGTGGCACTGCAAAGCGGGGAAATTGGTGACGACCTGACCTACTATTTTGCAGCGTCGGAGCAGATACCCTCCTGTGTTGCGCTTGGAATACTTATGGAGAAGAATAATACTGTGAAACAGGCGGGCGGTTTTATTATTCAGTTAATGCCCTTTGCACAGGAAGAGATTATAGCAAAGCTTGAGGAAAAAATAGCCGGTATCGATTCCGTAACAAGTATGCTGGATGAAGGCAATACCCCCGAGCAGATACTTGAACTGGTGCTTGGCGATATGGGACTTGAAATAACCGAGAAGACTCCGGTACAGTTTAAGTGTAACTGCACAAGGGAAAGAGTGAAAAAGGTGCTTGTAAGTCTGGGTAAAAAAGAGCTGGAAGAATTGATTGATGAGGGTGAAGATGTTAAACTGCACTGTCATTTCTGTAACAAAGATTATGGATTTACAGTTGAAGAATTGAAGAAAATAGTTATGAATGGAGAATAGACATGAAGCATGGATTTGTAAAAGTTGCGGCGGTTACGCCTAAAATCAAAGTGGCAGACCCCGCATATAATGCACGCCAGATCTGCGCCTGTATGCAGAGTGCTATGGAAAAAGGTGCTAAGATCATAGTTTTTCCGGAGTTATGCCTGACGGGTTATACCTGCGGAGATCTGTTTTTGCAGGAATTGCTTCTGCGTGAGGCGAAAGAGCAGCTTAAGGTTGTTGCAGACGAAACCGAAGGCAGTGATGCCCTGGTCTTTGTAGGGCTGCCTTTGGAAAAAGACCATAAGCTCTACAATGTGGCAGCAGCAATTCATGACGGCGCCGTACTTGCGTTGATTCCCAAGCGATTTATTCCGGCATATGCGGAATTTTATGAGGCAAGGCATTTTGAACCAGGAAATAAGATTGCCGAAACATATATGTTGGATGAAAAAGAAATCCCCTTTGGAACAAATATTTTGCTTGAGGCCGATTCTATGAAGGAACTGGTGGTAGGTTGTGAAATATGTGAGGATTTGTGGGCTCCGGAAGCTCCGGCCATATCACATGCGCTTGCAGGTGCCAGTGTGCTTGTCAATCTTTCTGCCTCCAATGAGACCATCGGTAAAGATAATTACAGAGAGATGCTGGTTAAATCTTCCAGTGCCAGATTGATTGCAGCTTATGTCTATACTTCTGCAGGGGAAGGCGAGTCTACGCAGGATCTTGTTTTTGGCGGACACAATATCATAGCGGAAAACGGTACTATACTTGCACAGGCCAAGCGTTTCATAGGCGAGACTGTTTATGCCGATATCGACATTCACCGCCTTAATCACGAAAGACGCAGGATGACAACATACAGGACAGAAGGAAAAGAGAATTATCTGGTAGTGCCTTTTCATATGGAAGAAGAGGACACCGAGCTTGAAAGGACGTTTGCTCCACAACCCTTTGTTCCTTCGGTAAAAGAAGAAAGGGATAAACGCTGCAACGAAATTCTGTCAATCCAATCCTATGGTCTGAAAAAACGTTTTGAGCATACCGGCTCTAAATCAGCTGTAATTGGCATTTCCGGAGGGCTGGATTCAACTTTGGCATTACTTGTAACTGTACGGGCCTTTGATATGCTGGGGATAGACAGGAAAAATATTATATCTGTAACTATGCCATGCTTTGGCACGACAGACAGAACCTATGATAATGCCTGCAGACTTACTAAAGAACTTGGAACCGAGCTTAGAGAGGTGGATATAAAAGAGTCGGTAAGTCAGCATTTTAATGACATTGATCAGGATATGGATAACCATGATGTAACCTATGAGAACGGTCAGGCAAGGGAGCGTACACAGGTTCTTATGGATATCGCAAACAGTACCGGAGGAATGGTAATCGGAACAGGAGATATGTCGGAACTTGCGTTAGGCTGGGCTACCTATAATGGTGATCATATGTCTATGTATGGAGTAAACTGCGGAGTGCCCAAGACTCTTGTGCGTCATCTGGTGCGCTATTATGCCGATACCTGCGGTAATGACAACCTGTCCGAGATTTTACTGGATATACTTGACACACCTGTCAGTCCCGAACTTCTTCCTCCGGTAGACGGTGTGATTTCACAAAAAACAGAGGATCTGGTCGGTCCTTATGAACTGCACGACTTTTTCCTCTATTATATGTTAAGATGCGGATTTGAACCGGCTAAGATTTATCGTATTGCTAAGCTGTCTTTTGCAGGACAGTATACGGATGAAGTGATACTGAAATGGTTAAAAACCTTTTACCGTAGATTTTTTACCCAGCAGTTTAAACGTTCCTGTCTGCCTGATGGTCCAAAGGTCGGAAGTGTAGCACTTTCTCCGAGAGGAGACTGGCGAATGCCATCCGATGCCTGTGGCGATATGTGGCTGAGACAGTTGGAGGAACTTTAAAATATTCATAAAAAGTAAATCAAACAATATCTTCTATAAAAGCTATGCCGGATTTATTGTGCAAGCTGAAACGGAAGATATTGTTTTTACTTTATGACGCATGTGTCAATTGCATTAATTGTGACACATGTGTCATTGCTTGTTTCCAGTATCAGATTCGGTGCTTGGTTCCGTCTCGGTTTCAGTCTCCGTTTCTGTTTTTACAGCCTTATCAAGAGAGGAAGTAATCGCATTTAATAAAACCATTGAAGTATACTTGCTGTCATCGGAATATGTAATGTTATCTATACTCTGATTGGTTATAATCTGCTCGGCAAGTTCTTCAAATGAAGGCTGTATCAGAGGATACATCGTTGTAACAGCTTCATCCAGATTAACCAGCCGTATGGAATTGATGTTATTCTCATCAACGGTAACCTCTATTTCCACTATGTTGTCGTTCAGAATCAGCGAAGTGGTGTATACACCCGGAACATAGCTGTTTACATTGGTCTGCGTCATCGTGGAAACAGTGTTTTTATCCTCACCTTCCGGCAGAAACATAATAATGAGCAGGATTATGAACAGGATGCCGAGTACGGCAAAAATTCCTGTATATATCAATTCTTTTACATGAAGCACAACAATTTTAGTTTTGGAACTCATAAAATATCCCCATAGAAAATCTTTTTTAATAGTTTATGACACCGGTTAGCAGATTATGACTTGCTTTTATTTATGACAATAGAAAGTTCGCGGAGCTTGCTTTCTATTGTTGACAAAATTGTTTTCGAGGTGGTATTCTGTAACAGAACAAGGGCGTTCTTTTCTTTCGTTTTGCTATAAAAGGGGCAGAGCGTTAGATTTGGATGCTTTTTTTATATAAAGAACATAATTGACTATAACAGTCAATGCGAATGGGATTGCAGTATAAAATAAGTGGAAAGGGATGAAAAAATGAGAAAGAATTATACAAAAAACGACATTATGAAGCTGGTAGAAGATGAAGATGTTGAATTTATACGTTTACAATTTACCGATATTTTTGGAAATCTAAAAAACATGGCAGTTACAGTGAGTCAGTTGGAAAAAGCGTTGGACAATAAGTGCATGTTTGACGGTTCTTCAATAGAGGGATTTGCAAGGATTGAGGAATCCGATATGTATCTTTATCCGGATTTCAGTACATTTGAGATTTTCCCTTGGAGACCCCAGCAGGGAAAAGTGGCAAGACTCATATGTGATGTTTACAAATCTGATGGAACGCCTTTTGGGGGCGACCCGCGCTATATACTTAAATGTGCGATTGAGGAGGCTGAAAACCTTGGATATGTCTTTAAGGTAGGGCCGGAGTGTGAGTTCTTTTTGTTTAATACTGATGAAAATGCAATGCCGACGACAAATACACATGAGCAGGCGGGATATTTTGACTTGGGTCCGGTGGACTTCGGTGAGAATGCAAGACGCGATATGGTTCTGACACTGGAGGAAATGGGCTTTGTTGTTGAGTCCTCACATCATGAGATTGCGCCTGCACAGCATGAAATAGATTTCCGTTATGATGAGGCCTTAGTCACAGCGGATAATATTATGACTTTCAAACTGGCAGTCAAGACGATTGCAAAAAGACACGGACTTCATGCAACATTTATGCCTAAACCAAAATCCGGAGTAAACGGTTCGGGAATGCATATCAATATGTCTTTACACAAAGATGGAAAAAATATTTTTGCAGACGAAAATGACAAGAATGGTCTGAGTAAGGAAGCATATTATTTTATTGGCGGTATTATTAAGCATATGAAAGGTATGACAGCAGTTTTTAACCCGCTGGTAAACTCATATAGGAGGCTGATTCCGGGTTTTGAGGCGCCGGTTCATATTGCATGGAGTGTTACCAACAGAAGTCCGCTTATCAGGATTCCCGGAACACATGGAGAGGGAACAAGGATAGAACTTCGTTCCCCGGACCCTACTGCCAATCCTTATCTGGCACTTGCAGTCTGCTTAAGAGCCGGACTTGATGGAATAGTCAATAAAATCATGCCGCCTGAGAGCGTGGACTGCAATATCTTTGAGATGAGCGACGAGCAGAAAAAAAATTTAGGCATAGAAGAAATACCGGCAACCCTTAATGAAGCCATATATGAGATGGAAAAAGATGACTTAATAAGAGAGGTGTTAGGAGACCATACCTATACAAAATACATCCGTGCCAAGAAGGCCGAATGGCACAGCTATCGTTCACAGGTTACCGAATGGGAAATCAATGAATACCTGAATAAATTCTAGGTTGAGCAGGCATGTGTTAGCAACGCCTTTGCTCATAACATCGCAGACTATGGGAGTAAGGAGGTGGACGTGTGGTCAATATAATTGTAGCCTTGCCCAAAATAGAAGATGCCAAAGGTATTCGCAGTATCCTGAACAAGAACGGCTTTAATGTGACGTCGGTATGTACTACGGGAGCGCAGGTACTCAGCCAGATTGATGACTGGAATGACGGAATAATTATATGTGGTTACAAGCTTACGGATATGATGTATTCCGGATTACACGAATGCCTTCCCGATGGATTTGATATGCTGCTCATGGCTTCCGGCCGGGTGATGGTGGATTGTCTGGATAACAATATTATATGCCTTTCCATGCCTTTTAAGGTACATGATCTGATAGATACAGTATCGATGATGACGCAGGCAATCATGCGGAGAAGAAAAAAGGCGAGGCAGCAGCCTAAGGTACGTGATGAAAAAGAAATGGCATTGATTAAAGAAGCTAAAGAAGTTTTGATGGCAAGGAATAATATGACCGAGGAGGAAGCGCATAGATATATTCAGAAGTGCAGTATGGACAGCGGAACCAATATGGTGGAGACTGCGCAGATGGTGTTGAGGATGATGAAGGGGTAGGAGGATGCAGCCCCTTTCATTCTATTGTAGGTTATAAAAGGTTTATGGCATTGGAAGTGGATTTGTGGTATAGTATGAATTAATAGGAGTTCAGCGAAAGGCTATGAAAAGAAAGGAATCTCTGTATATGAAATATACTATTCCGTTTCATCTAAGAAATAAAGAAAATATACTGACAATAGACTACCGCGAAATTTCCAGTGCTGCAGAATCCGGATTTTCTGCTATGAAACTACCGTTTGATGTGAATGAATGTGTGGGATATCCTATGCTGCACGCATACTTTGAGAACTTGAATCTAAATGGATATGAGAGATACTGCGGTTTTATTCAGGTTATTAAGCGGGAAGAATATCCTTCACTTAATGATGAGGTGCCTGCAAAAGTGGTCTATGAACTGGATGCCTCCGAGGAAATGCAGGAACACAAATGGCCTTATTTTGCTTATGGATATCCTGCCGAATTCTTTGACGCACCTTGCCATAATTTAAATAATAATGAAAAAATAATCTGGCGTGCCTACACTTACTTAGTTGATATTCCTTCAAGAATGAACAATAATCGCCTTCTCTTTCTGGCGGGCTTTTCTTGGGGATATCTTGAAAATATAAAAGGTGAGGTACAGTTATTGGATTTTAAAGAGTTATCTGAGAACGATTGGCTTGAGCATCAAAAATATATTATATAAAATGGAAACATAAGCTTATAAAAAATGGGGTGTTATCATGAATCTGTTGAAAGTATTGGAAAAACAAAAGAAATACGAAGCAGTAAAGCATGAGCTTCCTAAGATAACAATTGAATCTTACGAAAAAGCATTTGAAATTGAGTATACCCATAATTCTACGGCTATCGAAGGGAATACGCTGACATTAATTGAAACCAAGGTTGTATTGGAAGATGGAATTTCAATCGGAGGCAAATCGCTTCGGGAAATCTATGAAGTGGTAAATCATGATAAGGCATATCAATATGTAAAAGACTGTATTAAAAAAGGGTTTGCGTTGGATGAGAATATAGTAAAAGATATTCACGCTATGCTTATGGAAAATATTTTGGTAGGAGGAATTTACCGGAATGAAGAGGTGGTAATCAGTGGAGCAAGTCATACGCCGCCTGCAGGAAATGAGATGTATGCTCAAATTAAGAATTTCTATAATGAATTAGAACAAAATAGCAGTTTGGACGGAATTGAACTTGCAGCATGGACGCATGCTGAATTTGTACGTATACATCCTTTTACTGATGGAAATGGCAGAACATCAAGATTGTTGATGAATTATCAGTTAATGAACAAAGGTTTTTTGCCGGTATCAATATCAAAGGATGACAGACTGTCTTATTACAATGCCCTTGATAAATATGCGTCTCAGGGATATATAGATGACTTTGTGGATATGATCGCAGTACTGGAAGATGAGCAGCTCGATAAGTATTTGGCACAGATAAATGCATTCAGGCAAGGAGGAGATAATTTATATGAAATTTACTAAGATGCAAGGCTGTGGAAATGACTATATTTACATAGACGGTGCGGTTGAAAAACTTGCACAGGAAGATAAACCGGCGTTTGTAAGAAAGATTAGCGACAGACATTTTGGGGTTGGCGGAGATGGAGCAATTTTTATTAATCCATCTGACGAGGCTGACTTTGAGATGGAGATGTATAATGCTGATGGCAGCAGGGCGGAGATGTGCGGAAACGGAATACGTTGTGTTGCCAAGTATGTGTATGATAAGGGGCTGACCGACAAAACTGACATCAGTGTCATAAGTTGTGAAAAGGTCAAATATCTGAAACTTTTTATAAAAGATGGAAAGGTTGATACCGTCAAGGTGAATATGGGTGCGCCGGAACTGGTTCCTGAGAATATTCCGGTAGTAGCTGACGCAGGAAAAGACAGTGTGATAAGTGAACCTATTACGGTTCGTGGAAAAGAATATAAAATGACATGCGTGTCAATGGGTAATCCCCATGCTGTTGTTTTTATAGATGATGTTGATAATCTGGAAATAGAGCAGATTGGGCCGTATATTGAGAAGCATGAGAGATTCCCTAATAAGACTAATACTGAGTTTGTAAAGGTTCTTGATAGAAAAACCGTCCAGATGCGTGTGTGGGAGCGGGGAACCGGTGAGACGCTTGCCTGCGGCACAGGCTGTTGCGCCACGGTTGTAGCATGTATTTTAAATGGTTTGACTGATGAGACGGTTACTGTTAAACTATTAGGAGGCGAACTTGAAATTACTTGGGATCGCGAAAATAATCTGGTATATATGACAGGCCCTGCCGTGACCGCGTTTGAGGGAGAGTATTAATAAGGTTAAAGAAAGGAATGATTTACAATGGCTAAAGTTAATGATAATTATTTGAAATTGCCCGGAAGTTATCTTTTTTCAACAATCGGAAAAAAGGTAAATGCATATGCAGAGGCAAACCCGGATAAGAAGATTATCCGCCTGGGAATCGGAGATGTGACACAGCCCCTCTCTCCTGCAATTATAAAGGCATTACATAGTGCAGTGGACGAGATGGCGGATGCAAAAACCTTCCGCGGATATGCCCCTGACCTCGGATATGAATTTCTGAGGACAGCCATTGCCGAGAATGATTATAAATCAAGGGGATGTAACATTGAGGCTGACGAAGTTTTTGTTTCTGATGGAGCAAAATGTGATTCCGGTAATATTCAGGAAATTTTCAGTGTAGATAATAAGATTGCGGTCTGCGACCCGGTCTATCCTGTTTATGTTGACACCAATGTAATGGCTGGCAGAACAGGTACTTATGATGCGGTGACAGGTAACTGGAGCGATGTAATTTATATGCCGTGTACGGCGGAAAATAATTTTGCACCGCAGCTGCCTAAAGAGGTTCCGGATTTGATTTACCTTTGCTTCCCTAATAATCCGACAGGATCAACAATCACAAAATCACAGCTCCAGGAGTGGGTTGATTATGCTAATAAAAACGGTTCTGTCATTATCTATGATGCCGCTTATGAAGCATATATTTCCGAGGCTGATGTGCCGCATACAATTTATGAGTGCGAGGGAGCCAGAACCTGTGCGATAGAGCTTCGCTCATTTTCCAAAAATGCAGGATTTACGGGTACACGCTTAGGATTTACCGTAATTCCGAAGGAATTAAAAGTGGGAGACGTATCACTCCACTCACTCTGGGCAAGACGTCACGGCACCAAATATAACGGTGCGCCTTATATTATTCAGAGAGCCGGAGAAGCTGTTTACAGCGAGGCAGGCAAAAAAGAAACAAAAGAACTTGTTGCTTATTATATGAAAAATGCCGCATACATCCTGAACGGACTTAAATCCGCGGGTTATACCGTATCCGGCGGTGTAAATGCCCCGTATATATGGCTTAAAGCGCCAAAGGGCATGACCAGCTGGGAATTCTTCGATTACCTGCTGGAAAATGCCAATGTAGTCGGTACCCCCGGCTCAGGCTTCGGACCAAGCGGTGAGACGTATTTTAGGCTGACAGCATTTGGAAGCTATGAAAATACGGTTGAGGCAGTTGACAGACTGACTAAGATGTAAGAGAATATAAATATGTTGCTATATAAAAAGTATTCTTAAGTTTGTTAAGAATACTTTTTTCTTACACCCAACATTGAAGAGAGAAAGGAACACCTATGACGGACCAGGCATTTGACTCCGCCATGTCCAGAATCCGGCAGGGAGACAAACAAGCCCTGCAGGAGATTTATGAAGCATACATAGGCTTGATCTATGCAATAATATTGGATGTTCTTCGGAATAAAGAAAGTGCTGAAGATGTAACAAGCGACTTCTTTATAAAGCTATGGGACAAGGCTGACTACTATAAAAGCGGTGGCGGCCATAAAGCATGGATGAGCGCGATTGCAAGGAATATGGCGATTGATTATTTGAGAAAATATAGAAAAGAAGAAGTCACGGAGCTTCTGGACGATATAGAGTCGGAAGAATTTACCGGAAAGACAGTGGAACAGGACAGTCCTGTGGAGCGGGAGGTAATTGCCGACGTATCAATTAAGGAAGCCCTGTCAGGACTCAAGGAAAAAGAACGACAGATAATAAATATGAAAATCTTAGGAGAAATGACTTTTCAGGAAATAGCTGAAGTACTGCACATTCCGCTGGGAACCGTGACTTGGAGATATAGAAATGCAGTGAACAAATTAAGGAGATATGGTTATGAAACGGGATTTTGAACTTGAATTTAAAGATTTGAAATTAAATGAAGTGCCTGATTTATGGAGTAGGATAGAAGCAGGACTTTCCGAGAAAAACCTGATGGCACCGGTGTTGGCTAATAGTAAGGGGACTTCTAATGCATATAAATCAATAAAAAGACCAAGATGGCGCGTATGGGGAACGCTTGCGGCTGCCTGCCTGTGCGTAGCAGTTATTATTCCGGCACTTTCACTTGTGATAGGAAACTTAGGAGGCCGCAGGAATAGTTATAGCGGATCTGCCTCACCTGCTGCCGACAACGGTCTGTCAGGCATTGCAGGAAGCGATGCTGGCGAAAGTGCAGATGCAGCTGTAGGCTCAAATATGACACCTGCGTCAGAAATGATGACAAATGCAGAAGAGGAATTAAATTCAAATATGATAGCCGAGGCAGAGGCGTCAGATATGGAAGAAAACGTTGTAAGGTCGGAAAGTGAAGGTGCAATGGATGCTCAAGATAACACTACGAGATCACAGACTTCGATGGCTGATACAGCGGAAATAGAAAACGATAGCGCCTCGTCAGAAGCTTCAAAGGAAGAATACAAGCAGATGAAAGATGCTGCTTCAGATGATTTGTCAGTGATTCTTGAAAACGGTCAGATTCTGGATGGTGTAGTTATAGAGATTTTACAAGGCTCAGTATCCGGTAAGGAAGTCACATATAAAGCGGTTGTAAGACAGCAGGATGATAACGGATTTTTAAATGACGGTATGGAAATAAGCATTATATGCAATGCAGATACGCAATATGATTTCGATGTATCATCCAGAACGAAGAAAGCTCTAAAAGTCAAGGAAAGCTATGAGGTATCGCTACGGTATGAGCAAAACGATGATATCAAAATAAATAAAGGTGGCAGTGCTCAGAGTGCTGATATATTCGAAAATGGAAGATTTATTGTAATATCTGCAAATAGTCAATAGCAGAATTTAACAATAAAACGTTGCGGAAAATTAAAAATTAAAATATTTTAAAATTTTTACAAAAAAACCCATAAAAATATTCCTCCCCAACCGTATCTGTTATATAAGGCAAAGATACGAAGCCAAAAAGGGAGGAATTTTTTATGAAAAAAACAATTAAACGAAATGTCTGTCTGATACTTACGTTTGTGCTTACGATTAGTGCATTATCCGGATGTGGAAGTGCTAAAGACAACCAAACTGCCGCTTCCGAAACATATGAAAGCTCTGATGCAAGTGTTGGAAATGATGGTGTTACTGAACAGGAGACTAATACAGGCAGCAATGCAAATACTGCAGATACAAAAAATGACACAAGTGTCACAAGTGATAATGGTGCCGGAGAATATGAAGCAGCTGAATCTGCCGATTCATCAGACCGCTTAAGCGGCTCATCCGCATCCGTAGAACAGTCTACAAACGGTGCTGCCGATTCCCTATATAGTAATAAGGCAGAAAAACGCAGTCAATCGGCTATGTATGATGCGGAAGTGGAAGACTGTGCTCCTTACACATATTGCTATGAGGAACCCAATACCGAAGAATACAATGCAATAGACGAAATGGGCTTTACATCGGTTGCACTCAATCCGCTTTCGACCTTTTCCGCAGATGTGGATACCGCATCTTACAGCAATCTGCGCAGGATGATTGAATGGGGATACAGGCTTGAAGATATACCTGACGGTGCTGTTAGAATTGAAGAACTTCTCAATTATTTTGATTATGATTATGCCCTGCCCAAAAAGGGTGAGCCTTTTGGAGTGACTACACAGATTGCCGACTGCCCATGGAATCCCAATACCAAGATTGCAATGATAGGACTTAAAACCCAAAAAATAGATTTTTCGGAAGCCAAGCCCTCAAACCTTGTATTTTTGATAGATGTCTCAGGCTCAATGTATGATGATGATAAGCTGCCTTTATTACAGCGTTCATTTTCACTATTGACAGAGAATCTTACTTCCAAGGACAGAGTGTCCGTAGTTGTATATGCGAGTGAAGATCGAGTGGTTTTGGAAGGTGTGAACGGTTCTGAGGATAAAACAATACTGGAGGCCGTTAACGGGCTTGAAGCCAGCGGTTCCACCGACGGCAGTTCAGGAATTATCACAGCCTATAGTATCGCGGAAAAATATTTTATCAAAGGTGGTAACAACAGAGTTATTCTGGCAACCGACGGAGATTTGAACGTAGGACTGACTACACAGGAAGAGCTTGAACAACTTATTACCGAGAAGAAGAAATCAGGAGTATATCTTTCAGTGCTTGGTTTTGGAACCGGCAATATTAAAGATAATAAAATGGAAACCCTTGCAGATAAAGGTAACGGTAACTATGCATACATTGATTCCCTGACAGAGGCCAAAAAGGTTTTGGTAGAGGAAATGGGAGCAACCCTTGTTACGGTAGCAGAGGATGTGAAATTTCAGGTAGAGTTCAACCCTGATGTGGTCACAGGATACCGCTTGATCGGTTACGAAAACAGACAGCTTGCAGAACAGGACTTTGCAGACGATACAAAAGATGCCGGAGAAATCGGCGCAGGCCATACGGTTACGGCTCTTTATGAAATTGTGACGGCAGATGCCTCTACTACCTATTCCGGAACCACACTTAAATATGCTAAAGAAAAGAAATTACCTGATGAGGAATGGTTCACTGTGAATATTCGTTATAAAAATCCCGGCAGTTCAACAAGCAAGCTGCAATCCTATCCGGTGGATAAGGTCAAATATGTAAAGACTCCAAGCAAGGATATGCAGTTTGCCATGGCAGTAGCGGAGTTTGGTCTTGTAGTAAATAACAGTGAGTACAAAGGAGATGCAACAATGCGTACCGTAATTGAAAGACTTAAGACCATAGATACCAAATCGGATGAATATAAGGATGAGTTTTGCTATCTGGTCAGAAGACTGGAAAAGAATTAATAAACAAAGAATAAATAAAATTAAAAAAATATAAAATATATGTTGCTAAATGTA
>JAFLTG010000069.1:1984-13346 GCA_022510545.1 Lachnospiraceae bacterium | reverse complement strand
TCCTGCGTCAGGACCCTGATATCATTATGATCGGTGAGATTCGTGACCAGGAGACCGCATCAATCGCCGTACAGGCATCCATTACAGGTCACTTGGTTGTTTCCACCCTGCATACCAACTCAGCGGCCAGCACGATCACCCGTCTGACAGATATGGGACTTGAGCCATATCTTATTGCAGATGCAACGGTTGGTGTTATCGCACAGCGTCTGGTACGCCGTCTCTGTCCTGAGTGTAAGAAACCGAAAAAAGCGGATGCTGAAGACCTTGAGCTTCTGAATTTAAAACCTATTGATGACGTTACGATATATGAACCCTGCGGCTGCGCTAAGTGCGACGGTACCGGTTTCAAAGGACGTATCGGTGTATATGAGATTATGGAGATAACACAGCCTCTTAAGAACATCATAAGCAAGAACGGTGATGTAGAGGATATCAAGAACAAAGCACTTGAAGAAGGTATGAATACCCTGCGTATGAGTGCGACGGAATATGTGCTTGAGGGAATTACATCTATTGGTGAGATGATTAAGGTTTCCTTCGACTCATAATAATGTTATAATATGTTTTATATGGTGCAAAGTTAAATCTAGTTCTAACTTTGCACTTTTTATGTTCTATATACTGTGTATTTTTTTTAGTATATTTTTTGCATATTTTTTTGTATTTTTTTTTGTACGTAATTTACCCTTGCATCAATTCAAAATATGGTGTATAGTGTTTCACGTTAAAAGCTTTGTATATATTTATACAAGATAGGGGTATTGCTATGGCAAAAAATTTGGTAATTGTTGAGTCACCTGCAAAGGTCAAGACTATTAAGAAGTTTTTGGGGACAAATTATGAAGTTATCGCAAGCAACGGTCATGTGCGTGACCTGCCCAAGAGTCAGCTTGGCATAGACGTTAATAATGATTTTGAACCCAAATACATTACCATAAGAGGAAAAGGCGACCTCCTTGCCTCACTTCGCAAGGAAGTAAAAAAAGCTGATAAAATATATCTTGCAACCGACCCTGATCGTGAGGGAGAAGCTATATCCTGGCATCTTATGTATGCACTGAAACTTGAGGGCAAGAAAGTATACAGAATTACTTTTAATGAAATCACCAAGAGTGCAGTTAAGGAATCATTTAAAAATGCCAGAGAACTTGATATGGGTCTGGTGGATGCACAGCAGGCAAGGCGTTGTCTGGATCGTATGGTGGGATATAAGATATCGCCGCTGCTTTGGGCCAAAGTAAAACGTGGCCTGAGCGCAGGACGTGTTCAGTCTGTGGCACTTCGTATCATCTGCGACAGGGAGGAGGAAATCAATGCTTTTATCCCTGAAGAATACTGGACGCTTGATGCAGCATTTAAGATTCCGGGAGAGAAGAAGCCTCTGATTGCCAAGTATTATGGAACTACCAAAGAAAAAAAGGAAATTTCCTCCAGCGAGGAATTAAATAAAATAAAAAAGGCATTGGAGAATGCCGAGTATAAGGTTTCCGATGTTAAAAACGGCGAACGTGTGAAAAAGGCTCCGCTGCCCTTCACCACATCCACACTTCAGCAGGAAGCAAGCAAGACTTTGAATTTCTCTACACAGAAGACCATGCGTATAGCGCAGCAGATGTATGAGGGAATTGATATCAAGGGTAACGGTACTGTCGGCATTATTACTTATCTGCGTACAGATTCCACCAGAATATCCGATGAGGCCCAGAGAATGGCCAATGAATATATAGTGGATAATTACGGTAAGGATTACGCGGTTACGGTTGAGAATGACAAGAAAAGCAATCAGAAGATTCAGGATGCTCATGAGGCAATCCGTCCCACCG
This sequence comes from Lachnospiraceae bacterium, assembly GCA_022510545.1. GTDB lineage: Bacteria > Bacillota > Clostridia > Lachnospirales > Lachnospiraceae > UBA3282. The sequence goes on along the minus strand of JAFLTG010000069.1, from coordinate 11,520 downwards.
ATATAAGTCTGACTCCGGCAGTGCTTAAGGATTCTCTGTCCAGAGACCAGTTCAGACTTTACCAGCTCATATGGAAGCGTTTCACCGCAAGCAGGATGGCGGCCGCCATATATGAGACTACTTCGGTAAAAATTGACGCTGCCGGGCAGCGCTTTTCGGTGGCGGCATCAAGACTTAAGTTTGACGGTTTCTTAAGCGTATATACCGATGATGATGAAAAGGAAGAAAATAATACCCTTATAAAGGGAATTGATAAAGAAACTAAACTTACGTTCGATTCCTTTGAGGAAAAGCAGCATTTTACCCAGCCGGCGCCGCATTATACGGAGGCTTCGCTTGTGCGTGCACTTGAGGAACTGGGAATCGGCAGGCCGAGTACCTATGCTCCGACTATTACGACGATTCTTGCCAGGCGTTATATAGTCAAGGAAAATAAGAATCTCTATGTTACGGAGCTTGGTGAAATTGTCAATAAAATTATGAGAGAAGCTTTCCCATCAATTGTGGATGTGAACTTTACCGCAACGATGGAGGCGCTTTTAGACAGTGTTGCGGACGGTAACGTCAAATGGAAGACCGTAATATCCAATTTTTATCCCGATCTGGCGGATGCGGTGAGCAAGGCTGAGCAGGACCTTGAAAAGGTAGAGATTGCCGATGAAGTATCCGATGAAGTCTGTGAAGTCTGTGGAAGGCAGATGGTTATCAAATACGGTACCCATGGCAGATTTTTAGCCTGTCCGGGCTTCCCTGAATGCCGTAATACCAAACCTTACTTTGAAAAAATCGGGGTAGACTGTCCTAAATGCGGCAAGGATATAGTACTTAAGAAGACCAAAAAGGGAAGAATGTACTACGGTTGTATAGATAATCCGCAGTGTGATTTTATGGTATGGCAAAGACCGGTGGATAAGAAATGCCCAAGATGCGGTGAGATTATGCTTCAAAAAGGAAATAAGCTGGTATGTTCCGACCAAAACTGCGGATATGTAGAGAATGCTGAGAAAAAGCCCGCAGAAGCGCAAAAGCAGTAGAGCTGTCGCAAAATTATTATGAAAATTAGTAAATATCTTTACAATTTTTGAATTATTAAGTATAATAATGGTGTGATTTTTAAAGCGCAAATTGCATTTTCTTTTGAGAGGCGATCGTCAATTATGGGTGGCGTACAATTATTAGATAAAACCAGAAAAATAGGAAAACTTCTGCACAATAATAATTCAGGCAAGGTTGTGTTTAATGATATATGTGATGTTTTGAAGGACATACTGGCATCCAATGTTCTGGTTATCAGCAAGAAAGGCAAAGTACTGGGAATCGGTGAATTGAGCGGTTTGGAATCACTGACCGAGCTGATTGTGGATCATGTCGGCGGATTTATAGACGGTATGCTCAATGAGAGACTGCTCGGGGTGCTTTCTACCAAAGAGAATGTGAATCTGGAGACCCTGGGCTTTGAAAACAATGATATAAAAAGGTTTCAGGCATTGATAACACCTATTGAGATTTCAGGTGAGAGGCTTGGCACGCTTTTTATTTATAAATGTGATGAGCAGTATGATATTGACGATATCATACTTTGTGAATACGGAACTACTGTGGTGGGACTTGAGATGCTTCGTGCCGTCAATGAGGAGAATGCGGAAGAGAATCGCAAGATAGCGGTAGTCAAGTCGGCAATAAGCACACTATCTTTTTCGGAGATGGAAGCAATTACCCATATATTCGATGAACTCGGAGGTATGGAGGGCATTCTGGTTGCAAGTAAGATTGCCGATAAGGTAGGAATTACACGTTCGGTTATAGTGAACGCCCTGCGTAAATTCGAGAGCGCCGGAGTTATAGAATCCCGCTCATCAGGTATGAAAGGAACTTATATCAAGGTTCTCAATGATGTTGTATTCGAAGAAGTAGAGAAATTGAGAGAACTTCAATAAAAGGATTTATAAAGGCGGCCCGGCATTTATAAATCCTTTTTTGCGTTTTTTTCCTTTTTTTTCCAGCTTTTCAAATTTTTTGTCGTACAAGTTTAGATTTTTTTTAGCTAATCTATTGTAATTTTTAATAAATAATTTTATAATGTTAAATAGACTTTAATAAAATGGATGGGGTGTGGTCATATGAGCTCATTAATAAACACAAACGTATTTGATTATGTAAATGTGCTTGATAAAGCGGCTGATGCTTCGTGGCTTAGGAATGATGCAATCAGTAATAATATATCGAATGTGGATACTCCGGGCTATAAGAGACAGGATGTGAACTTTGAGACACAGCTTGCCCATGCGCTGAAGAATTCAAGATATACTTCTATGGACGCCAGGGTTTCTAATATCAAGACAAGCCGTCTGAATCCGATCTGCTATACGGACTATGCGGGATTTTCCTATCGTCTGGACGGCAACAATGTGGATATTGATACTGAAGGTGTGTATCTTGCCAAGAACCAGATTACATATCAGGGACTTATTATGAGTATCGGTCAGGAATTCAAGAACCTGCAGACAGTTATGAAATAGAGTGAGGGGAGAATGAATTATGGGAATGTTTACAGCTTTTGACATTAATGCTTCCGGTATGACGGCGGAACGCTTCCGTATGGACATAATAGCGGAAAATATTGCCAATACCAATACGACAAGAACACAGGACGGTACGCCGTACCGCAGACAGGTTGTCGTTTTTGAAGAGAAAAATTCACAAACACCTTTCCATCATGTACTCAATGCGGCAAGAGACCGCTATTCAGGAACTGGTGTTAAAGTCAGTGGCGTTTACGAAGACAATTGGACCGAGATGAATATGGTTTATGATCCTTCACATCCGGATGCAGATGAGAACGGTTATGTGACCTATCCCAATGTCAACACCATAACCGAAATGACTAACCTTATTGATGCAAGCCGTGCTTATGAAGCAAACTCAACGGCCTTTACTGCAAGCAAGAGCATTGCAACCAAGGGTCTGGAGATGATGAACAGCTAATATATACGATAATTTTGGAGGAAAAGCGAAATGGCTTTGGATATTACAGCATTACAGAATATTTCTTCCGGTGCGATTAAGGAGGCTGCAAAGCAGGCACCTACTAACAAACCGGATACATATATTGACAAGAGTTTTAACGATTTTTTGGGAACTGCTCTCGATAATATCAATACGACGAACAGTTATCTTTCCGATGCGGAAAATGAAGAGATTAAATGGGCGCTCGGCGAAACGGAGAACACCCATGATTTGTCTATTGCCTTAATGAAGGCATCAACAGCACTGCAGTATACCGTAGCTATCAGAGACAAACTTCTTGATGCTTACAAGGAGCTTATGCAGATGCAGGTTTAAGTTAAATGACAGAATTACTTAAGGAGAAATGGTAACCGTGGATAGATTGTTAGAGAGATTAAGAGAGTTAGGTAATCGAATATTAGAGTGGTGGAACCGCTTTACAGCTAAGCAGAAGACCATTATTGTCATGCTGGTTTCTGCTGTTGTACTGGCGATTGCGATTCTCCTTGCTATACTTAACAAGCCGGAGTATGTTCTTCTTAAGCATTGTGAGGACACTACACAGGCTGCAGATGTAAAGGATTTGTTGGATGGTGAAGAACTTAATTATACGATTTCTGATGACGGACTGGAATTTAAGATTCTTAAATCACAGCAGTCCGATGCAATTCTTCTGCTTGGCTCCAACAGCATAAGGACAGCAGGTTACAGCCTCGATAATGTAACAAATGGAGGTTTTGCCACAACCGAGTCCGATAAGCAGAGACAGTATAAACTGTATTTGGAGAAATATATAGAAGACAATGTATTAGAGCCTCTTGAAGTAGTTAAGCGTGCAACCGTCACACTGGATATTCCGGAGAATACCGGAACGCTTTTAGATGAAGGTAAAGAGTCAAGTGCCACCATAGTGCTTGTGCTTAATGGTGAGATGACTACCGAGACTGCCGCATCAGTGGCTCGTGCAATAGCAACAGGTATCGGTAACGCTACAACCAGAAATGTAGTAATCATGGATTCCGAAGGCAATATGCTTTTCTCGGGTGATGACGACTATACGGTTTCAGGTGCTGCCAATGCTCAGCTTTCGGTTAAATCAGAGGCAGAGAAGCTTGTTATAAACGAAGTTAAGCAGGTGCTGAAAGGTACCAACGAATTTGACAGCATAGAGGTTGCAACCAACCTTGTGCTGGATTTTTCCACGACTTCCTCTACAACTCATACATATTCAGCTCCGGAAGGCCGTGAAGAAGGTATGAAGGCTCATGAGGACGAATATAATGAAGAAAATGTAAGCGGTATCGGTGGAATACCGGGTACCGATTCCAATGATAATGACACCTCATATGTTATTGAAGATAATAATCGTTCAAAAGCAACTGTGTCGGAGCGTTCAACCGATTATCTGCCCGATGAGGAAATTATATCCAAGGATACCCCTCCGGGACTGATAAATTACGCTCAGTCCTCACTTTCGGTTGCAATGATACGGTATGATGTCGTGCGTGAGGAAGATGTTCGTACTCAGGGACTTTTAGACGGTATAACCTGGGATGAGTACAAACTTGCCAATCAGGAGAGAAGTAAATTAGAAGTTGATGAGGACTATTTTGATGTAGTTTCCAAGGCAACAGGTATTAATACCAATAATATTGCTATTGTCGCTTACAGCGAAAATATATTCCTGGACGCAGAGGGTTCAGGCATAACTGTGACAGATATTGCTCAGATTATTCTAATCATTATTATTCTGGCATTACTTGCATTTGTTGTTCTCAGAAGTATGCGGGGCGAGAAACAGGAAGAGGAAGAGGAGGAACTTTCAGTGGAGAACCTGCTGCAGTCCACTCCTAATGCCCTTGAAAGCATTACTATGGAAGAAGAGAATGAGACTACAAAGCTTATTAATAAATTTGTACAGGAAAATCCGGAAGCGGCGGCAAGTCTGCTGCGTAACTGGTTGAATGAGGACTGGGGGTAAATTCCAATGAGTAAAGAAAGTGGGGAGAAACTTACCGGGGTACAGAAAGCGGCTGTACTGCTGATCGTACTCGGACCGGAAAAGTCAGCGACTATCTTTAAACATTTGAAGGAAGATGAAATAGAAGAACTGACCTTGGAAATTGCGAATACAAGGACTATTACTCCGCAGATGAAAGAAGAAGTAATAGAGGAGTTTTATCAGGTATGTCTGGCACAGCAGTATATCGCAGAAGGTGGTATCAATTATGCCAAAGAACTGCTTGAGAAATCATTCGGTGAGGATAAGGCGAAGGATGTTATCGGCAAACTTACGGCATCATTGCAGGTTAAACCGTTTGAATTTGTGCGAAAAACCGACCCCTCACAATTGCTTAACTTTATACAGGATGAGCATCCTCAGACTATTGCACTTATCTTATCCTATTTATCCCCTGCACAGTCAGCGCTTATTATTTCTGCACTTGCACCTGACAGACAGGCGGATGTTGCCAAACGTATTGCAATGATGGACAGAACAAGCCCGGATATTATCAAAGAGGTGGAAAAGGTTTTGGAATCCAAACTGGCATCCTTAGTAAATCAGGACTACACCATTATCGGCGGTGTCGATGCGGTTGTAGAAATTTTGAATACGGTAGACCGTGGTACAGAGAAACATATTATGGAGACCATGGAAATCGAAGAGCCCGAGCTTGCTGATGAGATCAGGAAGAAGATGTTCGTATTCGAAGATATCCTTCTTCTCGACGACAGAGCTATTCAGCGTGTGCTTCGTGATGTAGATAACAGTGACCTTGCTATTGCACTTAAAGGTTCCAATGAGGAAGTTCAGAATGCTATATTCAACAACCTCTCCAAGCGTCTTGCTGTTATGATCAAGGAAGATATGGAATTTATGGGTCCTGTTCGTATGAAGGATGTTGAAGAGGCACAGCAGAAGATTGTTAATATAATCAGGAAACTGGAAGACTCTGCAGAAATTGTTATCTCCAGAGGTGGAGGTGACGAGATAATTGTATAACGGAAGTATTTACAAATCAGGCTGGGTAGTCGTTCATGATGAGGAAAAATGTGTTATTGACAGTAATGAGCGTATTGCCAAAAAAATAGAAGAACAAGAGGCTGCCAGAAAAAGACGTGCAGCCGCATCCGATACCGAAGCCGGTGAGGAAGGATTTACGGGAGGCCTGGGTGCCGAGAGAATCGATACCCTCGAATATGATGAAGACGCTGAGGGCGGAAATGTACTGAAAGCGCAGGAAGAAAAAGAACCTGAAGGACCTACCCTTGAAGAAATCAGGGCACAGATAGATGCTGAACTGGAAGCTGCTAAAGAAGAAGTCGAGCAGATTAAGAGAATAGCCAGAGCTGAAATTGAGACCCAGCGAAAAGAAGCATTGGATGAGGGCAGGAAGAGCGGTTATTCAGAAGGTCTTCAGATGGCACAGAATGAAGCCGACAAGATGAAGCATGAACTGGACGAAGAGCGCCGTAGAATGCAGGCTGAGTATGACGCGCTCATAGATGAGCTGGAACCTCGTTTTGTTGAAACGATTACAGATATATATCAGCATATTTTTAACGTAGGTTTGGAAAATGAAAAAGAAGTTCTGGTATATCTGATTGATTCTACATTGAGAAGAATCGATAGCAGTAATACCTTTATAGTACATGTATCTCAGGATGATTATGAGCATGTCAATGCACAGAAAAAGGAACTGACAGAGCATGCCATAAGCGGCAGGGGAGTTGTAGAGATTATAGAGGACATTACCCTTCGAAAGAATGAGTGCATGATAGAGACAGACGGTGGAATTTTTGACTGCGGTATAGGAACACAGCTTGAAGAGCTGACCAAAAAACTTAAACTGCTGTCATTCACCAAATGAATACCAGGTGTTATTTTATGATAGACTTTGAAAAATACAGTACTCTTAAAGATAATATATTTTTTAAAAGTATGGGACGTGTGGAGAATGTAGTCGGCTTGACTATTGAATCCGCCGGACCTGAGGCCAGACTCGGAGATATGTGCATGATATATCCGGCGGATAAAGAGCTGCCGCCTATTATGTCCGAGGTTGTGGGCTTTAAAGAGCGCAAGACCCTGCTTATGCCTTATGAGAAAACCGAAGGCATCGGAAGCGGCTGCGTAGTGGAAAATATGAACAAACTTCTTTCCGTTCAAGTAGGAAATGAACTGCTTGGAAAGGTGCTTGATGGACTTGGCAGATGTGAAGAGCTGGTTATGGACGATTCCGCACTCACATATCCAATGGAGGCAGCGCCCCCGGATGCGATGTCAAGGGAGATCATAGATGAAGTACTTCCGCTTGGAGTTAAAGCGGTAGATGGTCTTATGACCATAGGTAAAGGACAGAGAATCGGTATTTTTGCCGGTTCCGGAGTTGGAAAGTCAACTCTGATGGGTATGTTTGCCCGTAATACCAAGGCAGATATCAATGTTATAGCCTTGATTGGGGAACGCGGCAGGGAAGTAAGAGAATTCATAGAGAGGGATTTAGGCCCCGAGGGTATGAAGCGCTCAGTGGTAGTAGTCTCAACATCGGATAAACCCGCTATGGAAAGAAAGAAAGCCGCACAGACAGCAACCGCTATTGCGGAATTTTTCAGAGATCAGGGTAAAGATGTTCTTTTAATGATGGATTCCCTGACTCGTTTTTCTATGGCACAGAGGGAAATCGGCTTAGCAAGCGGTGAACCTCCGGTATCCAGAGGATATCCGCCCAGTGTATATTCCGAGATGCCCAAACTCTTAGAGCGGGCAGGCCGCTCTGATAAAGGTTCGATTACCGGACTTTATACGGTTTTAGTAGATGGTGATGACTTTAACGAGCCGATTACCGATACGGCGCGAAGCATTTTGGACGGCCACATTATGTTAGACCGTAAACTTGCGCATAAAAACCACTATCCGGCTATAGATGTACTGCAGAGCATTTCGCGTTGTATGAGCCAGATAGTACCTAACGACCACAAGGTTGTTGCAGGCAAGCTTAAGAATGTACTCGCAACCTATAATGAGGCGGAAGATCTTATCAATATCGGTGCTTATAAGCAAGGCAGCAACCCGAATATTGATTATGCAATAGAAAAAATAGATGCCGTAAATGATTTTCTTATGCAGGAGACTGAAAGCAAATTCGATTATGAAGAAGAATTGGATATGCTGAAAGCATTATTTGAAGAATAAAAGGGCTGAAATCACATGGCAAAGTTCATATACAGGATGCAGAGTATCCTGAATATCAAGAACCAGTTGGAAACTCAGGCCAAGGTGGAACTTGGGCAGGCACAGCAAAGACTCAATGAAGAAGAGGAGAGGCTGGAACGTCTTTTTAAAAGGAAAAAATACTATCTGGAAGAAGGCCGGCGCTTAAGACTTGACGCCCTCAATGTACGAAGCCTGCGGGATAACGAATATGCAATAGCACGTATGGAGGAATACATAGAGACTCAACAGGATAATGTGCGGAAGGCTGAGCTTAGGGTTGAAGCGGCGAGAGCGAAACTCGAAGAAGTAATGAAGGAACGCAAGATGCAGGAAAAGCTGCGTGAGAAAGCCTTTGACCAGTTTGTTCATGAGGAAAACTCCAAAGAGAGTAAGGAAGTAGATGAGCTTACAAGTTATACCTATGGTCAAAAGAGAGGATAGGATGCTACAATGGCAGATATGGTTAACAGTGTTGTAGATACTGAAGCAGAGAAAAAGCGACTCAAAGAAGAGCGTAAAAAAATAAAAAATGAACAGAAGGAACAGAAAAAGGAAGCTAAAAAACGTGCAAAGGAGATTTCCGCACAGGAAGCCGAACTAGACGAAGAGGCCGGTGGGGTATCAGTCTTTTTAGTAACACTTGTTATTGTTATAATCTGGGTTGCCATACTTTGTCTTCTTATTAAGCTTGATGTAGGCGGCTTTGGCTCCAATGTTCTGGCCCCTGTACTTAAAGATGTGCCGGTAGTCAACAAAATCCTTCCGGCAGAGAGCGTTGTATCTACAGACGATACGGAGTCATACGGTGGTTACACCAGTCTCCGTCAGGCAGTTGATTACATAAAAGAACTGGAACTGGAGCTTGAGCGGGCACAATCCTCAAGTAATGTGAGTTCGGAAGAAATTGATGAACTCAGGGCTGAAGTCGAGAGACTTAGGACTTTTGAGGATGCTCAGGTGGAATTCGAAAGAATCAAAACAGAGTTTTATGAAGAAGTAGTATATGCCGAAAATGGTCCGGGTGCCGAAGAGTATCAGAAATACTATGAACTCATAGACCCCACCACTGCGGAATACTTATATAAACAGGTAGTTCAGCAAGGTCAGGTAAATGCCGAACTTGCCGATTATGCACAGGCATTCGCCGAGATGGAACCCGCTTCGGCAGCTGCAATTCTGCAGGAGCTGACCGGCGATATGAGCCTTGCCGCCAAGATTCTTGAGCAGTTAACTGCCGAGAAACGCGGTAACATTATGGCAGCTATGGATGCCGAATTCGCGGCTAGACTTACACGTATCATGGATCCGGATT
>JAFLTG010000069.1:0-1884 GCA_022510545.1 Lachnospiraceae bacterium | reverse complement strand
TAAATAATCTGTGAATCTATGCCGATATATGTATTAGATATATCGCGTGGCAACACGCTGTATATATAAATGCGGCGGCGTATATATAGCTGCGGCATAGTACCTTGAAAACTAAAGGAAGGAGGAAAGTAGATGTCAAGCATACCTGTAAACAACAATTTAAATGTGCTTGCAAACATCGTGAACCAGATGCCGTCTGCATCTGATGCCCGCACAGCCTTAAGTGACCGTCAGGGAGAGATGATGAAAGATACTTTCGACATGGTTATGAACAGGGTAAGTTCTGTGGCCGATACCAAGATGAATGCTCAGGCATCAAGGCTTTCAGTAACAGCGGACAGCAAAGCTATGTCAGCTGATATTGGAGTTTCGGGTTCTTCTAACAAAGCAGAACTGGAAAGCAATGGAACGCAGTCAGCGCAGAAATCTGCACAGTCCGACGATGCTGCTGACAGTACCGCTAAAGAAGACTCTGACAAGACGGTTGCCGACAAAACCACTTCGGACAAAGAAGTCTCTGACAAAGAGGTTTCCGCTCAGGAGAAAGATGTGGTAAAAGACGCCGGTGAGAAGCTGGTTGAAGAGGTTGCGGATGAGATGGGAGTTGACATTGATGAAGTTATTAAGGCAATGGAGATTCTTGGGCTCAGTGCAATACAGCTTTTTGATCCTGAGAACATGAAACAGCTGCTTATTACACTTAGCGGTAATGAAGATAATCTGTCCATCTTAACGGATGGTGAACTTTACGGACATCTTCAGAACATGTTTGATATGATCGAAGCAGGGCTTGCAGACTTACAGGCAGAGTTAGGGCTTACCGAAGAAGAGCTTAATAAACTTATTGCCGATATGGTGATAGTGGAGAAGGCGCCTGAGGAAGAAAACGTTATAAATGAACTTCCGGAACTCTCTGATGATGAACCTGAGGTTAATCTTGAGGGTATGAAGGATTATTCGGTAACGGTACACAAGGACGGTGAGACTATTGAAGTCAAGGTTAAAGTTGACGATGTGAGCGGAGAGCAGACCACTAAAGAGCAGGTGCAGGCAACACCCGAAACACAGACTAAACCTGAGAATAAATCCCAGGATAGGAATTTATTCGGTGAAGGCAAGGAGGATAACAAAGAGAATGCTCATACAGCAGGACACTTTGTAACACAGAATCCTATAGAACATCCGAATTTTATTGAAATTCCGCAGCAGCCTGTGGCAGAGCGTTATATCAGCACAGAGGATATCATGAATCAGATTATGGAATCCTTAAAGATCAATCTTAAGGGCGATGTTCAAGAACTGGAAATGCACTTACATCCCGCCAGTCTTGGTAATGTACATGTACAGATTGCAGCTAAGGAAGGCATGTTAACAGCTCAGTTCGTAGCACAGAATGAAACCGTTAAGGCAGCAATTGAAAGCCAGCTTATACAGCTCAAAGAGCAGTTTGAAGAGCAGGGAATCAAGGTAGACAAAGTAGAGGTTTCTGTAGGAGATTATCGTTTCGACCACAGTTTTGCCGGCGATGAGGAAGGTAAGCAGGAAAACACGGAAAGCGGTAAAAAGTCACGCAGAAACATTAACTTAGACGAACTTGATCTGGATGAACTTCCGGAAGATATGGATGATTCCGAAAAACTTACGGCAGAGATGATGGCATTGCATGGCAATACGGTTGATTACACAGCATAATTAAGTAACGAGCGTTATTTTGTGAAAGGAGAGATTATATGGCAATAGCACAAGTAGAAGACGGAAAAATTATTCAATCTAATTCGGCAGCTTCTCTTGCACATGAATCTGTCAAGAAGAATGGTTCCACAGTAGATAAAGACCAGTTTTTACAGCTTCTGGTAGCACAGATGAAATATCAGGATCCGTTGG
>JAFLTG010000068.1 GCA_022510545.1 Lachnospiraceae bacterium | reverse complement strand
CGTGAATACAGCTACCGGATGTGGTTTTACTCCGCAATATGATGAATTGCAGGATCTGTATGATGAACATAAAAACGATGGATTGGAAATTCTGGATTTTCCATGCAATCAGTTTGGAGAGCAGGCACCGGGAGATGATGAAGAGATTCATTCTTTCTGTACCGGACGATATGGAATTACTTTTCCTCAGTTTTCAAAAATTGAGGTGAATGGCGAAAATGCCATCCCGTTGTATAAGTGGCTGACAGAAAACACCGTTTTTGAGGGATTTGATAAAAATGCAATGGGACTTATGATGACACAGGTATTGAAAAAAGTTGATAAGGATTTTAAGAATAACAGCTCGATTAAATGGAATTTTACTAAATTTCTGATAAATCGGGAAGTGGAAATCGTTGCACGGTTTGAACCCATGACTAACTTGAAAAAAGTAAAAGAAAAAGTAGAAGATTTACTGTAATGCATTTAGTGATTTTGTTATAATATTTGTAAAGGCAGTGGAGGTTCGTGGGAGGTTTTATGGTGGATGATAGATTTGATATACAGGAATATATGACACGCGGCGTTGAAAGAATCGTTGCCGATTCTCTAAAGGCGGTTTTACGAGACCCGAGAGAAAGTGCATTTATGGTAAAATTTGCCGCAGCCAGCCGCAAAGCATCAAAAATACGGGCAGAGGCGGAAAAAGAAGGTGAACACATTCCGCCTTTCCTTATTGCCAGCATTACCAGCAAATGCAATCTGCATTGTGCCGGATGCTATTCCCGTTGTAACCATGCAACAGAGGATACAGAGCCGGAACGTCAACTTACCAGTGATGAATGGTTTACTATTTTCCGTGAAGCAGGAGAGCTTGGCGTAAGCTATATTCTGCTTGCGGGCGGGGAACCCATGTTGCGCCGGGATATTATCGAGACTGCAGGAAAGATGCAGAATATTATGTTTCCGATTTTTACGAACGGTACATATATGGATGAGGAATATTTCCAATTGTTTGACGAATGCCGTAACTTAGTTCCCGTTATGAGCATCGAAGGTGGAAAAGCTGCAACGGATATTCGGCGTGGAACGGGAGTCTATGACAAATTGATTGCCAACATGGATGCTTTCTATGAAAAAGGTCTGTTGTTTGGGGTATCCGTGACTGTCACAACAGAAAATGTGGAAGAAGTAATTTCTAAAGAGTTTCTGGATACGCTTATGAACCGTGGCTGTAAACTGGTTGTATTTGTAGAGTTTGTACCTGTTACGGATGAAAGCGAGGAGCTGGCGCCTGGAGATTATGAACGCACTGTTTTAAAAAATGGTATTACGCGATTGCGTAAAGAATATAACGAAATGGTGTTTGTGTCGTTTCCGGGTGATGAGAAAAGTTCCGGAGGCTGTATCGCAGCAGGCAGAGGTTTTTTCCATATAAATTCCCATGGCGGAGCCGAACCCTGTCCCTTCTCCCCGTACTCGGATATCAATGTAAAGAATACATCTTTGCGTGAAGCATTACGTTCACCGTTGTTTATAGCATTACAGGAACAAAATGTCTTAATGGAAGATCACAGTGGTGGTTGTGTCCTTTTTGAACGCAGAGATATCGTGGAAGCTCTTTTGGCTGAAAGTGTGGTAAGATAATTATACGGACATCAAGGCATCAAATAATATCAGAAAGGAGAATTTTAATGAAATTTTATGATTTTGAAGCAGAGGATATTAGAGGAAAAATGATTCAGATGAAAGAGTATGAAGGCAAGGTGATACTGGTTGTAAATACTGCCACGAAATGTGGTTTTACGCCTCAGTATGATGATTTGCAGGATCTGTATGAGAAATATCAGGGCGATGGGCTTGAGATTCTGGATTTTCCCTGTAACCAATTTGGCCAAACGCCGGAGGGTAATGAGGAGATTGCAAGGGTATGTGATGCCAGATATGGAATTGCATTTACTCAGTTTTCCAAGATTGAAGTAAATGGAGATAATGCGCTGCCATTATATCAGTTTTTGAAGAAAGAAAAAGGATTTGAGGGGCTGAATCCCGAGCACCCTTTTACGCCTATGTTGGAGAGTATGTTAGAACATGAATCTGCGGATTATAGGAATACTCCCGATATTAAATGGAATTTCACTAAGTTTCTTATTGACCGTCAAGGTAATGTAATTGCACGTTTTGAGCCTACAGAAGATATTGAAGTGGTGGAAAATAGCATTAAAGAATTATTATATGGCAAGAAAGTGGATAAATCGGACAAAGTGTTGGAATATAATTATACCACAAAGGACACCTGTTCTACCAATATCAAGCTGGACCTTGAGGGCAATGTGGTAAGAAATGTTGTTTTCACGGGAGGATGTAACGGCAACCTCAAGACGATTCCCATCCTGGTTGACGGTTGGACTGTAGAAGAGATTGAAAAAAAATGTAAGGGAATTACCTGCGGAAGGAGACCCACATCCTGTGCGGATCAGCTCGCACATGCTGTTCGTGAGGCATATGAGGCTTCTAAAGCATAAACATAAGTTACGAAATGCACATAAAGTATATAAAAACCAAAGCCCCGGAGAGTATTATTCTTTCCGGGGATATTTTATATTATATTCTGGTTTGTATTGAATAGTTAAAAGATTTTCATTATAATATTATCAGATATATTTTGTATTTTATCGGGGAATTGGAAACAAAGCTTTTTTATAAAGGAGAGGGTATTATGAAGAAAAAGTTGGGAAGAACATTAGCATTTATGCTGGCACTGCTTTTGACGTTCAATGCTTTTGAAGATTATTATGTTAGCGTGCGGGCGGATGAAGGGGAAAATGTGAGTACTTCCCAAATTCAGGAAGAGTCTGAGCAGGATGAAGAGGAAAATACGGGCACTGTCCAGGCCCAGGAAGAGCCTGAACAGGATAAAGATGGAAATACGGACACTTCTCAGGTTCAGGAAGAACCTAAGCCGGATGAAGAGGGAAATACAGGCGCTTCCCAGGTTCAGGAAGAGCCTGAGCAGGATGAAGTGGGAAATATAGGCACTGTGCAGGCTCAGGAAGAGCCTGCGCTGGATGAAGTGGGAAATACGAGCGGTTCTCAGAATAGAATAGAGACTGGGATGGATGGGTTTACAATCTCTTCCATTGAGTGGAAAATGAATGGTAAACCCCTCGGAGATGGTGACTCTGTATACTCCGGCGCAGAGATTGAGCTTGTTTTCAATTGGGAGCTGGATGATAAAGTGCGTGTGGATGAGAATAGTTATAAACCGGGACCTTTCCCACCGCAAACACTTGAAATTGATGTCAAATCACTTGACCTTAAGGGGATTGAGCTTACGGATATTCCGGAAACCCAGGCGCAGGATTTGTGGTTTAGAGGCGCAATCGTAGGAAAATATTATCTGCAAGATAATAAGATTTATATTGTCATTGATAATGAAAATGTCTATCAAAAAGAGACGGATCGTATAGGCGGCATCAGATTTAATGGAATAATAGAGAAGACGAATGATGTAAAAGAAGATGGAACGAAAAAAGAAATAGGAATCGGCGACAGCTTTGTTTTAAGAGATTATTATCTGACAGATACGGAAAGTTCCGCAAGTGTGAACAAAAGCTTGAAAGGCGGCCTGGATGCTAAGATTGTAGACGGAAAGAAGAGATATTATCAGACTTATAAGGTTACGGTCAAGGCCGAGTATGGTACGGTACATAATATTAATTTAAAGGATACCCCTGATGCTGGCCTGACAAACCCTACCAATGTTAGAATTGAAATCAATCGTGTCGATTCTCCTACAAAGACAATATACTATGATACTCTTGGGGATGCTTTATCGGCTGTTAATGAAATAAAGGATTTATATATGGGCGAGTCTATCGACATATATTACACCATGGAGGTAGGTGACCACATTTTCGATAAGAATGTACAAGGTTACGGTAATAAGGTTACGGGTGATTATGTCTCTAATCGTTCAAAAGACCCGGAGGACAGGAAGAGTATCGGGGAAAGCGGTCAATGGATTTGGGTCACTAAGCCTGTGATCATCAAGAGAGGTACGGATTACAAAGTAGACAATGGTAAGGGATATGTTGAATGGGAGATTACCATCAAGCTTAATGATCTTTACGATGAGGACATAACGGAATTACAGGATTATATAGAAGAAATTATTGATATTCCTGGTAATGGGCTAAATTCCAATCAGGTAGAGCTTGATCTTAATAAGTTCGAGTACAAAGGCAATGGCGTGTATACATACAAGTATACGCTGGAAGTTACGGATGATGTTTTTAATAGTCTTGTTAACGAGACGGTCAAAAACAAGGTCAGAGTGACGTTCAAGGATATTGATGATCCGTATGAAAGTGAGGGGACTTATACCATTGTACATGACGATGAGCATACTTATGCCTCCATTAACAAGACTTTATTTGAGTATAAAAAAGTAAATACTCCGGAAGAGGGGCTGCTCTTGACATGGAATATTGTGGTGTCAGATATTCCCAAAGGAGTTACCGGGTTTTCAATTGAAGATGAAGCCAGACATTATGTTATTGGACAGGGAATACAGGCGCTGTGTACGCAGATTAGACTGACCGATGCTACCAATAAGAATTTACTTGTTGTTGATGGAGTTGATTCTTCAACAGGCAATGGTAAGATTCTGCCTGCAGGAAATGGCATTATTGAAAGTGTGAGATTTGGAATAGATTATGGTGTATATAGCTATAGTACTATTAATTTTAATGATGACTACATTGACGGTATTGCGGATGCGAACGATACTATCACTATACAGATTCAGACTATGATCACAGAGTCCACCATCGATAAAGAGTACGGCAACGGCGCCACAGTGAGCTATAAGGATCCCAATACCGGCAGTCCGTGGACATCTGATGAAAGCAGAGCTGTTTTTCGTGATAAGGAAAATCTCCTTACCAAAATAGGCAAAGTAAAAGAGGGTAAAAATGCGATTGACTATACGATACAAGTCATGGTTCCGGCGTTGAATTTAAGGGACTCTGATATTGGTAAGCATTTTAGCATAACGGATGAGCTGCCAAATGAGCTGACCGTAGACCCAATGGCGGTTACTGTTCAACTCACCGACCAATGGAGCAATATTCGGGTACAAGACAGTGATGTTACTAAAAACGCCACTCTGAAGGGTCAAACGCTGACAGTGGATATAACAACTACGAAAAACTTAATCGAGCAGATTATGGGTTATCCGGAAGGTGATCCGGACGGTTATTATTTAGTAGTTAAATTTACCGCCGTAGTAGCTGATCAAGAAAAATTTCTTGAAGAAAATAAAACTGTTAAATTTGAGAACAGTGCTTACGGTACCTATGACGAAGACCACCCTATCGGAGGGGACACCGCTGAAAACGAATTGACGCCTGTGAAAATAGTAAAAAAGGAAGGTGTGTACAATAGAGATTTGGCTCCCTATGCCAAATATACGGTACATGTAAACAGCGAAGGCAAAATTCTTTTGGATGGAGAGGCATCGCTTCAGGCAGAGGATAGACTGGGTTCGGCGCTGACCTTTGTGAATGACGGTAATCATACTGTAATGGTTTATGAAATTAATGAGTGGGGTGGTGCCAAAGAATTAGATGCCGACCAATACTCCTATGAGATCAGTGCTGACAAACACACACTGAAATTCACAAAATTACCTGACGGTAAATATTTGCGTATTGAATATTGGGCATATGTTGATTTTGAAAATGTACAAAAATTAGACGAAAACAATGCAGGAAATGATTTTGAGCTGAAGGGTTATTTATCCGGACAGGCAAAGGATGGATTGCATTTTAAAAGTGATACTTTTACTCCAAGTGGCTGGGTAGGCTCCAGGGTGGGATCTATCACCCTCTATAAATTCTGGACTAATGGGGGTAAGAAGGTGGCATTGGAGGGCTCCGTGTTCAAACTCACGAAGATGAGAATTGATAACGGGGAACTGGTGGAGGATGATACGAACGGTCCTGCACTCATTAGGGAAAATATCAGAATTACGGATGACAACCGTAAGGAGAATGAAAAAGGTAAGATTGAGATTAAAGGTCTTCCTGTAAATCAGATTTTGGCCCTTGAAGAAACCCAAGCGGATATTGGCTTTTCTCTCGGTGCACCATATTATTTTGTGATAGACGGTACAACGACTATTGATTCTAGCATTGTAAATAAATACAATATACAAACTTTTGTATCGGATAGTATTCTGGAATATGAGAACAGTCCGAGTAACTCTGCATGGATTAAGATTGCAAAGGAATGGAAAGAGCCGGATACCGAGAGGCTCTCATGGGATAAGATAAAAGACAGTCTGCATTTTGCAATCAAAAATAAAAATAACGAAACTGTTCGTACCCTTACCGGAAATGACCTTAAAAATGTGAATCTTGAGTCGGATGGTACTGTCAAGAGGTATGTGTCTGCAAAAATTCCGGTTGAACCCGGCACATATACGGTGGTTGAGACCAACTCAACTATTAAAGATTTTAAAGTTGAAACAAAATATGTTATTGAGACAGAAAACAGGGTGACACAGGATATAATTAGTAATATGACCGGCGATATCGAACTCCGGGATATTGATGATGAAGTGACCGTAGTCTTTACTAATACCTATAATTATACAGGAACATTCACTGTCAAGATCAGCAAAAGGTCTCTCACCGGTACAGATGAGATTGAAGGTGCAATGTTTAAGCTCAGCGGTGGCTCTATAGGGCCTGGATTTGTCTGGACTTCCGGAGAGGTGCCTTATGCGGGTAAACCCTATGAATTCGAGTTGGAACCCGGTGATTACATATTGACAGAGACACAGGCTCCTTGCGGCTATAAAAGAGCGACGGATGCAATTAAGTTCACTGTGGAAAAGGACGGTAAAATTACCATTACTAAGGGTTCTGCATCAGAAAATATGGTTGGCAATGATACGATTGTCATGAGGGATGAACGCTTGGATGTGGATGTCTTCAAATTTGCAATTGTTGAAGACGATATAAAGGGTGTTGGTGATGCTGAATTGTCTCTATATATCAGGGACGATTTGGATAATGATTATAATCCGTTACCAAACAAGAGCGCCATCTGGACTTGGGACTCTAAGGAGGATGAAAGAGAACCGATTGGTGATAAATTATATGCCAGCGGCGACAATAGAACATATGTTCTAATAGAAACCAAGGCGCCTAAGAACGGTGGCTATGGATACAGTAAGAAGATTGAGTTTAAAGTAGGCGAAGATGGTAAAATATACGATGTCTATTATGCTGGCGGCAGTGAGGCTGCTAAGGCCGAAAATGGCAAAAACCTCTTCATGGAAGATAAGGTCATCAGCCTTAAGTTGAGCAAGGTAGATTTGCAAAGGAAAACAATACCTGGAAAGGCTGTAATTAGTGTTTACAAAAAAGCCGACATTGATAATGACGGCACCCCATTGGATGGGGCTGTTGTTATAGATACCTTCCCTTTTGATAACAGCAGTGAACCGCATGATTTTGGCAGCAAACTACAGCCGGGTGTAGAATATGTCTTTGTTGAAACGGGTATTCCTGACGGATATAAGCAAGCGGATTACATTTCCTTCAAGGTTAATGAGGACGGTTCAATCAAGATGTATGGCAATGTCACTTACGACAGTAACCAAGATGCTTATCTGATGTATGATGCTAAGGAGGGTGAGGTGCTTGCAAGTCTGGTTATCTATAAGGCTGTAACCGGTGATCTGCCTCTTGATAAGCTGGATGGTACTCTGAGCTTCGATGTAAAGAAAGTTGCCGGTGAAGGTGATTCGTATGATAAGACATTCACGATTGGAGAGCATTTTGAGAAGGTAAACAATAAATATATGTTGAGGCTTAGCAATCTGCCTCTTGGCACATATACGGTGACAGAGAATTATAATGGAACCATTCCAAGCGACATGAAGTTCGAGGCCAGCTACACGATTGATGACGGTTCAGAGCAGAAAGATTTAAATCCTAATAATAATAGTTTAGAGACTGAAAGATTTGAATTCACAGAAGATGACGATCATCATATTGTTACTTACAACAATGACTACCAATACAGAATGGGTACAATCAGGCTGACTAAGAGTCTTGAATCCGTTGGGGCTAAACTCAACTGGAATGATGATGTTGCAGGAAAGTTGAATTTCCGTATTTATAAGGTGAACAATCCGGGTGATCCGAATGAAGTAAAAGAAGAAATTAACTGGTCTCCTGTCTCAGGTACTAAGCTTGGGTGGAATGCTGCAAAGCAAATATATGAGTTTGAGAAGGAGATACCTATAGGAACTTATATCGTTGAGGAGCAATATAAATCTATTGCCGGTTATAGAATGACTACCACCCATACAGTTGATGAAGATGAGGATAGATTAGCCGAAACCGAATACAAAACATCAAAACAGGAGGTTATTGAAAACGGCACTCTAAATGTTGGTTATAACAACAGGTATGTACAAAGCCACTCTGTAGCCATCAGCAAGAGGGATATAACCAATGGAGATGAACTTGCCAATGTTAAATGGAGAATCACCGGTGTGAATCTGGATAATACATCTATTACTCCTATTGAGTGGAAAACAGTGGCAAATCCCAATACGGGCGTAGTGGAACCCTGTGAGGTCAAGTTAGAACCCGGCGAATATACTCTGACTGAAATTGAGGCACCAATAGGTTATAAAACGACGGACGATATAGAATTTACACTTTATGATAACGGGAATATCACTATTACCTCAGGGCCAGAAAACGCATTGGATGGCAACACGGTCATCATGTGGGATGACCCGTTGGATGTGGAAGTTGACAAGGTCACTCTTGGCGGTGGGGCGGAAGTTAAAGGAGCTACGCTGTACCTATATGACAGCGAAGACAATAAACTTGCTGAACATATATCCGATGGAAATGTGTGGAAGATTGGTAAATATCTGCAGCTTGGCGGAGAATACAGACTGGTTGAGAAAATTGCACCCAATGGCTATGGTTACAGTGCGGATATCGAATTTAAAGTGGATAATGACGGGAATATTAAAGCTGTCAAATATTCTGATAATTCTAAGGATGTCCTACTCCGTGATACGAAAGACGGCGCTGACGGAACCACACCAAATAACAAAATCCTTATGGAGGATAGAGCCATCAGCATCAAGCTGAACAAGGTCAAACTAGGCACTACCACAGAAGAATTAGAAGGTGCGATTATATGTATATACGATGCAGATGATGTAGACGAAACCGGGCAGTTAAAGAACCCTGACACAAAGCCTTTGGAGACATGGAAATCTGATAAGAATGGATATCATGAGTTCGGTACGGAGTTGGAGGCAGATCATTCCTATGTATTTATAGAAACTGCAGCCCCTGATGGGTACCAGTTTGCAACAAGCATTAGTTTTACTATCGATAGAGACGGAAGGGTTATTGATGTTTCCACAGTAACCGGAGGTGCGGTCAACACAATCCAGAACGAAAGTGATGTAGTTTACCTTATGGAGGATGATATCTATACGGGACCGCGTGCAACATTAGTTCTTACTAAGAGTGTTAACGGTGAGAGCCTTGAACCAAAAGATATTATTAAGACTAATCTGAGGTTCCATGTGGAAAGTATGGGCCTAAGTCCTGCATATGATAAAGTATTCTATGTTGGAAATGCCGGATTCGATTGGAACGGTAATAAATATGTTCAGCATATATACAATCTTATACCCGGAAAATATAAGGTGACAGAGCTTTGGGATGATTCTGACGCTTCAGGAATTGTTTGTACCGGACAGACTTGGGAAATGGTTCTCAATGCTTCATCCGCTATAGGTTCAACCTCTTCTGGTGCAGGAGTGACAACAGGTATATTTAATATGGCGGATGGTAATACAATTGAGGTTAATTATACCAATACTTATGATGTAGGTGGAACGCTGATTATCACCAAGACGATTGCGGGTAATGTCACTAAAGAAGATGTTGAAGGCAACCTGACGTTTACGGTGACTGAAAACAGCACCAACAAGAAAGATATCTATTCCTTGAAAGATGACTTTGTTTATAATAGCGAAACAAAGCAATGGACTAAGGAACTGGTGCTGAATGCCGGCGGATACACTGTAGAAGAGTCTGTCAAAGCTCTTGACGGTAAAACGTGTGCCATAACGTATACAGTAATCGGCGGAACCACACGAAATGATACCGGTAATCAGGCGTCAAACGTGATTTTGGAGAAGGGTGGCACAACTACCGTGGCCTATACCAATACCTATACTGACAACTCCGGCAGTGAGGATGACAGTAACGATAAGGAAAAAGATAAAGACAAAGATAAAGACAAAGATAAAGACAAAGATAAAGACAAGGATAAAGACAAGGATAAAGACAAGGACAAAGACAAGGACAAAGACAAGGACAAAGATAAAGATAATAATAAAAGTAGCAGTAAGAATAAAAATGGTAATGACGGTGGTTCATCCGTGGTGACCAAGTTAGTCAATAACGTTACCACCAGTCTGACAAAAACCGGAGATGGTGCCCCCATCGGCATATGGTTACTGTTGCTGTTATTAGGTATCGCAGGTGTAGCTGTCGGAGTATATGTACTCAAGCGTAGAAATAAGAAAGACTGAGCGTAAACATATACAGATGTATATTAGAATGAGTACGGATGAAATAGGTACGGAAGGATTCAATTGCCATGTGGCTGCATAAACAGTTGAAAGAAAAATGGCCCATTATAATAATGCTTATATCGGCGGCTCTGTTACTGTTTGCCGGTTTTCAACTGTTGCAGTACTATGGCAATTTCCGTGCAGAGTCCGCGCTGGATGAGCACCTTCAGAGTATTCACAACAAGATTATGACGTATGATTACGGTGTTGGGAAAACAGACTCCCCGGAAGAGACTAAAGAGAGAGCGCGGAGTGTTATGACAGAACTTACCGAAATCAATCCCGACTACATAGGTTGGCTCACCTTAGAGGGCACTGAGATTTCCTATCCTATAGTGCAACGGGATAAGGAATACTATCTGAATCATGATTTTGAGCAAAAAGTAAACAGTCATGGTGCCATTTTTCTGGATGGAGATTGTGATGTGGAATTTCCCGTGTGGCTGATTCACGGACACCATATGAAAGATGGCACTATGTTTGGCGGACTGAAATATTTGGAGAGAGTAGACTATCTTAAAGAGCATACCACTTTGTACTTTGATGCCGGAGACGGTAACGAAAAGTATCAGATTTATGCTGCGGCACTTATTGATTTTTCCAAGGAAAATGACTCTTTCCGCTCCTTCCACTATGAGGAACTGCCACTTACCCGGGAGACCTTTATACAATGGCAGAGCAATCTGAAACAGTATGCCTACTGGTATGACACGGAATGTGCAAAGCGATTGGAGGACATATCCGAGACACTTTTACCGCGGGAGATTCTGGTGTTATCTACCTGCGAGTACGGTACGGATTTGCAGAGATTGATCGTGGTGGCAATAAGGGTGGAAGATGATTGACAAACTGCAAATGGAAGAATAGAATTTATACGTTGTGTTAAAGTGTCTATCTGTTAAATATTTTGGAGAAATTTCATGCAATTTGCTATTTTATCAGTTTTTTATATATTAGCTGCTCTTATATTATTTTATTCTTTAAGAACAGAATTTCGTTTGTATATATTGTGTGCAGCAAGTATAATATATCCTTTTTTGTTAGGGCAGGAAGTTGGAACTGCTATTATTGTAATAAGTCTAACAGTCTATGGCGCAGGGTTATTAATTGACTATCTGAACAATATCGGACAAAAAAAGGTAAGCAGTATTTTAATGATTTTAACAATAACTATGATTGTAGGGATCATGGTTTTAACCAAATATTTTAGCAGGATACTTGCATTTTTAAATGCCGAGAATCTTTTTGTGAACTCCATTCCGGAGGATTCGTTTTTATTTTCTGTTTGTATTCCTATTGGTTTTTCTTTTTATGGATTTCAGGCAATAAGCTATATTCTTGATGTGTATAATGGAAAGAAACAGGCTGAAAGAAACATTTTATTATTTCATATATATATGGCATGGTTTCCCAAATTTATTAGTGGCCCAATTGAGAGGTCAGACGAGTTTATACATCAGCTTCGTAGCATTGATAAAGTAAGGATATTTGACGCGCATAGAATCAAGAAATCAGCAAGTTATATATTTATAGGCTGCTTTTACAAGATGGTCGTTGCGGACAGAATAGCACCTTTGATAAAACAGGTATTTTTATCACCGGGAAACTATAGCAGAGCAATCCTAATAATTGTAGCAATTTTATTTACTATTCAAATTTATTGTGACTTTGCCGGATATTCCATGTTTGCCATAGGTGTTTCAGAATTATTTGGTATAAGACTAACAGAGAACTTTAATGCACCATATTTGTCTCATAATATTAACGAATTTTGGGAGAGGTGGCATATTAGTCTAAGCAGATGGTTAAAGCAGTATATTTACATTCCATTAGGAGGAAATAGGAAGGGAATAGAGCGTAAATACTTAAATATAATGATAGTATTTCTGATTTCGGGAATATGGCATGGAGCAGGATGGGGTTTTATTATATGGGGGCTCTTACATGGAACATATTCAGTTATAGATAATCTGATATTGCGTAGTAATTATACCAGAATAAGAGAAGGCTTTATAGGACGTTTCATTACATTTACATCCGTTTCCTTTGCTTGGATATTCTTTTACAACGGTTCTGTGAGTAGCGCTATTAATTATATCAAAACATTGTTGATAACTCCGGGAGAACTCGGCATTATCAATCAACTGGTGTTAATAAAAAATGATACAGATACAATGGTGGATTTAGTAGTTTTGCTAGCTGTAATTATAATCATTTTAGTGTTTGACATGGTAATCTATAAAAAAACACTACTAAAAATGATTGAAAATATGTCATTGGGCAGTTGGTGCCTGATGATATGGATATTAATACTTTTAGTTGCAGTATTTGGTGTATATGGCCCAGACATAGAAGGCAATCAGATGATTTATATGCAATTTTAAGGAGTAGACATTGAAAAGATTTTTAAAAAATAAAAATAAATATATTATAGTGCTTTTCTTTATTGGATTGACAATTGTATCACTTCTATGTGTTGATAAACTGTTGTGCATAAAAAGTGCACACGGTATACAGCAGGCCAGGGATATGTATATTCAGCCCAAAAATTCTATAGATGTAGTTTTTATGGGATCGAGCCACATACATTGTGACGTAAATACAGCAATGCTTTGGGAAGATTATGGCATTGCGGCATATGATTACAGTGCGGCAGAACAGCCGCTTTGGATTACTTATTATTATTTAAAGGAGATTTGCAAATACCAGTCACCTAAGCTGGTTGTATTAGACTTATATTCTCCGGCAGAATTTAAAGAAGATTATCAATATGATTTCCTGCTTGATAATTTATTGGGAGTAAAATTTTCTTTTAATAAACTCCAAATGTTATATGCAAGCTGTGAACCGGAGCATTATTTTGACTATTTCCCCAATTTTGCGACGTATCACAATAGATACCCAAAATCTGAGGACTTGGAATATTTATTTAAATCCAAAAAAGATAGAGCTTCTTTTAAAGGATATACACCGTATTTCATTGAGTGTCCACAGACAGAACCTGAACTGGTGGAAGATAAAAGCGGCGGCATTACAATAAAATCAGAGCAATATTTACAGAAAATCATAGAATTTACACAGAAAAATGATATAGAACTATATCTTATAGTCTCTCCTTATATAACCAAAAGTGAAGATGAATTAGTGTATAACCGTATTAAAGAGATATCCGTCAATTATGGTCTTGAATTTAACAGCACAAATTACTCGTATGATGAAATGGGGCTGGATTTTGGTACTGATTTCAATGACTGGTCACATTTAAATTATAATGGCAGCTGCAAATATACCCAGTACTTAGGGGCGCAGATAAAGAAAAATTATGACATACCTGATAGAAGAGGATTGAAAAAATGGGAATCGTGGGATAGGCATGTTGAAGAAATAGAAAAAGCTGCCGAAGAATATTATTTAAATAAATGAAGATAACTTCATAGTCGAGCATATGAAATTTTTTCTGTA
The DNA here is from genome assembly GCA_022510545.1 of Lachnospiraceae bacterium. Taxonomy (GTDB): domain Bacteria; phylum Bacillota; class Clostridia; order Lachnospirales; family Lachnospiraceae; genus UBA3282. The sequence continues at coordinate 30 of JAFLTG010000068.1, read as the reverse complement.
ATTAACTATAAGAGATAGGTCTTCTATGAT
>JAFLTG010000067.1 GCA_022510545.1 Lachnospiraceae bacterium | reverse complement strand
AGCCAACTTACTATTTGTGCAATCCGTCTTTCAGGCATAGCGACAAATTTCAATTGCTAAATAAAGTGTTTTGCTATATTATAATGGATAATGAGCAAGTATGAAGCTGCATAGCTATTCTTGCAGTTCGATAATAACAGATGACAGAAAGGCAGGTTTACCTGAATGAAAACAAAGATTTTTATCGACGGGAGTGAAGGAACTACCGGTTTAAGGATATATGAGCGGTTTGAGGGAAGAGATGATATTGAACTTCTCTCTATCTCTAATGAACTTAGGAAAGATGCGGCAGAACGTAAAAAAATAATCAATGAATCGGATATTACATTTCTTTGTCTGCCGGATGCTGCGGCAAAGGAGTCGGTCAGTCTTGTGGAAAATGATAAGGTAAGAATTATTGATACCTCTACGGCGCATCGTACGGACAGCGGATGGGCATACGGTTTTCCAGAATTATCGACAGAGCATAGGAATGCGATTAAAACCGGAAAGAGAATCGCTGTGCCGGGCTGCCATGCAACCGGATTTATCTCTCTTGTATATCCTATAATCAGCGGTGGGATTCTTCCTGCGGATTATCCAATAAGTGCATTTTCTCTGACCGGATACAGCGGTGGTGGAAAAAAGATGATTGCGGAATATGAAGCGGAAAATCGAAATGCAGATATAGATGCTCCAAGAGAGTATGCACTGACACAGCAGCATAAACACCTAAAGGAGATGAAAGCAATAACAGGACTCTCCAAAGAACCGCTTTTTTCTCCTATTGTGGCGGATTATTACAGCGGCATGGTTGTTTCGGTACCGCTTTATACACAGTATCTGAATAGCCATAAAAATCCTGAGGAGATGACTAAGTACTTTATGGAATACTACAAAGGTGAGCAATTTATTCGGGTAGTTGAAAACGGAAATGAAGACTTATATGGAGGAATGCTTTCCGGTAATACATTAAGCGGTTGGGATGGACTTAAGGTTTACATAACTGGGAATGAGGAACGTATGGTACTTTCCGCTCAGTTTGATAATTTGGGAAAAGGCGCCTCTGGCGCCGCGGTACAGTGTCTGAATATTTTGATGGGCTGTGAAGAGAATAAAGGATTGGTTTTATAGACAAATGCCGGGAGCCACAAGTTGGCTCCCGTTTTTGGTATTTATGTTATTCATAACAATTGTAATTAAATACAAAAAATAGTATAATTTACCTACATATTATATTAGTATCGTAAAGACATAAAATCAAAACTTTAGGAGAGGTAACATAGATGAGTAAGGTAAAAAACATCATTCTTTCAGTCATTTTAAGTTTTTGTATGATAGCGACATCACTGCCTGTTGAACTGCTTGCGCAGGAAGCGGTGGAAGCTGAAGAAACTGAGATAGTACGAGAATCGGAAGAGGATGATGAAGCTGAGACAGTACAGGAGTCGGAAGATGCTGATGAAGTTGATACAGTACCGGGAGTGGAAGAGTCAACTGAAAAAGATGAGACGCAGTATGTGATTGTGTCGTTTGAGGAACTTCCTGAAGATGTGGTCTGGCAAAACGTCGCAATCGGGACATCTGTTGAGGATTTACAGCTGCCGGACTCATTGACAGCATCATACATTTCCCGGACGGAAAAATCGGAAGAGGGAAACAAGCAGGAAAAAGAAGAACCGGAAGATGATGACGGGGATGATTCGGAAACAGAAAACGGTGAAGAGAATCCGGAGGATGAAACCGGAGACGGTTCTGATACAGATACCGGTGAAGACGGTCATGAGGGTGAAGCAGAAAATGAACCGGAAACCGAATCCGGGGAAGAGGAGCCGGAGGATGAAACCGGAAACACTTCAGGTACAGAACCAAGTGAGGAAGGGCCGGAAGATGAAGTTGGAAATGCTTCAGGGACAGTGAGTGATGAAGAAGGACCGGAAAGTGAAATCGGGAATGTATCGGAGACAGAGACAGGTGAATCAGAGACTGGGTCTAACCCGAAGACTGAGTCAAATGAATCAGAAATAAAAAACGAAGAAAAATCACCATCTGCAGCTGAAACAGTTCAGAAAACGGTTACGGTGCATATGAAAGAGTACCGGTCTGAGCCTGATAATATGATGGAAAAAGTGACATTGTCTGCCCAGGATGAAGAACATGGGTTCGATAATGCGAGTGAAGAAATAACTGAAACAGTACATACAATTTTATTAGAAGGCATTATATGGGCCTGTACGCCGGAGTATGATGGAGAACTGGAGGGAACCTATGTCTTTACCCCTATCTTGCCGGAAGAATATAGATTAGGCTAAGGTGTGGAACTGCCGGAGATTATCGTGACGGTGGAGGAAGTTGAGGAGACATATTTGTCTGAAGCAAATTCTGACCTGTCAGATGAAGAACCGGAGCTCACAAGGATTAGTACTAATACTACATGGGGAGAAACTACATTAACTGATGTCAGAGTTATTGTAGAGCCGAACGCCACCCTGACACTCAAAGGTACTGTGACAATTAGTGGAAAAGTTACATTTGAAGGTGGAGGATATATTACAAGAGGGAGTGTAGATGGTTATTTTTATATGGATTCCGCTGACGCAAGCCTTACAATGCGTGACATTACAGTGAATGGTAATAGTTATAATTTTAAGGCAGAAGGAGGAACTGAATATACGTTCATAGTCAAAAACGGAACCCTGATACTGGATGATTATTGTAAGATTACAAACTGTGATACATACAGACCAATTGTTAGTCTGAGTGATGGAGAATTAATTGTAAACAAAGCAAAGATATCAAACAGTAGTGTAATGTCTGGTGGAATTATTTCTGTGTCCAGAAGTACGGCAAAGATAAATGGTGCAGAGATAACAGACTGCAGATCACGCGGCACCATTGGAGCGATTAGCATATCAAGTGGCACAGCCAAGCTAAATGGTGTAAAGATAACAAATTGCACTGCTCCCAGTAGTGGTGGAGCAATTAACATGTTTAATAGTGAAGTCGAGATAAAAGGTTCAGAGATAACAAACTGCCGCTGTTATAATATGGGTGGAGCTATTTATATGCACAATGGCAGCACGTTAGATGTATGGGATACAACGATAGCAGACTGTAAAGCATCTTTCTATGGCGGCGCATTTGACGTTGTTTCAGATAGTACTTTAAAGATACACAGTGGTACTTATCGTAATAACAGCACGACATCAACTACTGATTTAGTAAGTTATGGAGGCGGATGTATCCGTAACATTAATTCAGAAGTTTACATATATGGCGGTGATTTTATTGAAAATACCTCCCCTATCAAGGGGGGATGTATTTACCATGCAGGAAGTAATAGCATTACTTATCTATACGGCGGATATTTCAAGGGAAATACGTGTGAAACTGAAGAATATAAGGGAAGCGGTGCAGTATTCAATGGTGCAAGAAATGAAGGTGAAACATATTTGTATATAAGCGGTGATGTACAGTTTGTAGGAGATGAGGAATATGGATTTGGAGCAGACGGAATTTATCTGGACCAGAATGAAGAAAACGGTGTAGCGCGTAAGATTTGGATTATCGATCCCCTTAAATCCCGGATAAACATCTATGTTAAAGCAAAGGAAGGCTATGTCATTGCGGAGGGTTCTGATTATACAATTACAGATAGTGACAGGAATAAAATGAATGTTATCAATGTTGGAGATGATGACGGACCGTGGTATAAGGTTCTGGATGAGGAAAAAAACCAGGTGTATCTTACAAAGATAAAAAATACTGCCACCTATACTGTAGAGCACTACCAACAAAATCTTGACGAAAGCGGTTACACCATAGTGGAATCCTATACTCAGGAACTGGAAGGAACCATAGGTGAAACCGTAACAGCAACTCCCATAAGTTATCCGGGCTTTACTGAGAATACAGATTATGAATCGAGAATAGCATCCGGCGAAGTTACGGAAGACGGCGATCTGGTATTGAGACTCTATTATGACAGGAATATATATAATATATACTTTGTTTTAAACTATGGAAACAGCGGCAGTGAAGAACCATTCGAAACACAGACTGTACGCTTTGGTAATAAACTTAATGAAGTTACTGAGCCTTCAAGAAGAGGTTATTCTTTTAAAGGCTGGTACATAAATCCGGAAGGAACAGGTAACAGATGGAACTTTAATGATAAGGTGGAAGACATCACTGCGGAAAGATACATAAAAGAGCAGTCCGCAACCCTCTATGCCAAATGGGTAGACGACATAGCTCCGGTTTTAGGTGCGACGTCATACAATACCGGGTACAAAGATTTAGGGAAATGGATAGTTCGTAAAAAGGATTTGGTCATTACCGTTCCGATTACGGAAGAAGGAAGCGGGATTGATAAGGTTGAATATACCCTGACACCTGAAAACGGTGATGTCATCAGTGGAGAAGTTCAGTATGCAAGTGCCTATGCTCCGAGACAGATACGCACTGACTCAATACTGCAGCTTAACGTTGAAAACGGACAGACCGTAGCAAGAATCACCATATCCGAAGACTATGAGGGAACCGTTTCCTTAAGATGTGCAGACAAAGCCGAAAACTTAACGAAGAAGTTGCTTACGGCAAATGGCGGAGGTATCATTGTGGAAGACAATGCACCGCAGATTGACGTTACCGTACAGGATGAGAAAGACGGTAAAAGAGTAGTGGATGTGGCCGTGTCTGATATATTAATATCAAACGAATCTGTGCCGGATGATGCGGATCTTATCGGAAACGGAAACTACATCATAAGTGGAATTACGGACATAAGTTATCGGATAGACGACAAAGCGGAACAAACCGTATTACCGCAGAACTATAATAACCCACAGTACGCCTCAGAAGACAAAGACAGCATGCTCTTATCCTGTGAGTTTAGTATAGACATATCCGGTTCAGGAGAACATAGCTTATACATAAGCGCAACAGACAATGCAGGAAACGTGAGCAGCAAGACGACCACGGTGAGTATCACAGAACCAAAAACTGAAGAAAAACCCAAAAAGAAGACTAAGGTTTCAAATACTCAGACAGGTACTGCAACCTACATTGAGGAAACAACTGACGTGTTTACGCCCTTTGTACAGCTTGCCAATCCGCAGCCGCCCAAAGATACAGAACCACAAACCGGCGATACATCAAAGCGGGTGGAAATCTATGCAACAATGGCGATGATAGCAGGAATGTTTTATATTCTCCTGTACTTTTGCACCGGCAAGAACGGCATGACAGAAGAAGAGAAAAATGAATTCATATCAAAGATTCTTGCATGGGCGAAACGAGGAAGCAAAATCAGAAAACCGATAGCAATTGCCGTAATTTTCTGGGTATTGTTTTATTACCACAGTATCGGTAAACGTGTACAGGTTGAATGGGATGAAGTATATGTAAAGTGAGAATACTCATTGCCGAAAACTTTTGCACCTGAACAAGTATCATTTTTCTGAATTACGCATTAAATAATAAAAAGGGCAAAGTGCCGGATTAATTATGCTGTTTTCAGAATTTAAGAAAAAAGAGGTCATCAATCTAAAGAATTGCCAGAAGCTGGGCAGGGTAACGGATTTTGAATTTGATGAGTGTACAGGACAGATATTCAAACTTATAGTGTCGGGAAATAATAAACTGGCCGGATTTTTCTCTTGTGAGTCGGATTATGTGATCTGCTACAAAGATATTAAGCAGATAGGCCCGGATATTATCATAGTAGATATTTGTATTAAGTAAAGTTTTTTAACACCTGATTTTATAAATTAGTTGACATAATAAAAATGATATGTGATAATATTATTGTTAAATTATAAAACAGGGGGCTATAAGATGAAGTGTCCGTATTGTGGTCATGAGAATACCAGAGTAATTGACAGCAGACCGGCTGAGGAGAACAATTCAATCAGAAGGCGGCGTGTCTGTGACGAATGTGAGAAACGTTTTACAACATATGAAAAGATTGAAACGATTCCGCTTATTGTCATAAAGAAAGATAATAACAGGGAGACCTATGACAGGAGCAAAATAGAAGCGGGAGTGCTTCGTGCCTGCCATAAGAGACCAATCAGTGCAAACAGGATCAACCAGCTTGTGGATGATGTTGAGACTGCCATATTTGCCAGAGAGGAAAAAGAAATTTCCAGTCAGGTCATCGGAGAACTTGTCATGAATAAACTCAAGGATTTGGAGGCCGTTGCTTATGTAAGATTTGCTTCTGTGTATCGTGAGTTTAAAGATATTAATACATTTATGGACGAGCTTAAAAAGGTGCTGGATACGTCTGAGAAGTAGAAGTAACTGTATGTGATAGTAATTGGATATGTGGTAGTAGTTGTTTAATAATTATATAAAATATAATGAGGGATATTCGGAGAATATATTTTTCAGAATATCCTTTTTTATAAATTATGGTATAGTTATTATATTGTATGACAGGATTTAATTTTGAGAGGAATAGAGTAAATTATGCTGGAGCGTTTTTATCCTGATGTATATATGGATTCGTCTTACGAGATAGATTATGAAGGCTTGTATGAGAGGGGGTATCGGGGAGTCATATTTGATATTGACAACACCCTGGTTCCACATGGGGCTCCGGCGGATGCAAGGAGTATCGAGCTTTTTAAAAGGTTAAAAGGTATTGGGTATGAAAGCCTTCTTTTATCTAATAATAAGGAGCCAAGGGTTAAGTCCTTTAGCGATAAGGTAGGTTCGCGATATATTTTTAAGGCAAATAAGCCTTTCCCGGAGAGTTATAAGAAGGCTATGGAGATTATGGGAACGACGACGGAGACTACTTTTTTTGTGGGGGACCAACTTTTTACGGATGTATGGGGAGCTAAGAAGGCAGGAATATTGACTTATCTGGTCAAACCCATCCACCCCAAGGAAGAGATACAGATTGTACTTAAGCGATATCTGGAAAAGATTGTGTTGTTTTTTTATAATAGAGACTTGAATAATAAACAGTAAGGTAATAAAAGATACAAAACTGAAAGGAATTGATTAATAAGATGATTGACGGACAAACCAGAACCTGCGGAGTTATCGGAAATCCGATTAAGCATACAATATCGCCCTTGATACATAATTCGCTTGCGGCAAGGTGCGGACATAATCTGGTCTATGTACCCTTTTTGGTGGAAGAGGGTAAAGTAGAGGAAGCGGTAAAAGGCGCATATGCTCTGGATATACTAGGTATGAATGTGACGGTGCCTTATAAGAGCGAGGTCATTAAGTATCTGGTCAATGTGGATTCTCTGGCTGATAAAATCGGTGCGGTGAATACGCTTGTCAGGACAGAGGGCGGCTATAAGGGATATAATACCGATATGAGCGGTTTGAAGCGTGCTATGTCCGGCGAAGGTATCATCATAGAAGGTGAGGATATTATTCTTCTGGGTGCCGGAGGTGCCGCAAGGGCGGTTGCTTATCTGTGTGCACAGCAGAAAGCGGGAGCAGTGTATATGCTTAATCGCACAATTGAAAAAGCGCAGTCGGTGGCAGATGAAGTGAATAAGGCGTTTGGAAGAGAGGTTATTTACCCGATGCTTTTGTCTGACTATGATAAGCTTCCCGACAAAAAGTTTCTGGCTATACAGGCGACATCGGTGGGACTTGAACCCCATGATGATGAAGTGATAATAGAGGATGCGGATTTTTATAAAAAAGTGCACACAGGTTATGACTTAATATACAAACCTTTTAATACACGGTTTATGAAGCTTGTTGTGGAAGCCGGAGGTAAGGCATATAATGGACTTAAGATGCTGATTTATCAAGGAATTGATGCATATGAGCTTTGGAATGATGTGAGAATTTCGGACGAAGATGCAGAATTTGTATTTGATAGTATTAAAAAGAAAATGGGTTTATAATTTAGTTTATGCTGTTTTTACAGACCGGATAAAATGAGGATGAACATGGATAATATTATTTTAATAGGATTTATGGGCTGCGGTAAGACAACGGTGGGTATTAAGCTTTCATATCGTATGCGCCGCTCAATGCTGGATACGGACAAGATTATTGAAAAGGATGAGGGCAGGACGATTTCCGAAATTTTTGATACGGATGGTGAAGAGTATTTTAGGGATTTGGAAACGAAATGTCTTAAGAAGTTGATTGCAACAGAAAATAATCATATAATTTCCGTAGGCGGGGGACTTCCTGTAAGAGAAGAGAATCAGGCTTTATTAAAGGAACTTGGAACTGTTATTTATCTTCGGGCAAGGGCTGAAACGATTTATGAGAGGCTAAAAGATGACAAAACCAGACCTCTTTTGCAAGTGGATGAGCCTATGCAAAAAATAAGGACTTTGATGGAAAAACGCTCAGCTGCTTATGAGGGAGCTGCGGATGTTATAGTAGATGTAGACGGTAAGGATTTTGATACTGTTATGAATGAGATTGAAAATGCTTACAGACGACATATAGTTTAAAATAATGCGGAAAAGGAAAGGGAGCAACATTTATGAAAATACTGGTTATCAACGGCCCAAACTTAAATTTTCTCGGAATAAGGGAAAAAAGTGTGTACGGTACTCAGGACTATGACTATCTTTTAAACCTGATATCGGAGAAGGGAAAAAAGGAAGACTGTGAAATAGAGGTTTTCCAGAGTAATCATGAGGGTGCGATAATTGACAGGATTCAGGATGCTTATTTTGACGGCACACAGGGCATTGTGATCAATCCGGGGGCATATACTCATTATAGTTATGCCATAAGGGATGCGCTTGCAAGCATCACGGTTCCCAAGGTGGAAATACACATTTCCAATATTATGGAGCGTGAAGATTTCAGAAAGGTATCAGTGACGGCACCGGCCTGTGATAAACAGATTTACGGGCAGGGCCTGGAAGGTTATATTATGGCAATAGATTTTGTATTAGGTAAATCTGTTTTTTGAAAAAGTTTAGCTTTTTTTGGGAAAGAGGTTGAAAATTGCAAGTTTATAGTATAAACTATATAGGAATTATATTGTGAAAATTTCAGGAGGATTATTTTATGATATCAGCAGGCGATTTCAGGAATGGCATTACTATAGAATATGAGGGTAATGTTTATCAGATCATTGAGTTTCAGCATGTAAAGCCCGGTAAAGGAGCTGCTTTTGTCAGAACCAAGCTGAAAAATGTTATCAACGGAGGTGTGGTAGAGAAGACCTTCAGACCAACCGAGAAATGCCCACAGGCACGTATTGATAGAAAAGATATGCAGTACTTATATGCAGATGGCGATTTATATAACTTTATGGATACAGAAACATATGACCAGGTAGCTCTTGACAGTGGTACGGTAGGCGATGCGCTTAAATTTGTAAAAGAGAATGAGATGGTCAAAGTATGTTCTTATAATGGCAATGTATTCTCTGTTGAACCGCCTATGTTTGTAGAACTTGAGATTACAGATACTGAGCCGGGATTCAAGGGTGATACCGCAACCGGAGCTACCAAGCCGGCAGTTGTAGAAACCGGAGCTAAGGTTATGGTACCTTTGTTTGTTGATCAGGGTGAAGTGATTAAGATTGATACAAGAACAGGTGAGTACCTGTCCAGAGTATAATCGGTTATGTAATCTATACACTACTGTATACTATTAATATCCTTAAGCCTATAAGACAATGGAAGAAGTATATCCATTGTCTTTTTGTTTTATGATAATAGAAAGTCTGCAAAGCATTGTTTCTATTGCTTGTATTAGTGCTTAGTTGTCCGGAGAGAATGGAAAGAGAGGACAATATGAACTATATCACAATAGGAGAGTTTGGTAATAAAGTGTGTATTTCGCTTGCGAAAATCATGGGTAAAGATTATGAAGCGGTTTATAAGGAAGTTACTAAAAATAACGGTGTGCGCCTGCATAGTGTTATGATAAATAAAAAGGGAAGTAATGTAGCACCGTCAATTTATATCGATGAGCTGTATGAGGATTACAGGGAAGGCAGAGCTTTCGGTGAAGTGATTAACGATATTTTGAATGTATACAGACGGAATGCAAAAGAAATCAGAATGGATATGGACTTTTTTACCAGGTTTGACAGTGTTAAGGACAGAATCCTTTATAAATTGATCAACCGGGAAAGAAATGCTAAACTTCTTGAGGAAATTCCATATGTAAAATGGAATGATCTTGCAATCGTGTTTTATTACTTGTTTGAGGATGAGAGATTCGGTAAAGCAACGATATTGATCAGAAACTCTCATATGTCAATGTGGGACATAGATTTGGAAAGCTTGTATAAACATGCCAGGTCTAATATGCCGGAATTGCAGCCTGAAGATTTTATGCCGATAGGACATATTATAAATGAAATCATCATGGATTGTAATAATGGTAGTAATGTAGGAATAAGGGCCATGGGGATTTTGCATGGTGATGATGCCATATTGCATAGTGAGGGAGAGGTTATGTACTTCCTTAGCAGTGAAAGCAGATATTTCGGAGCGGCTGTACTGCTATACTCCAAATCCGTAAAAGAGCTTGCAGGCAGACTGGGAAAGAATCTTATTATACTTCCCAGTTCCGTGCATGAAGTGCTCCTTATACCGGATGACGATGTGGCGGAAACAGTGTTTTATAAGGATATGGTAAAGGAAGTGAATGATACTCAGCTTGAGCCGGAAGAGATACTGTCTTACAGTGTATATTATTATGATAGGTTCACGGAGCAGATAACAGTTAAAGACGCAGATGAGATGTGAAACTATACTACTATGTAATAGTTCGGTTTTGGGGCGTCGGATGGGTGCCAAAATATTGTAAATACAGGGAAATTTTTCTTATTTTATTGATTACTAGACAATATGTTCTACTTATGTTATTATGAATAAGATGATTTAACATTTTTGTAACATTGCACCCGTAGTCTAACGGATAGAACGTAGGCCTCCGACGCCTTTGATGCAGGTTCGATTCCTGTCGGGTGCATTCATCTCATCTGAATTACGATTTTAATGAAAGGTTGTATGATATGAGTACGTCAAGTAACGATAAAAAAGGGTTTCTCGCGTCAAAGTTTGAAATTCTTTGGAACTGGTTTGTAAAGCACGCTAAGATTGTTATGCCTGTGGTTCTGGCAGTCTGTGTAATAATTACCGTTGTTATTTCCGTCATTGCAAATAAGAGAGAAACAAATAGACAGGAAGATGTTACGGCAAACAGCACATTGGATGAAATGTCAGGAGGAGCAGTGCCTGAGGTTCCGCTTCAGGAAAATGATAATCCTAAGATTGCAGAGCTGATTAATGAATATTATACTGCGCAGGTAAACGGTGATGTTGATACCATACGTAAACTGGTAGAAGATATTGATGATAAGATTGTTATGCGTATTGAGGAAACAAGTGCATATATAGAATCTTATCCGACTCTGGACATATATTATAAACCGGGTCCTAAGGAAAATTCTTATGTGGTTTATGTATGTTCAACCGTCAAGTTTACCGATTATGATGAGCCGGTTCCGGGTATGACAGTGCACTATGTATGTCAGAGAGACGATGGCAGCTATTATATCAATCGCAGTGATGAAGGCGACGAAGACGAGCTGAATTATATTATGAAAGTCAATCTTCAGGATGATGTAATTGATTTGAATAATAAAGTTACCGCGTCATATAATAACATGGTTGCAGAGGATGAAAATCTTCAGATGCTTATTGATGATGTTAAAGAAGAAATTGAGAAAAACATAGGAGAAGCGCTTGCTCAGGCAGAAGCAGAGACAGAGTCCGGAGAAAACTCAGAAGAAGGTACAGAAACCGGGGAAACGGATAATTCCGGTACTGTTACAGTGGTAACCAAGGTTAAGGCTACAGATGTTGTAAATATCCGTTCATCAGACAGTGAGACTGCTGATAAACTTGGAAAGGCTGCACTTGGTGATGAGTTTGATCTGATTGAAAAGATAGAAAACGGATGGAGTAAAGTTGCATATAATGGCGGCGAAGCATACATCAAGAGTGAGTATCTGGAAGATGTGGAGACTACTGAAGTAGCAGCGAACGAAACTGACGGAAACGGTACGGATTCTCAGACTTCAAATAGTAATGACTCTTCAGCCAATAACAGTAGTAATAGTAATAATAGTACTAATAGTACTACAGTTACCGGAACCGTTACTGTAAAAGAAAACGTAAGAATCAGGAGCGGCGCCAGCGAAAACAGTGAGAAGCTTGCAACTGCCTATGTCGGAGATAAGCTTGATCTTATTATGAAGCAGGCTGATGGCTGGACCAAGATTAAGTATAACGGCGGAGTTGCTTATGTGAAGTCCGATTATGTGGAGTAAAGTTTAAAGATACTAAAAATGGTAATAGTAAAGAGTGTAGAGTAAAATCTACGCTCTTTTTTTATTATCAAGTAAATATAACAGGAGGCATTTACATTAATATGAAACAGGATGATATTACGATTCTTAAAGAAATCCAAAAAAACACGCAAATGGCTATGACAACAATAGATGCGCTTTTGGATAAATCAACGGATAATGAGTTTACAACGAGCCTTTCCAAACAGTCTTTGGGATATGCAAAGATCCATAATGATGCGGTTGAAAAGCTTGTGGAGGAAGGCAGTGGAACATATAGGAATAACCAGATTAATGATATTATGCTGCGAGGCAGTGTGCATATGGGTACTTTGACCAATATTAGTACCAGTCATCTGGCTGAAATGATGATAGCGGGAAGCAACAGAGGTCTTACGAACATGTATAAAGCGGTCAAGCATAACGCATCTGCACAGGATATGTCAGTGGAACTGGCCAGAGAGTTTATGGATTTCGAGGAGAAAAATATTGAGAGACTGAAGGAGTACTTGTAAAAATGACCATAGAGAAAACAAAACAAAAAAGTAAAGAAAACAGCATGAATTGTATACAATAATACCAGAATATCTGTATCATTGTACATTTTGTATAAAAATATATGCAAAATTTTTATATATGCGTATATGAAATCAGGGTTGTGGATTTATAAATCCCATACTATAATGATAAAGGACAAAGGAGTCTATTAGCCAAAGGCCTTCGTCTTTGGCTTTTATCTTAATATAACCAAAGGAGGACATATAAAATGTCATATGTTGATGAAGTCTATGAACTAGTTGTATCAAAAAATCCTGCACAGCCGGAATTCCATCAGGCAGTTAAAGAGGTATTGGAATCTCTTCGTGTAGTTATTGAAGCTGATGAGGAAGCATATAGAAAAGATGCTTTACTTGAAAGACTGACAGTACCGGAGAGAATCGTACAGTTCCGCGTTCCATGGGTTGATGACAAGGGACAGGTTCAGGTTAACAACGGTTTCCGTGTACAGTTTAACAGCGCAATCGGACCTTACAAGGGCGGTTTAAGATTCCATCCTTCAGTAAATCTTGGTATTATCAAATTCCTTGGATTCGAGCAGATTTTCAAGAATTCCTTAACAGGACTTCCGATCGGCGGCGGTAAAGGTGGTTCGGATTTCGACCCTAAGGGTAAATCAGATAGAGAAGTTATGGCATTCTGCCAGAGCTTTATGACAGAGTTATGCAGACACATCGGTGCAGATACTGACGTACCTGCAGGTGATATTGGTGTAGGCGGACGTGAAATTGGTTTTATGTTCGGTCAGTATAAGAGAATTAAGAATCTCTATGAAGGCGTACTTACAGGAAAAGGTCTTACTTACGGCGGTTCACTTGCAAGAACCGAAGCAACAGGATATGGCTTGTTATATCTGACAGAAGAGATGTTAAAGTGCAACGGTAAGGACATCGCAGGTAAGACAGTTGTAGTATCAGGTGCAGGAAACGTAGCAATTTATGCGATCCAGAAAGCACAGCAGTTAGGCGCTAAGCCTGTTACCTGTTCAGATTCCACAGGCTGGATTTATGATCCGGAAGGAATCGATGTTGAGTTACTTAAAGAAATCAAAGAAGTTAAACGTGCTCGTTTGACAGAGTATGCAGCAGCAAGAAAGAGCGCTGAGTACCATGAGGGCAAAGGCGTATGGAGCGTTAAATGTGATATCGCACTTCCTTGTGCAACACAGAATGAGCTTGATCTTGACGATGCAAAAGCGCTTGTTGCAAACGGCTGCTTCGCAGTAGCAGAGGGCGCTAACATGCCTACTACTCTGGATGCTACCGAATACTTCCTTGAGAAAGGCGTACTGTTCTGCCCGGGTAAGGCATCCAATGCAGGTGGTGTTGCTACTTCCGCACTTGAGATGAGCCAGAACTCCGAGAGACTGTCATGGACTTTTGAAGAGGTTGATTCCAAGCTTAAAGGAATTATGGTTAATATCTTCCACAGCCTGGATGATGCTTCCAAGAAGTATGGTATGGAAGGAAATTACGTAGCCGGAGCTAATATAGCAGGATTCCTTAAGGTTGCAGAGGCTATGAAAGCACAGGG
>JAFLTG010000066.1 GCA_022510545.1 Lachnospiraceae bacterium | reverse complement strand
CGGCCTGACTCCGACGCCTCTCCATCCGTCCCCCGCCGCACACAAATTTCAATTTTTAGACTAAATGGAAAATTCAAAATATGAAATTTAGTTAAAAAGTGATTGACAAACCATAAAACGTTATATACAATATGAGTATTACAAGCAATAGAAACAGTAATACATACATATTCTGTTGTCTGAATTCAATAAAGTGTGCAATTCGCACATTCCGGCAGTTTCTGCCAGTAATTCTATTATTTTTTAAATATGGCAGGTGCTGTACGGTAAGAGGCTTGCTTCAAGCGTCATAGTTATCCTGTCTGTAATAAAGGAGGATAATCTATGAAAAAGAAAAAAGTTAAAAGGCAGGTAAAGGACCGCTTGTTCAGGTTTTTGTTTGATAAGGACAGAGACGCGCTGTTACAGCTGTACAATGCCTTAAATGGAACAGATTATACTGACGCATCAGAACTTCAGGTGGTTACGATTGAAAGTGCAGTATATGTTGTTATGAAAAATGACCTGGCATTTGTGGTTGCAGGAGTGTTGAATTTATATGAACACCAGAGTACATATAACCCTAATATGCCGGTGAGATTTCTGGTTTATCTGGCTCAGGAATATCAGAAAATCATTGAGGATGCGGAAGAGAGCTTGTATGGTACCAGGCAGATTTACCTGCCTGCTCCACAGTGCATTGTTTTTTATAATGGAAAAAAGGAAATGCCTGAGGAGAGTATTCTCAGCTTGTCTGATGCATTTGAGAATAAGGAATTGGAAGCGGATGTAGAACTGAAAGTACGGATGTTGAACATCAACCATGGGCATAACTCCGATTTGATGGAGAAGTGTCATATTCTTGAAGAATATGCCAGATTTGTGGAAGTGTCAAGAAACTATGCGGCAGAGGGTGATAATATGGAAATCGTATTGAATAAAGCGGTTGATTACTGTATTGAAAATGGGATATTATCGGAATTTCTAAGAAAATACCGGGTGGAGGTAGTTGGAATGCTGTTAGAAGAGTTTGATGCGGAGAAATATGAGAGGTCTTTAAGAGCGGAAGGACGGGAAGAAGGACGAGAAGAGGGATATGAAGCCGGGCATTCTGCGGGCGATGCGCAAAGGCTTGTAAGAAGCGTTGACGAAATAATGAAGCGGCTGTATCTTACTTTGCCGCAGGCATGTAAACTGATAGGTGTTTCTACTGAAGAATATAAGAAGGCGAAGATTATTTGCTGATGCGGCTGACATATAAAATCGGAAATAGATATAGAATTAGGATCTGTGAGTGGGATAATATCGATAAATCGTTGTAAGAAAATGCTAAAATAACATCAATTTGACTATACTTACACCCAATTTTATCCTATAATAGAAATGATTACTAAATCACGCGGAAACGGAATCGGGTAGATGGATAGAAAGAAACTGGTGTTTGGTATTCTGGCGCATGTGGATGCCGGAAAAACTACATTAGCAGAAAGTATGCTGTATTTAAGCGGCAGTATCCGCAAGGCAGGCCGAGTGGACCATGGAGACACTTTTCTTGATACGGATGCTCAGGAGCGGAGCAGGGGAATCACGATTTTTTCCAAGCAGGCCGAGTTTTCGTGGCAGGATATGGATGTGACGCTGCTGGATACGCCCGGGCATGTGGATTTCTCTGCTGAGATGGAGAGAACATTGCAAGTGCTTGATTATGCGGTGCTTGTAATAAGTGGGTCAGACGGGGTTCAGGGGCATGTGCTCACGTTGTGGAAATTGCTTGAACGTTACCGGATTCCGGCTTTTTTGTTTATAAATAAGATGGACCAGCCTGATACCGACAGCGGGCGTCTGCTTCAGGAACTTAAAGAGCGTCTGAGTCCCCAGTGTATCGATTTCACATTGGGAAAAGATGATAATATATTTCTTGAGAATATAGCAGTTTGCGACGAAATTCTGTTGGAGAAGTATCTTGATACAGGCAGCATAGAAACAGAGGATATTGCAGGCTTGATTAAAAAGCGGGCAATTTTTCCGTGTTATTTTGGTTCAGCCCTGAAAATCGAAGGGGTGGATACGCTATTGGATGGGATATGCAAATATGCACTTCAGGTGCAGTATCCGGATGAGTTTGGGGCAAGGGTATATAAGATTGGCAGGGATGATGCCGGAACCCGCCTTACGCATATGAAGATTACCGGCGGAAAGCTAAGCGTAAAGCAGCTTCTGCAGGGTGGAAACGGAGAATGGGAAGAAAAAGCAGATCAGATACGGATTTATTCCGGTGTAAAATATACTATGGAAAAAGAAGTGGCGGCCGGAACGGTCTGTGCCGTGACAGGGCTTACCCGCACTTTTTCAGGTGAGGGACTGGGTTTTGAGTCTGACTCAATTGCACCGCTTCTGGCGCCGGTGTTGACTTATAAGGTCAATTTTCCTCCGGAATGCGATATACACGTTATGTATAAGGAGTTATGTAAACTAGAAGAAGAGGAGCCGCTTTTGCATATTGTATGGAAAGAGCAGCTTGGTGAGATTCATGCACAGCTCATGGGAGAGGTGCAGATTGAGATTTTGAAAAGTCTGATATCGCAAAGACTTGGGGTGGATGTGGAATTTGATTCCGGCAGTATAGTTTATAAAGAAACGATTAGTTCGGCGGTTGAAGGTGTGGGGCATTATGAGCCTTTGAGGCATTATGCAGAGGTACATCTTGTGCTGGAGCCACTTGATGCCGGAAGCGGTCTTGAATTTGCAACGTCTTGCAGTGAAGATGTACTGGATAGAAACTGGCAGAGACTGGTGCTTACGCATCTTGAAGAGAAGGAGCATCTGGGAGTTTTGACGGGTTCTCCGATTACGGATATGAAGATAACGCTTATAGCCGGAAAATCGCACCTGAAGCATACCGAGGGCGGTGATTTCAGACAGTCGACTTACCGCGCCGTAAGGCAGGGGCTTTGTAAGGCGGAAAGTGTATTGCTGGAGCCGGTTTATGAATTCAAGCTGGAGCTGCCTTCTTCAATGATAGGGCGTGCGATGTCGGATATACAGGCTATGCATGGACGTTTTGATGCTCCGATGGTAGATGGGGATATGTCGGTATTGACCGGAACGGTTCCAGTTGCAACTATGCAGGGTTATCAGACGGAGGTAATGTCATATTCGGGTGGAATTGGCAGACTGTTTTTGAATATGAAAGGCTATGAGCCTTGCCATAATGCGGGAGAGGTAATAGAGCGAATAGGCTATGATGCCGAAAGTGATTTGGACAATCCGCCGTCTTCGGTTTTCTGCGCGCATGGAGCCGGGTTTGTGGTGCCATGGTATGAAGTGGAAGATTATATGCATGTGGAGAGTGCATTTTCTAAGCATATGACTGTTGCGGTAAATAGTTTAGAGTATAGACCGGATGAGTCAACACAAAACGCTGATTATAACAAAATTGCCGCCAATGACAAGGAATTAGAGGAAATTTTCAACCGAACCTACGGCAGCAAAAGTGAAGCGGCCTCAGGAAGAAAAAACTATTCCTATCAAAAAGTAATACGTGCAGATAATGGTAATGGCGGAGAATACAGGAAAAAAAAGTCTGACGAAGAAAAAGAAAACTATCTGCTTGTGGATGGATACAATATTATATTTGCCTGGGAAGAGCTTGAGGAACTGACCAAAATCAGCTTAGACAGCGCAAGAGGCAGACTGATGGATATATTGAGCAACTATCAGGGTTATCGGAATATGACGCTGATACTTGTATTTGATGCGTATCGTGTCAAAGGAAATCCGGGCAGCGTTTTGACATATCATAATATACATGTGGTTTATACCAAGGAAGCTGAAACCGCAGACCAGTATATAGAGAAAGTCACTCATGAAATCAGTAAGAAGCATAATGTGACGGTAGCTACCTCAGACGGTCTTGAGCAGATTATTATTATGGGTCAGGGAGCAAGGCGGCTTTCGGCAAGGGAATTGAAAGAGGATATTATGTCAACCAGCCAGGAGCTTAGGAATTTTTTTAAGGACAGGCAGTTTAAGGGAAAGCAGTATTTGTTTGATACTGTAGAGGAAGAGTTGGCGGAACAGTTAGAAGATGTCAGATTGGGTAAGAAAGAGTTTTAAGTTGGAAAGGAGCAGAACTTGCAATGTATTTATTATATTTTTTCTTATGGGTGATTTTTAACGGAAATTTAACATTGGAAATAGCAATATTTGGTATAATAATAGCTGCCGCATTGTTTGCGTTTACCTGCAAATTTGCAGATTACAGTATAGCTAAAGAGAAGGCACTCTTTAAAAATATATTCAACATAATTAAGTTTGTGGTTGTGCTTGTTATTGAAATAGTAAAGGCTAATCTCGCGGTCGCACATCTTATTTTGACTGAAAAAGAAGAACCGGAGCCACAGCTTGTGACATTTATAGCAGACTTAAAGACTTCTATCGGGCGTTCTATGCTTGCCAATGCGATTACGCTTACTCCGGGAACTATTACAGTGCTTCTTGAAGATAACAATTATACCGTGCACTGTCTTGATAAGGAGTTTGCTTATGGTATTGATGACTCGGATTTTGTGGATATATTAAATCGAAGTGAAATAAAGGCTGAAGAATTGTAAAGATTCATGAAAGGAGTACATTTATAAATGGAAATAGGAATACAGTCCTTGGATCAGGCATACCGGATTTTTTTCATAGCGGTGCTGGTCATTCTGGCGATAATGGTAATACTCTGTCTGGTCCGGGCGATTAAAGGACCCAGAATTGCAGACAGAATAGTCGCCACAAATATGATGGGAACAATAGTCATGGTCATTATCGCAATATTGGCCATTATGCTTAAAGAGGGGTATTTGGTGGATATCTGCCTGATTTATGCAATGATAAGTTTCCTTGCAGTAATTGTACTCACCAAGGTTTATATGGGAGTGTACAGGGAGAGGAAAGGAGAGGAAGAGAATGGAAATAATTGAGTGGATCCGTTTTATTATTGGTGCTGTTTTCATACTCTGCGGACTTCTTATATTTATGATTGAAATGGTAGGGATATTTCGTTTTAAATATGTACTTAACAGGATGCATGCTGCAGCAATGGGAGATACACTGGGGATTGGCTGTTCTTTGATAGGACTTATAATAATAAGCGGACTTAACTTTACATCGTTAAAGCTTTTTTGTATTATCATATTTTTGTGGTTTTCATCCCCGACTTCCTCACATTTGATCACAAGACTTGAGGTTGCGACTGATGGGGAGCGTGAGTCGCATTATTCAATAATTACTTTAGAAGAGTTGGAGAGCGAAAAGGAAAAGAGTTAAAACGATATGAAGTTAAAAAGGCGGATTAATTAAGAGTCGATATATAAGGAAGCGATAATTTAAAGCGTACGGATACAATATACAGAGGGGTGTTTACTAAAATGCAGTTATTTATAAATATTTTATTGGGTTTTTTGATCATATGTGCCATTGCGGCAAGCTTATCCAAAAATCTTTTGAATACTATTCTGATTTTTATGTCATACAGCCTGATAATGTCCATCATATGGATCATGCTGGAATCACCGGACTTAGCTATTACTGAGGCAGCAGTAGGTGCCGGAGTTACCAGTGTATTGTTCTTTGTAACGTTAAAGAAAATACGGGCTATGGTAAAGTCGGAAAATGATGAGGGGGAGAAGGGTAATGAGCAGGAAAATTCCTGACAGCGAATATGAAAAAACGCTGTCTTTTCGATTAAAACGATGGCTTGACGGTACGAAGGATGCCTTTGTCGATACCGTGGAAATGCAGGAGCAGAAAGAATTTGTGGAAGATGACACGACTGTCATAAATAGAGAAATAGAAAGGCAGCAGCGTCTATATCGGTTATATGATCATGCAAATAACTGGGGCATCAGCGGATTTGAGAAGTTGTACAGAATATTCTGCGTGTGTTTTTGCATTTTTCTGGTGGTTATGTTACTGATATCAGTGTCATATCTGCCATCGTATGGACAGCCGGAGAATCCTGTAAATAATGAGGTGTCACAGCGTTATATAGAAAATGGACTTCAAGAGACCGGAGCGGTCAATATTGTTACCGGAATGATATTGGACTACAGAGCATTTGATACACTGGGCGAATCCCACGTACTTTTTATTGCCACCTGTACAGTGCTTATCCTGCTGCGTAAAGATAAGAAAAAAGATGAGTGGGGTAACGATATAGAAGAAAGTGACAGAATCTATGAGCCCAAAAATGATGTGATCCTGCAGACCGCGGCGCGTGTGCTTGTACCGCCGATTATTATATTCGGAATCTATGTAATCTTAGGCGGACATATAGGACCGGGCGGAGGCTTTTCGGGCGGAGCGATTATTGGTGCAGGGCTTATACTTTATCTTAATGCTTTTGGTTTTGAGAAAACCGAACGGTTTTTTACGGGCAAAACATATAAGGTGATGAGTGTCTGTGCGCTGGGCTGCTACTGCCTTGCAAAGAGTTATTCTTTTTACACGGGTGCAAATCATATAGAAAGTATAATACCTCTTGGAACACCGGGGGCTATCCTCAGCAGCGGGCTTATTCTTATTTTGAATATATGTGTAGGAATTGTGGTTGGCGGAACGATGTATACGTTTTATGTTATGTTCCGTAAGGGAGACTACTAAAACTCGCAGATTAAAGAAAATATATGGTTGTCGGGGAATATTTGATTTTAAATAGAAGTTGGAGATTAATATGAATTTCGGAAATATTTTATTAAATTACGAGGAAGCCGTAGCAATGATTTTGTTCGGCATCGGTTTCTCAAACTTGCTGATGCAGAAAAATCTGATTAAGAAAATAGTCGGCATGAATATTATGGATACCTCCATGTACCTTTTCCTTGCACTTAAGGGCTACATTGTAGGGCGCAAGGCCCCTATTGTAGTGGATGGCATACAGAGCGTGGAGGCATATATAAATCCTATTCCAAGCGGTCTGGTGCTGACCGGAATTGTTGTGTCCGTATCGGTAACCGCACTTATGCTTGCGCTTACGATACGTCTGTATAACAGGTATCATACCCTGGATTTGGACGAGATATCCACCAGACTTAAAGAGGAGGGATTATAATGGCATTTGTACAGAATTTTCCTTTCATATCCATACTTATGTCGCTTTTTGCAGGGCCGATATCTTCTGTGCTTAATAAAAAGTGGGCAAAGAGGCTGAATATTTTTGTCATTGTGTTTGTCGGAATAATGTCAGCCTCCGTACTTGGCTTCGTGCTTGGCACCGGGCAGGAATATATTTATGTAATGGGACATTTTGCGGCTCCTTGGGGAAATGAGATCAGAATCGGAATTTTGGAAGCTGCGATGGCATTGTTTTTTTGCGTGGTCATGTTTTTGTGTGTGATAGGCGGCGTATTGGAGCGTGAAAGAGAGATAGAGGAGACAAAGCATAATCTATACTATATTATGGTAAACCTCTTACTTTGCTCTCTGCTTGCACTTATCTATACCAATGATATTTTTACGGCTTATGTATTTGTGGAAATCAATACGATATCAGCCTGTGGCCTGATCATGATAAGGCAGTCCGGACGGACGATTGAGGCGTCGATGCGCTATATGATCATGAGTCTGTTGGGCTCAGGTCTTTTTCTGCTTGGCATATGCTTCCTTTACAGTCTGACCGGGCATTTGCTGATGAGCAATATCAAGGAACAGGTAGCTTTGCTTCAGGCGGCAGGAGAGTATCATATACCTCTGCTTACCGCAATATGCCTTATGTCGGTTGGACTTGCCATCAAAAGTGCGCTCTATCCCTTTCATACCTGGCTGCCGGACGCATACGGGTATTCGACGCTTTCCTCAGCGGCTATTTTGTCCTCGCTGGTGTCTAAGGGCTATATTTTTCTGCTTATAAAGATATTTTATCGTGTTATTGGTTTTGACATCATAAGAGAAAGCAAAGTTATAAATGTATTGTTCGTATTTGGCATAGCAGGTATGATAATGGGCTCTGTCAATGCAATCAGAGAAAATAGCATACAGCGTATGATAGCCTACTCATCGGTGGCTCAGATTGGGTATATTTATATGGGCTTCGGCCTTGGCACCACGGCCGGGATCATTGCAAGCGTATATCATATTCTTTCCCATGCGGCTACGAAATCCCTTTTGTTTATGGCTGCTTCGGGAATTTCCGATGCTTCTGCAAAAAGTAAAAACTTTTTCGACTTGACGGGAGCCGGCTACAGGAACAGGCTTGCCGGAGTCGCATTTACGGTGGGATCGTTGTCAATGGTAGGATTTCCAATGTTTTCAGGGTTTATTTCCAAGATTCTGTTTGCTCAGGCAGCATGGGGAAACCGGAATAAGATATTGATAGCTGTGGTTGCTTTGGCAATAAGTACTATACTTAATGCGGTATATTTCTTAAAAACGGTTATTCGTATATATACTCCCGAAAAAGAGGAGATTGTTATAAACAAGGGCTTTCAGGATGTAACAATATCAGAACAGCCATCCAAAAGTGTTGCTATGATATGTCTGGTTGCGTTGAATCTGTTCCTGGGTCTGTTTTCCGAACCGGTGGTTATGCTGATTGAGCGGGGATTGGAAATGTTTGCATAGGCTGAAAAATTTTAATTTTTCAGCCGCGAGTTTGCACCTTCGGTACAAACATCGCAGGTTATGGAAAAGATATGAGCATGAAAGGCATGGTTTATAAAAATGAGTCACGAAAAACTTGAAAATTCACTTGATGAAAAAAAGTTAAAAAAATTACATTGTATAGTTGCAGCAGTGCTTTTAATCTTAGTACTTTCAGCTTTGTACGCGGTATGGTCGGGAGAAGGGAGTCTGACTTTGTTCTATATAATGGATAATATTCCGATTTACTTCCATGTTGACGCGCTTGCAAGGGTGTTTGTGACTGTGACTAGCATAGTCTGGCTGCTGGCTGGATTCTATGCGTTTATATATATGGGACATGAGGGGAATGAAAAGAGATTTTTCTTTTTCTATATTCTGGTGTATGTCGTACTAATTGCATTAGAGTTGTCAGGAAACCTTGTAACGCTGTATTTCTTTTATGAGTTGATGACTCTGACGTCGATGCCCTTAGTGCTGCACAATGGTTCTAGAGAAGCAATTATGGCGGCTCTTAAATATCTGTTTTATTCCATGTGCGGAGCTTACTGTGCGCTGTTTGGAATATATTTCCTGTATCAGTACTGTGATACGCTGACCTTTAGAGCCGGTGGTACATTAAATATGACACTGGTGTCAGGAAATGAAACGATACTTTTGATATCAGTCTTAATGATGTTGATCGGTTTTGGCGCAAAGGCAGGTATGTTTCCGCTTCATTCATGGCTTACTTCGGCGCATCCGGTAGCGCCTGCGCCTGCTTCGGCAGTGCTTTCTTCCATTATTGTAAAAGGCGGCGTGCTGGCGATAATCAGAAGTGTCTATTATATTGTCGGCGTGGATTTCATAAGGGGAAGTTTTGTACAGACTGCCTGGATAATTCTTACGCTTCTTACAGTATTCATGGGCTCTATGCTGGCCTATAGGGAAAAGGTATTTAAAAAGCGCCTTGCATATTCGACGGTTTCACAGGTATCCTACATTCTGTTTGGTTTAGCGATGCTTACCCCGGAGGGGTTTGTGGGAGGAGTATTGCACGTCATTTGCCATGCATTTATTAAGTGTGCACTGTTTCTCGCAGCAGGAAGCTTTATCTTCCATACAGGAAGGACAAGGGTGGATGAGTATGCAGGTATTGGTAAGCATATGAATATTACGCTCTGGTGCTATACTATTGCATCGCTTGCACTTATAGGAATCCCGCCAATGAGCGGTTTTATCAGTAAGTGGTATCTGGCTCAGGGCGCTTTGCAGTCGCAGACAGGTATATTTAGATTCTTAGGGCCGGCGGTGCTTCTTTTGAGCGCACTTTTAACGGCAGGTTATCTTTTGCCTGTTACAATAAAGGGCTTTTTGCCGGGCAAAGATTTCATACCGGAAACCGGCGAGGGTAAAGAGTCTGAATGCAGGAAAGAACGTCTTGATATTATGAATGCTGCGTTAATAATTCTTGCATGGTTTTCAATACTTTTTGGAGTCCTGCCAAATCCACTGATAAGCTATGTCAGTGAAATTGCATACAGGCTTTTTCAGGGAGGTATAAGATGAGTTCATATATTATGGTAATTGCAGTCCTTTTGCCGATGATAGGCGGTGCGCTTATTCCGCTTTTGCCTTTTAGTAAAAGGAATATGATGGCGGTATATATAGAAATAATCGTGCTTATAACTTCTGCGCTTACATTTATGCTGATATTTAACAGACCGGTGGATGCCTTTGTTCTGTTTCGTTTTACGGGGCAGCTTAGCATAAGTTTCAGGTTAGATGCGGCAGGAAGTGTATTTGCAACAATACTGGCGTTTATGTGGCCGCTTGCTACACTGTATTCTTTTGAATATATGAAGCATGAGGGACATGAAAAGATATTCTTTGCGTTTTACACTATTACTTACGGGATAACACTGGGAATCTCTATGGCGGAAGACATTGTAACCCTGTATTTCTTCTATGAGATGCTTACTCTGGTTACAGTGCCGCTGGTATTGCATACGCTTTCAAGGGAGGCTGTTCTTGCGACCCGTACTTACCTGTACTATTCACTTGGAGGCGCTGCCTTTGCATTTATTGGAATGATTTTTATATTAATCTATGGCAATTCCTCCAATTTTACGCCGGGTGGAGTTATGGACTTATCGCGGATGGGCGATAATACTAATCTGTTGCTGCTCATCTATGTTATCTGTTTCTGCGGATTCAGCGTCAAGGCCGCAATGTGTCCTTTTTCCGGATGGCTGCCCAAGGCAGGCGTGGCACCAACCCCGGTTACTGCGCTGCTGCATGCGGTAGCGGTTGTAAAGGCAGGCGCCTTTGCCACTATGAGGATCACTTATTTCAGTTTCGGAACAGAGCTTCTTAGAGGAACATGGGCGCAGTATCTTCTGCTGGCGCTTGCAATATTCACTATTGTATTTGGATGCAGCCGGGCACTTAAGGAAACACATTTCAAGCGTCGACTGGCCTGGTCAACGGTCAGCAATCTGTCCTACATCCTGTTTGGCGTTCTGTTAATGAGTCCACTTGGACTGGCAGGAGCTTTGACTCATATGCTTAGTCACGCGCTGATGAAAATTACAGCTTTCTTCTGTGCCGGAGCGGTAATATATAAGACCGGAAGAAACTATATCCACCAGCTTGACGGTTTTGGAAAAAAGATGCCTAAGATAATGGTGATCTATACAATATCTGCGCTTGCACTTATGGGAGTGCCGGGATTATGCGGTTTTACAAGTAAATGGTATCTGGCAAAGGCGGCTGTTGCAACTATGAATCCAATTGGTTATATAGGGGTTGCGGCAATTCTGGTATCTGCGCTTTTAACGGCAATATATATGTTGACTGTTACGGTTAGAGTTTTCTTTCCGGGAAAAGATTTTGACTATGAAAGTATATCAGATGTGGAAGACCCAAACTGGGTAATGATACTGCCGCTTGTAATCTTTGTGATTGTAATGTTTGTGGTTGGGCTGCATCCGCAGTTTATGACAGATGCGGTTTCAAGTGTTGT
Organism: Lachnospiraceae bacterium; assembly: GCA_022510545.1. GTDB lineage: Bacteria > Bacillota > Clostridia > Lachnospirales > Lachnospiraceae > UBA3282. Next base: position 2,845 of record JAFLTG010000066.1, on the reverse strand, counting down.
GGCAGCGTCATTCTAAAGGGTAAAATTAACAATTTCACCCTTTATAAAGATATATATAGAGAAAGGCATGGTTATTGATATGAATGGAAATATGATTCTTGCCATATTGGTGTTTTATCCTTTTATTGGGGCAGTTTTGTCCTGTATTATCGGGGCGTTTGAAGAAAGAAAAGCAAGTTCTGCCTATTCCGGAGAATTCAGTAAAGCTGATAAAGGATATAAAGGAGAAATGGCAAGAGACTTTTTTGCTGACTTCATTGTGATAAGTGAGTTTATAATAACGCTTGTTATCTTTGCGTCAAATTACAATAAGAGCGGTTCATTGTCGTTTTATAACTGTGAGATTCCGGGTATCTGTGGCATGGGTCTGCATTTCACAATGGAAGGTTTCAGGCTGGTTTATGCCATGGTAGCTGCCTTTATGTGGATGATGACAGTAATTCTCTCAAGGGAATACTTTAAGCACCATGACAACAGAAACAGATTTTATCTTTTTATGCTTGCCACACTTGGGGCTACGATGGGTGTATTCCTTTCATCCGACCTGTTTACAACCTTCATTTTCTTTGAGATTATGTCATTTACATCTTATGTCTGGGTGGCGCAGGAAGAAAATGCAGCTTCCCTGAGAGCCGCTGCAACCTATCTTGCAGTAGCTGTAATCGGCGGACTGGTAATGCTTATGGGTATTTTCATACTTTATCATGAGCTTGGAACTCTGGATATGGACGAAATCTTTATTGCAGCGCAGATTTATCAGAACAAGACGCTGCTCTATGCTGCAGGTGCCTGTATGTTGTTTGGTTTTGGCGCTAAGGCCGGTGCCTTCCCACTGCATATCTGGCTGCCCAAGGCACATCCGGTAGCACCGGCACCGGCTTCCGCACTTTTGTCAGGTATTCTTACAAAGACCGGTATATTTGGAGTCCTGGTAATAAGCTGCGACCTTTTTCTGCACGATTCCATATGGGGAGGCTTGATTCTGGGTATTGGTGTATTGACTATGTTCGGCGGAGCGTTGCTGGCGGTCTTTTCCGTTGACTTGAAACGTACCCTGGCCTGTTCGTCCATGTCACAGATAGGTTTTATTCTGGTCGGCGTCGGCATGCAGGGACTTTTGGGAGAGGAAAATGCATTGGCTGTCCACGGCACATTGACCCATATGGTCAATCACTCGATGATCAAACTGGTGCTCTTTATGGCAGCAGGTGTTATCTTTATGAATATACATGCGCTGGATTTGAACGAAATCCGCGGTTTTGGAAAGAGAAAGCCGCTGCTTATGATATCATTCCTGATCGGAGCCCTCACGATAGCCGGAATTCCAATGTTTGGCGGATACATCAGCAAAACTCTACTGCATGAGAGTATAGTAGAATATGGCGGAAACGGTCTTATGAAGGCTGTAGAAGCGATTTTCCTTTTAAGCGGTGGTATGACGCTTGCATACATGACTAAGTTGTTTGTTGCAATATTTGTGGAAAAAAATGCTGATTCAGCTAAACAGAACAAATACGACAATATGAAACAATATATGAATATAGAAAGTGGCTTTGCGCTGATGACAAGCGCCCTTGTTCTCTTTATATGGGGATTGTTTCCACATACTTTTATGGATAGAGCAGCAAGACTCGGAGAAGGCTTTATGAACTTTTATGCGCCGGAGGGTGCGGAGCATGCGGTTGCATATTTCAGCCTGGCTAATTTAAAGGGCGCATTTATATCGATAGTAATCGGGATTATTGTGTATTTTCTGATAATACGTACTCTGCTGATGCGAGAGGGAGAATATGTTAATGCATGGCCGAAGTGGCTGGATATGGAAAATCTGATATACAGACCGATACTTCTGACATTTCTTCCGGCTGTCTGCGGCATTGCAAGCAGGATTTTTGACAGTGCATTGGATATAGCGGTTGTAATATTGCGTAAGAGCCTGTACAAGGATTCTCCGCTGCCTTATGAACGCAGGGAAGGAAATGTAATAAGCGAATTTATAGGAAAAACATTGAACTTGTGTCAGTCAATCCGTAATCGTCTGTGGGGAAGGAAAAATCCTACGCATAAGGATTTCGTGCATGCTGCGGCGGCAAAAAGTGAAGAGATTAGTGAGAGTTCTATGATCATACAGGGGAGTCTTTCATTTGGGCTTTTGATGTTTGGGGTTGGTTTGGCGTTGACGCTGATATATATTATCCTGATATAGAAAATACAATGAAGTTTTGAAAAATAAATATTGCTTTACGGACGCAAAAGCCGTATAATACAGTAATGTAAATATATGTAAAAACATCCAGAAATTTACGTGAAAGGAGTTGGAAGGTACTATGGATGAGCGTGCGATGCTAAAGCAATCAAGCATTGCATTACTGCGCCCTTTTTTAACTCTGATCACTTTACTAAGGCCACTCGGAACATGCGTTGTCATGCTATGAGTGGTGTTTTTGCGTTTTGTGGATAGATTGAAGGATACAAATAGCCGGGAGGCTGAACTATGAGAAAGAGAATTTTAAGTATATTACTTACCCTGTGCATGTGTCTGTCCATGCTCCCCGCCGGGGCTTGGGCGGCGGAGGCATACAATGGTGGTCTTTGCCCTCACCACGAGGAACATAATGAGGCTTGCGGTTACATAGAAGCCGACGAGGGCGCACCATGCGACTTTATCTGCGAAATTTGCGAGGGAACCCAAGAGGAAGAACGTATAGAAGCAGCAGAGGACTTAGCGGAAGAGGTCGAAGTATATTCTGAGGCAGAGCCCGATGCTATGGAGGTAGAAGCAGATAAGCTCACCGTTTACGATTTAGATGGGGACGGCACAGCGGAAAACCCCTATAAAATCTCC
>JAFLTG010000065.1 GCA_022510545.1 Lachnospiraceae bacterium | reverse complement strand
ATAAAAATGGAGCCGTTGCTCCATAGACAATTAATATCTATTTTGCAACAGCCCCAATTGCACTTAAACTAAATATAATTTTTTGGAATCGTCATTTCTTTTGAAGCTTCTTACATATCAATCCAAAAATCAAACGGATTATTCCACCGCATACAGCAATTACAAACCCGTTTCTCACTAATATATCACCGATTCCCAAGTTTATAGCGTATTTTATTTGTAACTCTAACGGCGGATCCTGATACGGAATTCCTGCTTTTACGACTTCATAATACATGCCAATGATAAAAATAATAACTCCTGCTAATATAAAAGAATTGATGATCCAACGAAGATGATACCTAATTTTTTCCTGCATAACTTTTTCTCCTGTTTCTGATTGTTTGTTCTGTTAATTCGCTAATAAGTACAATTTTGCTTTCAGCTCTTGTTACTTTCTTATCACATAAATGTATCTTGCCATTCTTTCCTGAAACTGTTCAAACGGTTCCAAAATGCATTCTGTTTGAAGCATCAGCATATCGAACCAATTCTTATTTCCCTCAGCTTCAAATTCCGTTTGGTGGGTCAATGCCGATTTTCTCTTTAGTTGAAGCATATCGTATGTCTGCCTCGTAATATCAGTTACTTCATATATCATCCCATTTTTATCTAATGCATCAGACAATACGGTTGTTTTGCTGTCACAGGTCTTGGGCATTACATCGCCTTCCTGATACCCCACAAAAAACACCCCATTTGGCCTTAGCCATTTTTTGACTTGCGCTACAAAAGCTGTCATGTCTTTTGCAAAATACATTGTATCCATAGAAATAATAATGTCAAATCTTTCTTCCGGGTAATCTGCTTCACCAATGACTCCTTCCTTGAATTCAGCATTTGTTGGAAATAATGCCTGTGCTGTTTTTATCGCCTGTTCAGAATAATCAAATCCGTGTATATATGCTCCTGTTTTCTTTTGCAAGTATCCAAGCATTTTTCCATTACCGCAGCCAATATCCAGAATATGGATCTCGTCCTGTGTTGGTATATACTGCAAAATCAAATCAATTTGATGAATGTCACTGAAACCATCCTGAGAAAAGTCCTGACCAAAAGCATCTATACAAAATGCCTTGAAAGCATTTGATTTTCTTGCCATAGCGTAAAAGTCTTCATAGGCATCATAAAATAATAATTCACTTTTATTCCTATTTATAAATTTGTCCAGTTTTACTTTCACATCATCTTCATTTAAAAGAAAATCCTTCATTTTAGCGTTCCGATTTTAATATTGCATAATAGCAAGCATCACATATCCCTTGATTATTCCGGTCAGAACTACGTAATGTGCCCTCATATTTCATTCCACATTTTTTCATGATCTCACCCGAATTAAGGTTTCGTGGGTCATGCCGTGCTTCAATTCGATTTATATCTACTTCATCAAACAGAAAATCTATAACGGCTTTTAATGCTTCTGATGTAATCCCCTGATGCCACCAGGTTCTTCCAATACAATAACCGATTTGTGCCACAGAAATATCTTCCTTCATATCAACTACAGCAATGCTGCCAATCGGTTCGTCCCCGTTGTCTTTCAATATGATGGCCCACTGGTAATAATTCACGTTGGTATATTGCTTTACCCAATCTTCTACTACACTCTGGCTTATTTCTTGGCACGGATGAGTCGGCCACGTCAAGTATTTTGTGACCTCTTTATCTGATGCCCAATTTCTATACATCGCTGCAGAATCTTCATTCGCAAATCTTCTTAATATTAATCTATTCGTTTCTAATCGCTGAGTTCCGCAATGTCTCACGGTTTTGTCCTTCTTTCATAACAAAAATAGCGGGGAAATTCCCCGCCGCTCGGTGGACCAGGGTCTTTCGACCAGCCCAATAAGTAATATCACTGATTTATTATGTGCGTAGTATAACAAAATTAAGTTTACAAGTCAAGAAATTCTTTTTTTCAACATATATGCTTAATTACTCCACAAGTATCAATACCTTGTTTAGTCGTGTAGATGTATGATACAATGTTTATGCTACGTACAGAGATAAACGCAAGCTTAGGAATGGGAAACGAAATGAAGAATAGGAATATTACTGCAATCATCTATGCATTGGCTGCTGCGCTGTTTTATGCTATAAATATACCATGTTCAAAGCTGCTGCTTGAAAAGATCGACCCAACATTTATGGCCTCTTTTCTTTATCTTGGCGCAGGCATCGGTGTTGGAACAATGTACTTGTTTCATTATAAAAGCGAGAAACCTGAGGAACGTCTTAGCCGAAAAGACTTACCATACACATTAGGAATGATAGTGCTTGACATTATAGCTCCTATTTTGCTGATGATAGGCATTAGTATCGGTACATCATCAAATGCCACACTACTAGGCAATTTTGAAATCGTGGCTACAACGGTTATTGCGTTACTGTTATTTAAAGAAAAAGTGAGCAAAAAGCTGTGGTTAGCTATCATTTTTATAACATCATCAAGCATTATTTTATCCTTTGGTGGAAGTGGAAGTCTGCAATTCTCTCTTGGTTCTCTGTTCGTAGTCGGTGCCACTGTTTGCTGGGGATTAGAGAACAACTGTACACGCAGTATTTCAGAAAAAAGCACTTATCAAATCGTAACAATTAAAGGATTCTTTTCAGGAACCGGTTCGCTGATAGTAGCTTTTGTTATTGGCGAAAAATATCCTGATGTAAGATATATGATGCTGGCATTTTTACTTGGCTTTGTTGCATATGGTCTGAGCATATTTACATACATCAGAGCGCAGAAAACACTTGGTGCCGCAAAGACAAGTGCGTATTATTCATTTGCACCTTTTCTTGGTGCATTCCTGACTTTTATGCTGTTACATGAAGCCCTAACGGTCAGCTATGCAATAGCATTTCTTTTGATGCTCCTTGGAACTGTATTTGTGGTGGCTGATACATTAGCCAACAGGCATGTTCATAACCATATGCACACAATTACACATACGCATAACGGTTCAACACATACGCACACGATAACTCACAGCCATGAACATACTCATTACATTAGCGAAGATAACCACGGTCATAAACATAGCGTTACAGAATTAGAAAATTTATTCGTTAATCATGATGTAAAGTAAATTGCAATTTTGTAAAGAAGGGAGAAGGTAACTGTGGATTGCATCAATAATCGCAGAAGCATTAGAAAATATAAAGATAAACCCATAAGCAAAGATGATATTGAGCAGATCATTAAAGCAGGAAGTATGGCTCCCTCTGCAAAGAATAGACAACCGTGGAAATATATTGTTTATGTGAGTGATGAAAGAAATAAATTACTTGATGTGATGGAAAGCGGGCTTAAAAAAGAACAAAATGAACATTTGCTATTGCCAAATTCCTCTTTTGGACTTTCTGATGCTTTTCATACACTACAAATAATGAGAACAGCTCCTGTAATCATTGTCATAATAAATACAAATGGAATATCACCGTATAAAATGGTCAATTCAGATGAAAGAGTCACAGAGATTTGTGATACTTTATCTATTGGAGCATCCGTCGAAAATATTTTGCTAAAGGCTACGGAATTGGGATTAGGAACTCTGTGGATTGCAAATACATGTTTTGCATATAACGAATTGATGGAATGGATAGGTAGTGAAGGACAGCTTGTCGGTGCCATCGCCTTAGGATATGCGGATGAGCATCCATCTGCCAGACCAAGAAAGCAAATAAAGGATATTTTGGAATACAGATAGGATGATGGAATATGTGGGAAATAGTCAAAACAGCCAATGGAAGGAAATCTTGTGATAATTTCGAATTAGACTCAAGTGATATCCTTTCAATATTATCCGTAATAGAAAAATACTATGTGATAGATTATGACAATAGGGGAGCGCTTGGTCAAAATGTTGCCGCATTTGATTTGCAGATAGATGGGAAATATATGACTATCGGATGGGACAATTGGTCAGGGATATTTATAATGTCCCATGACCCCTCTGGGGATATTTTGGTAGAAAGAATATACGAAATTTTAAAGGGATAACATCAAACTTTAACAGCTCATGTTACATGTTGATTATTTTACGGCTGCAATATAGATAATATGCTGTTTCTGTCGACAATTATCATTTCTTGCATATATTATTAAAAAACAGAAACAGGTATTGATATGGACTTTATTGATGGTTTTAATCCATTCCCGACACCAAACCGGAATGTGATCCGCGTATTTTCTGCAGTGATCGACTCAATTTCCCGTGATCGTAACGCAGTTCTTGTAACGATTTCATTTAATGACTGTATCGGTTGCGGCAGATCTATGAATTCCGTTCGACTGGTTGTAAATCAGGATACCGATATCCGTGATGAGCGTGGACGGAACATGCACGCAGCGGAACTGGAACGGGGAATGATAGTGGATGCCAACTTTTCCTCTACAATGACAAGGAGTATCCCTCCGCAATCCCAGGCATTCTTTATACAGGTGAGAGAAAGAGTAAATCAGACAGAAACTACTATTGGCAGAATTGTAGAAGTGAATACCCGAAATGATTTTATTATGGTTCTGCGCAACCAGAATCCGACTTCTGCTGTTCGGTTTAATATTTCAAATAACACCATCATTTTAGACCCCTTCGGAAGGCGGACTCCGCTTTCTTCCTTGAGACCAGGGTTTAGAGTCAGGGTGGAGCATGCATCATTTATGACTGCAAGTATTCCGCCACAAACAACCGCATTTACTGTGCGGGTTATAAGATAAAGCAATAGTTATGAATCAAAGCTTAATTGGGTAGAAATACAGGGGTTGTCACACCAGCTAATGGTGGCGCCCCTGTTTTAAGATACTTTATTTTAGCCATGCCGGTTGCTTAAGAACAATTTCTTTTTTTAAAACAAAATGGCGTGGAAAGCAGAAATCGTTATGCTTGAAATAATAATAATTCTTAGTATAATAACAAATGAATTATATTTATAAGAGAAAAAGAGAAATGCGTACAAAAAGAAACGAAAAATTCTATAGATATGAATCTCACAGCGGAAATGACACTCATGTCATGCTCCCAGAACAGATTGATGAACTCCCTCTTACGGTCATTGGCGCTAAGGCCTTCTTGAGCTGCAGGACGGTAGAGCGGCTTGAACTACCGGATACGCTGGAGCAAATAGAGGACTGGGCCTTTTCCCACATGAAGAATCTGAGAGAGCTTGTATTTCCCCCCAAGGAAATTCAGTTTGGTAAAAAGGTTTTTCTGGGCTGTGACAGTCTGGAAAGAATCTCATTGCGGGGCGTAAAAGATCAGTATGAGGGAATTCCTTTTTTCTTGGCATCTATGGTCAAATGGATGAGCGAAATGCCAGTAGAATTGGTACTGGCCGGGGATCCACAGGGGCAATGGGAATGGCTTGATACCTATGACAGAGCATTGCTTGACTTTTTGGACAAGCCTGATGATGTCGGATTTGAGCCTGCGTTTATTGGATGGTTCCATGTGGAGGATGTAGATGACCAGAAGCAGGATTATATTGTTGAGCGAAGAAAGTGTAAAATCCGCTTAGCTCTTCAACGACTGCGCTATCCCGAGGGTGCGTCTCAGAACATCCAAAGACAGCTTGGAGAGTTTCTGCTGGGAGCAGGAGAAAATCAGGATGGCACAAGAAACTGTGAATCTTCCAGGATGGCTTCACTCTTTCTGGAATTGTGCAGGGTGGAAGGCTACGGACAGGATATACGGTATTTCCAAATTTGGCAGCACATCGGTGGCTTTGCTCTATATTCGCCTCAGTTTCTGTTAGAACAACTTCCGGAAGCTGATCCTGAGGTGCGTGGGTTTCTGATGAACTGCAGTCTGTCTCAAGAACGGAAAGATGATTTTTTTGAAGGGATGGAGCTATGAACTTGAACTAGAAAATCATAAAAAACTCCAATAAACTCTCAAAAAGAGAACTCTCTCCCAGTCGAAGTACACCCCAGTCCGTAGCATGTCCGGCAAACGCTTTGAAATTACCGTTTGGTGTCAGATGCCTGGAAACGGCATTGTAAGCGTCCATTTCTGCGTCTACGGCAGCAGCGAAAGCCCTGGCTGCGTGATCGCAATTGTGTGTATATAACTGATAGAGTGGCAGGGAATTATCCTGCCCCATTTGTTCCATTTCCGCCTGGTATGCAGCACGCTCGTCTGCGTCTGTGCTGAAAGCTTCCAAGGCATACAGGCGCTCATAATTTTCTGCTGCCTGTATGTATGGATCTATTTCTGCCATTATTGCCTGGTATTCCTCCCGTGTTATTGTACGATATAATGCGACATCGTAATTATCATCAAGCTGATCTCCTTCTAAATCCAGGTTCCCAGTGTTTAAAAAAGTGGCCGTCTCTGATGAATTCATCCTTCCCACACTCAGCTTTCCAACACCTGCCCGTCCAAGCAGCGCCTCTCCTAAAGTTCCCTGCATTCCGTTAAAGCTGAGAACGGTTCCTTCTCCCTGTTCATTCAACAGCAGAAGAATGCTGTGTCCTAATCCCTTCATGCCATCTACATTCACTATATAATACAGCCTACAATCTCCAACTCCCTCAGCAGCATCACGAACACGAAGTCTCTGGGAAAAGCAAAGCAGGAAGTAGCAAATAGCAATAATAAGCAGAATATATTTTACTCGTCTTTTCCAAGTTTCGGCACCATGTAAGACTTTCATTTCTCGCCTCTTTTACAAATAATAGAACAGCAGCATAGATTTAAGCTTGTAGGAACAATTGTATCATGTAATCGTTTGCCATACAAGGTATCCCCGTGGATGAGGCAGATAAACATCCCAATTAATAAGGCGGATAATGATTACATAGGTCACAGAGGATAACTGACCGCTTTGAAGGTTGCAATCATCTATGATTTGTGATAAAATCCTCTTACTGGCTCGGAGGGCATTACATTCAGTAGAAATGTATTATGCTGGATAAGGCTACAGGTTGAGATGCCTGTTTCTTTATCCGGCATTATTTTTTGGAGATGGAAAGATGGAACAATCAAAGAATTTTACCAGTGGAAGCGTTCTTAAAGGGCTTATTCAATTTGCGATACCTGTCTTTGCAGCACTGTTTTTACAGTCGCTGTACGGTGGTGTGGACTTGCTTATTGTGGGGCAATTTGCAGAAACTGCAGATGTATCAGGCGTTGCTACAGGAAGCCTTTTAATGCAGACAGTCACCATGGTCATTACAGGATTGTCCATGGGTATCACTATATATGTGGGGCAGAAAATCGGCGAAGGAAAGGATGACGAGGCTGGAAAGGCAATTGACTCCGGATTAGTGCTTTTCATTTTAATCGGCATTATTCTTTCACTGTTGTTGGTGGTTTTTACAAAGTATTTGGCAGGCTTACTACATGCACCAATAGAAGCATATGATCAGACCTGTGAATATATTATGGTCTGCGGTTTTGGCACGGTTTTCATTGGTTTTTATAATTTATTGGGAGCCATCTTCAGGGGAATTGGAGATTCAAAAACTCCGTTGTTTACAGTACTTATAGCATGTATATTTAACATCTTCGGTGACCTGCTGTTTGTGGCGGTCTGCGGTCTTGGAGCAATGGGGGCTGCATTGGCAACTATTATTGCTCAGGCTTTCAGTGTAGTTATTTCCATACTTGTAATCATCAGAAAAACTCTTCCATTTACTTTTAAGAAGGAATACGTCCGTTTTGACAACAAGATTATTATGCAGGAATTAAGACTGGGAACACCTATTGCATTACAGGAATTTCTCGTTGGAATCTCATTTTTAGTAATTCAAACTGTTGTTAATTCCATAGATGTGGTTGCGTCAGCGGGGGTGGGAGTTGCTGAAAAAGTATGTGCTTTTATCATGTTGGTACCATCAGCTTTTTCCCAATCCATTTCAGCATTTGTGGCACAAAATATTGGAGCGGGACTGAAGAACAGGGCCTTAAAAGCATTGAAGTACGGTATCATTACATCGCTTTGCGTAGCTACTATGATAGGTTCATTCACATTTTTTAAAGGTAATGTCCTGGCAAATATTTTTGCCAAAGATACCTATGTTATCATGCAAGCCCATGAATATCTGAAAGCCTATGCTATTGATACATTTCTTACATCCATACTCTTTTGTTATATAGGGTACTATAACGGTTGCGGAAACACGTTTTTTGTTATGCTGCAGGGAATCATAGGTGCCTTTTGTGTAAGAGTCCCTGTTGTTATCTTAATGAGCAACCTGCCTCATACAACATTATTCCACATCGGCCTTGCGACACCTGCTTCTTCAATTTTTCAGATTATACTTTGCCTAACATTCATGATTTATAAAAGACATTCTGCACGCTCTTAAGGGTTGCTGATCTACCCTATTCCTGACGCGGCGGTGTCGGATATCCTGTACACATGTAATATCCCGCGTCATTTGCTGTCTGCAGCATATCACCTTCTAAAATAAACTGTGCATAAATCATATGTTTTTGATGGCCTCCACTCTCATTGCTTTCCAGAATGCTCTTTCCTATCCTGTACTCACCCGACGCAAGTTTTCCATACAGCCATTCCCAGCTAATCTCCTGCTCCACACTGTCTTCGGGAACAATAACGTAAGCAATAGCATTAAATGCAGCGTTTTCTATGACAACAGGAACTCTTTCCCATTTACTGTCTCGCTGCACTTCAATAAAATAATCATCTCCAAAAATCAGTTCTCCTTTGGGAGCATCTGCATCATATTGGTGGAATACAAGCGTTGCTCCTGTGGAAGATATGCTTTTTAGCGAGAAACTCAAACCTATTTCGCTGATTTGAGATTCACTGCTATAAATGTACGCGGTGCCTTCTCTGACGTTCTGGTCAAAAGATAGCGTGTCCAGAATATCCATAACCTGGTCAACATATTCTCCCCACCAGTCTCCCACGGAATAGGTCAAAGCAACAACGCCCTCACATTCTCCCCGAAAAGAAATAAAATCCCAATATTCATGATTATCATAAGTACCTATATAAGCATCATTTCCTGCGACGGTCGCCTTTTCTTCTGCAAGTCCTGTTCCACAAACCCCGAAAAAGTCAAAATACGCCAGTTTAACATATCCCTCTGCCACACCTTCCGGATAAAAACAAATGCCATACATCTCACTCATCGGCCCATCGCTGTCCGTGGAATACACCTCATAATTCCACCCGTCGGGTATGGAAATGGAGATCTCACCGTAAGGACCACCCTGGGTTACGTCTGTTACCACAGTGTTTTCATCCTGTGTTCCAAGTTCTCGGACTATAGGCGTGTTTTCATTCAGCAGTTCAGGCTGCCCTGCATCTGCAGCGCTTTCATTCTGTATTCCTGATTGCCCGGTACCTGCCGTGTTTCCATTTTCCTTTTCAGGTTGTTCAGCACCAGCCCCATTTCCGCATGCGCATAATATCAAACCTATAGAAATCGCCAGTATCGCTGCAAATTTTCTCATATTCACATCCTCCATATTTAAGGCTATATTTAAAGACTTCTGCTTATACAGACGAAAAAAGTAAGCCAGAGTTTCACACGGATTTTTCCTCACTGGATTTCAAATGATGCAAAAATGTTTAATATTTGATGGAAAAAATTAGAAATTCTGATGCACTTTTTGTGCATTACCATTTTAGGATGTTCGCATGCGATAGGAATTATTAAATAATTTAAGGAGGTTCCACAATGAATATTATAAGAAAGAAAGCAAAAATACTCTGCTGCCTTCTGGCACTTTTTCTCCTTACCGCATCATGTCCGAAGGTTTACGCAGCAGAGGCAGAAAGCAGTGAGGAGGAAAAGCTTCTTGCTCCTTATTTCATCATCTTAGATGATGAAAACAATTCTTCCATTGAACAGTTTCCCTTACGATCCACTGACGTAACCGCTAACATCAATGGTATGATCGCTGAAATTTATGTGACACAGACCTATGCCAACAATGGCGATACGCCGATCAATGCCAGATATGTGTTTCCCACTGCTACCGGTGTTGCGGTTCACGGTATGAAAATGAGGATCGGCAATGAGCTTATCACTGCTCAGATCAAAGAGAAGGAAGAGGCAAAAACAGAATACGACGAGGCAAAAAGTGAGGGAAAGAGCGCTTCCCTGATGGAGCAGAAAAGACCTAACGTGTTCACTATGGACGTGGCAAATATTATGCCTGGTGACGATATCTCCATTGAATTACATTACACACAGCTGATTACACCGGAGGACGGTCTTTATGAATTTGTCTTTCCCACTGTTGTAGGTCCCCGTTACGCTGCACCAACCGCATCAAGTACGGATTCCGGTGGCGATAGCGTCAGTGACAGTGATGATGATTGGATTGCAAGTCCCTACCTTATGGATGGTTCCACTCCTCCCGGAGACTATAACATTACAGTAAACCTCTCCACCGGTGTTTCAATTACTGACGTAACATGCAAGTCACATGCAATTAATGTCAGAAAGTCTGATGCTTCTAATGCCCAGATTACCTTGGCAGACCCGGACGATTATGCAGGGAACAGGGACTTCTTATTAAAATACAAACTCTCCGGCGAGGAAATCAAGAGCGGTTTACTACTTACCAGTGGACAAGCCGGAGATGAAGCATCAAAGAGCGAGAATTTCTTCATGCTGACCATACAACCCCCCGAGCGATATGAACCCGAAGATATTGTTCCCCGAGAATATATCTTTGTGCTGGATATCTCCGGATCTATGAACGGTTATCCTTTGGATACTGCCAAAGAACTTATCCGAGATTTGGTTTCCAGTCTCGATGAAGAAGATACCTTTAACTTGATTTTATTTGCAAGTGACATTACCCTATTCTCCCGCAAGTCTCTTCCGGCTTCTACGAGAAACGTGAAATTAGCCATGGATATGATTGATTGGGCCAAGGGTGGCGGCGGTACCTCTCTGCTCCCTGCACTGAAAACAGCTACCGCTATACCGGAGCAAGAGGGCTATGCGCGAAGCATTGTCATCATTACCGATGGCTATGTTTCAAACGACAGGGAGATCATTGATTATATCGGTGAGAATATGCACGATGCCAGCTTCTTTTCCTTCGGTATCGGAAGCTCTGTCAATGATTATCTGATTAAACAGATTGCCGGCTGTGGACTTGGTGAATCCTTTGTTGTAACGGATTCTGAGGATGCAGCGGATGCGGCTGAACGTTTCCGTACCTATATAGAGGCTCCTCTGCTCACCGATATCTCCATATCTTTCAACGGTTTTGGGGCTTATGATATAGAACCTAATATTCCCTCTATTCTGTACGCGGAACAACCCATTGTGCTGTTTGGTAAATGGAGTGGAAACCCCTACGGAACCATCACGATATCAGGAAAAGCGGGAGACCGGAACTATGTACAGGAAATCTCCCTTGCAAACGTGACTATTGATAAGGAAAGTGAAGCCATTCGCTATCTGTGGGCACGGACACATCTGGACAGGGTCGCCGGATATGGAAGTGTCCGAAACGACACATCAGTAAAGGAAGAAATCATCCAGCTTGGGTTGGAGTATAATTTGATTACTCCTTATACTTCCTTTATTGCCGTATCAGAGATTATCCGAAACACGGATGGGGAAAGCACGGATGTTAATCAGGCGCTGCCCTTGCCTCAGCATGTTTCTAACCTGGCAATCGGCGGCGGATATTCCACATATTCGGAGCCTGAATTCTTGCTTCTGATTCTGCCTATGGTAGCCATTGTACTTATAGGAAAAAGGAGAAGGAATATCAAGAATCAGACTTCATAATCTTAGAATGCCTTTAGCGCATTGGAAGGGATACTTCTATGAATTTACAGAAAACACGCAGTTACTTGCGCCAAAACTTCATTTTTTATCTGGTGGGTGCACTTGTTGTATTGGGCATCAAGTATTATTACAGTCAAGCTGACTGCGATTCCCTGCTGTGGATCCTTGCGCCCACCGCCTATTGGGTGGAAATTTTAAGCGGGATTCCATTTACATATATTTCCGGCACAGGCTATGTGAATCATAGCCTGCGCCTTTTGATCGCACCTACCTGTTCCGGTGTCCGGTTCATGACCATCACCAGCGCCATGTTGATATTTTCCTTTGTACACATCGTTGCATCACCAAAGAAAACTCCTGTACCCAACACTTTACTGAGAACTGTAAGGGGATTGGGGTGGATTGCCGCCAGCACTGCATTCTCCTGGTTTTTCACTGTTTTTGTCAATGGTCTGCGGATTATTACAGCCATCTGTCTTCCGCTGTATCTTGAGCGCGCCGGTCTTATGGAAGGATCACTGACATCGGACAGGCTCCATACTATGATCGGGGTCGTGGTGTATTTTATAGCACTGCTTACACTCTATCGGCTTGCAGCATACTTAATCCAGAGAAGGAACAGCTTGATCTGGCCACCCGTTTTTTGGTACTTTTTCATGACAGTAGGACTTCCTTTCCTAAACAGAGCATATTTAAATGGTACCGCAGAATTTACGGAATATACTGTGCTTATCATCTGTTGTTTAGCTTTGATCCTGCTGCCCTACTGCCTTGTACTGCTGTTACATAATCAAAGCAGAAGCAAAAAGTGAAGCGCCAGCTTTCTATTCAATCTAATGATATGCGGATCGAAGATGGCGAAACGGAGAAATGTATTTACAAAATTGTATTTGAATGATTATTTTCCGTTTCAATACCCCTCCAGCTTAAGTAGGCGTTCCTTCGTAGAAAGTCCTGCAGCGAAACCCACCAGCTTGCCTGTACTGCCTACAATCCTGTGACAGGGAATCAGAAGTAAAATAGGATTACGGTTACAGGCCATTCCCACAGCTCTGGCACCCTTGGGGCTGCCCACCTCCCGGGCAATCTGCCCGTAGCTGCGAGTTTCCCCAAATGGGATTCGCTGCAGAGCGTTCCACACCTTCTCCTGAAAAGGCGTTCCTTTCGCTTTTACGGGAACCGTAAACTTCCTGCGCTTTCCGGCCAGATATTCCGCTACCTCTGCTGCTGCCTGTGTCAGCAGCGGACTCTCGCCCAATGTATCTGTCTCCGGTGCTTGTCCACTGGTAAGCATGACGATAAAGCCATTCTCCTCTGCCATGTACAGCCGTCCGATTTCTGTGTCAATGTATTTTCCCAGTGCCATTGTGGTTTTCTCCTTAAGGATCATCATTTGTCAGGTATCAAACTTTATTTTTGTTATAGCTTTTATTTCATGTTATAGCTTTTTCACTTGACAATCAATCTCTTTTTATTTATTATTTTACTGTTACCAATCGGCGCGTGGCTCAGCTTGGTAGAGCGCGGCGTTCGGGACGCCGAGGTCGCAGGTTCGAATCCTGTCGCGCCGATTGATTTATTTTAGGGGGTTGGAGTTGCCAGCCCAAGATGTTCTGGCGGATGTATGGGCTTTCTGGACGTTGAATGATTGGTCGAAAGTACATCTAAGTGCCTTTAGATACATATTTGCGGCGCCTCCACGGCGACACCATGGGGACAAAATTGCTATTTAGCAAAGAAAATTTTTAAAAAGCATATACTGTTGTAAAAAGGATCATGTGTAGTGCGTGGTTCTTTTTTTCTAGTTAAGTTTCTAATTTAGAGTTTTTATGAAAGACAAAAGTAAGGATGTATGTTACAATTAGGATATTATTGATAAAGTTAAATCTATATATGGTGATAGAACATGTGGAAGATGGTGGAAGCAGCCAATGGCAGAAAAAATTGAAGAATATTATGAGATAAGCTATGGCAATAAGGCTATATATACATGCCTCGTGTTGTGTTTTGTAGATTTTGCGATATAATATTATAAGAAAAAGCTTTTAAGTCCATTCTTTGCTGTGATAGGAGGTGTTTAACATGTCAGAGAAGGAGAAAATAGTGCAGTTATTGGATCAGGTGCCTGAGTATAAGCTGGGATATATTCTTGCCTATGTACAGGGGCTTACTGCTTATGAGGATAATGATGAATTATATTGCCAGAAATTGTATCAGGATTATTTGGAGGATACTGATCCTGACAAAGATGAAACCTTTACCTTAGATGAGTGTAAAAAAGAATGGGGCTTGCCTGATGTATCAAATATTCATTAAGAAAAGGGCAAAGAAGTTTATTGATAAGCTCCCTGCTACAGACAAGAGACGAGTAGTCGAGGCTATTGAAAGACTCCCTGAAGGGGAAGATATAAAGAAGTTAAGAGGATATGAGGGAGTACTGCGTTTGAGGGTTGGACCATACCGCATTATTTATGAGGTGGATAATGGCAGGCTTATTGTAACTGTTATCGATGTAGGAAATAGGGGGCAGATATATAAGGATTTATAGAAATTCAATCACTTTTTCGCGGCGATGTTACGGCGACACATAAAAAATGTACAATATTTATGAAAACCTATCAGAATACGCCGAATGTAGGCTGGTATGATTTTCAGCAACGGGAGCGATAACCGCCCCCGTTTTTCTCTGTTCTTTTCTGTGTGTTGTGTTATTTAAAATTTTAGTCGATTGTTCCTGGCTGGCATACACCTCCTGCTGCCCAAGTGGGACAAATACCGCCGCTAGAAATAATATGCA
>JAFLTG010000064.1 GCA_022510545.1 Lachnospiraceae bacterium | reverse complement strand
TAACTTTTCTTTGCGTCTCTGGCTCCGACAATGAGCAAAGAAAAGTTACTATTTGTACAATCCGCCCCCAACCCCCAAAAAGGAGGAATCAATATGTACTACCATTTCACAGACGACTGCCTGATAGGAATTGAACAAATCGACAACGAACACCGCGAACTTTTTCGAATCGTAAACGAAATTAAAGACTTATTGGAAAATGAATTTCTGGAAGATAAATTCTACCAAACTCAGGAAATGATAAAGCGCCTTGCGGACTATGCCGAGGAGCATTTCAGACATGAAGAAGAATATATGGAGAGCATTAACGACCCGGAACTTGAGATGCAGAAGAAACAGCATCTTGATTTTTGCGACAAAATAAGTGAGGCTGATGC
This sequence comes from Lachnospiraceae bacterium, assembly GCA_022510545.1. Classification (GTDB taxonomy): domain Bacteria; phylum Bacillota; class Clostridia; order Lachnospirales; family Lachnospiraceae; genus UBA3282. Next base: position 14,302 of record JAFLTG010000064.1, on the reverse strand, counting down.
ATCAATTCCCAACAACGGACAGCAGGAATTTTTAGATAAGCTTCTTAAATATCTGGTCACCTGGCTATATCGCCATATTATATTTTCCGACCTTATGATAGGAAAAATCAAACCCAAAGAAGAGCGTCATCATACTTATGAATTCTCCGATGAATATTTAACCGGGATATCTTTAATTGACAAGGAACATAGAGAATTATTCCGTATTATCGGTGAAGTGCAGCAGCTCATTAATAACGATCTTGCATTTGATAAATTTGATGACATAATCTCTTTGTTGGAAGAGTTAAAGGAATATACCAAGTTTCATTTTGCAGATGAAGAAGAGTATATGAAATCGATTAACTATGAAGGGCTTGATGCGCAGCGACGCGCTCACGATGCGTTTATAGCAAGGTTGGAGGAAATAGACCTGACGCAGGTTGATGAACACCAGCAGGAAATACTGGAAGAAATTCTTGCATTTTTGACAGAATGGTTAGTGAATCATATTCTGCATAGTGATAAAAAGATTGGAAAAGGGTAAAATTTCGCAGATTTAGAATGAATGGAGGATTAAATATGTATTATGAATTCACAGATGACTGCCTGACAGGCATTGAAACCATTGATAATGAACACCGTGAACTTTTTCGGATTATAAATGATTTACAGGATTTATTGCTAAATGATATGTCAGAAAATAAGTACGACCGTACTCAGGAGATGCTTAAGCGCCTTCATAACTATGCTGAAGAACATTTTAGACATGAAGAAGAATATATGGCAAGCATCAACGACCCGGAGCTTGAAATGCAGAAAAAACAGCATTTGGATTTTTGCAATAAAATAAACCAGGCTGATGCTACAATTCCCAGCGATGGACAAGACGAATTTTTACAAAACCTGCTTAAATTTCTGGTAACCTGGCTATATCGTCATATTATCGGCTCCGACCTGATGATCGGCAAAAGAAAGCAGGCAGGCGAGCAGCGTGAAACTGTTAAATTTACAGATGAATTTATGACCGGAATACCTTTGATTGACGAAGAGCATAAGGAATTATTCCGCATCATTGATGAAGTACAGACCCTCATTAGAAATGACTTATTATCGGACAGATTTGATGAAATACTTTCTTTGCTGGGAGAGTTGACAGTGTATGCAGCATCCCATTTTAAAGATGAAGAAGAATATATGCGCTCAATCAACTATGCAGGACTTGACGCTCAGAAGCGGGCGCATGATGCATTTGTTGCAAGAATTGAAGAATTGGATATTATCCATATTGATTCCAACCAGCAGGGAACACTGGAGGAAATATTGGATTTTTTGACGGAGTGGTTGGTGAATCATATTTTGTTCAGTGATAAGAAGATCGGGTATAAAGTATAAAATCATTACTTGCATGCCGCCGGGCTTTTAGAGATTCTTTAAAGATTGATATATTATGATTAATGTGACAAAATATATCAAGGGGTATTATTATGAGGATTTTACTGGCTGAGGATGATGCGAAATTGAATGAGACTCTGACTTATCAACTGGAGACGGAAAATTTTAGTGTGGATTCCTGTACGGATGGGGATACTGCCCTTTATTATGGTTTGCAGAATATATATGATGTTATATTGCTTGACAGGATGCTTCCTTATATGGAGGGGACAGCTGTGCTGACTACGTTGAGGGAAAAAGGGATTACTGCTCCGATTATTCTGATTACTGCACTTGGTACTTTATCGGATAAGGTCAAGGGACTTGATCTTGGGGCAGATGACTATCTGGTTAAGCCCTTTGCATTTGAGGAGCTGCTTGCAAGGATACGATGTGTCACCAGGAGGTCTCTTACACTTACAGGAAATGACATATTGACAGTTGGCGATATTACCTGGAATGCCGCTGATAGTATGTTGGAGGGACCGCTGTCCAGCTGTACCCTTGCCAAAAGAGAGGCTGATCTTCTTGAGACGTTTATACGTTCCAGTGGCCAGACACTTCCGAGAAATACGCTGCTATTAAAGGTCTGGGGACCGGAGAGTGATGTAGAGGACGGAAATCTCGACAACTATATTTACTTTTTGCGCAGACGCTTACAGATTATCGGTTCAAAACTGCAAATAAAAACCATACGAGGCATAGGATATTGTCTGCAGGAGAATTAGCTTATGTTTAAAAAAGTTCACATACGTCTTACGCTGTTATGTGCCGGAATTACAGCCTTAATTATGACAGTCGTGTCATTTATTTTCTTATATGTATCGGAACATGAATTATATCAGAATCAATTACAGGCTTTTCAAAATGATATCAATACGATTACTACAAACCTGGAACAACAGTCCGTTATATCGATGGAATGGCTCTCCAAAATGGAAGCGCAGGGAAACTATCGGTTTATTATAACAGATAACGGGATTCCCTTTTTGTACAATAAATTAAATGATAAAGAAACTAATTCCGGTTTTAACAATACTGATTATTTGGAAATTACAATACGGCCCGGAGATAATTCCTCATCTCTTGAAATTAATGTATTTTACTCTCTTGAATCTTTGGAAAAGCAGATAAAAGCACAGCGCATACGTTTCATTTTTATTGATACTGCAGCAGTATTTATACTTACTGTGTTTTCATGGTTTTTTACAGGAAAGCTTTTACAGCCTATCATTGAAAATCAACAAAAACAGACTGAATTTATAGCCTCGGCTTCCCATGAACTTCGTACGCCTCTTGCCGTAATTCTTTCTGCTGCTGAATGCTGCAAAACAGCGCCGCCCGACAATCAGGAGGGTTTCTTAAAAACAATACATCAGGAAACGCTTCGTATGTCTACATTGGTAAATGACATGCTTACCCTCTCCAGCTCCGACAATAATCGTTTTACCGTAAAAATCCAATCCATAGAACTGGATACCTTGTTAATCAATATATATGATGCATTTAAACCCATTGCAGAAGATAAAGCCATTGAACTTACAATTAATCTGCCGGAAAAGGCACTCCCACCATGTTCTGCAGATCCGGACCGCATAAGCCAAGTTATCTCTATACTTATGCACAATGCAATAAGCTATACGCAGGAGCTGGGAAAAGTGGAGTTATCTCTTTCGCATAGTAAAGAACATTTTTATATATCGGTAAAGGATAACGGAATCGGTATTTCCGATGAGGATAAAAAGAAAATCTTTGACCGCTTCTACCGGGCAGAAAAATCCCGAAGCACTAAGGAGCACTTCGGGCTTGGTTTATCCATTGCTTATGAAATTGTTACCGCGCATGGCGGAAACATATCCGTGACAGATGCCGAGGGTGGCGGAAGCGTATTTACCGTAAGACTTTAATACGCCCTGCCCCAATACACCATCTTCTTGGCAGGCTTACCGCAGCATACGCACACATCCGCAAGCTGTTCCTGCTCAAACGGCATACATCTGCTGGTAACCGACAGCTCTTCCTTAATCTTATCTTCACAGTCCTGCTCTCCACACCACATTGCTTTAACAAAACCGGTTTTCTCTGCGAAAATCTTTTTGAACTCGTCTGAATCCTTAGCCACATAGGTGTGTTCTTCCCTGTGAGCCCTTGCACGTTCAAGCATCTCAACCTGTATCTTATCGAGAATCTCTGATGCCTTAGTCTCTATCTCGTCTAGTGATACTTCTATCTTTTCCCCTGTATCACGACGGCATATTACACACTTATTTGCTTCAATATCTTTCGGGCCGATTTCCACACGAATCGGAATACCGCGCATCTCCTGCTCGGAGAATTTCCAGCCCGGACTCTTATCGGCATCATCCACTTTTACACGGAAATTACTCAATCTATTCTTTAATTCAAATGCCTTATCAAGCACACCTTCCTTTTTCTGCTGAATCGGAATTATCATAATCTGGGTAGGCGCAATCTTAGGCGGGAGCACCAGTCCCGAATTATCTCCATGCACCATGATGATACCGCCGATCAGCCGGGTTGACATTCCCCATGAAGTCTGATGTACATATTTCAAAGTATTATCCTTATCAGTATACTGAATATCAAAAGCTTTCGCGAAACCGTCACCGAAATTGTGGCTTGTCCCTGACTGCAATGCCTTACCGTCATGCATAAGCGCCTCAATTGTATATGTTGCGGTAGCTCCGGCAAATTTTTCCTTGTCGGTTTTACGTCCTTTTATTACCGGCATGGCAAGCACTTTTTCGCAGAACTCTGCATACACATTAAGCATCAGCAATGTTCTTTCTTCAGCATCTTCTGCCGTTGCATGTGCCGTGTGGCCCTCCTGCCATAAAAATTCACGGCTTCTTAAGAAAGGTCTGGTTTCCTTCTCCCAACGTACTACCGAACACCACTGATTACAAACCTGTGGCAGATCCCTATATGACTGAACCGTAGCTTTATAATAATCACAGAAAAGAGTTTCCGAAGTAGGTCTTACACACAATCTCTCCTGCAGTGGCTGCTGCCCGCCATGAGTTACCCAGGCAACTTCCGGTGCAAAACCTTCCACATGATCTTTTTCTTTATTCAAAAGACTCTCCGGAATAAACATCGGCAAATATACATTCTGTACATCTACAGCTTTAAACATTGCGTCCAACTGCTGCTGTATAAGCTCCCATATCGCATAGCCCGCAGGTCGAAGCACCATACAGCCTTTTACACTTGTGTAATCAATCAGCTCCGCTTTTTTGACCACATCAGTGTACCACTGCGCAAAGTCTTCCTCCATCGATGTAATTGCTTCCACTAATTTCTTGTCTGCCATAATCTTTTCCCTTTCTTATTATATTATCTGTTTTGATTTTTCCTGCAAATTCCTTCTCCTATACCTAAGACCATGAATACAAACGGTGCATTCAACACCTGCTGAAAACTGACTATATTATGTACGGTATAAAGCAGGATGCTTGCTGCACAAAGATACAGGGGCGGATGACTGCCTGCTCTTTTTATAAATCTTATAAAAGCTGTAACAAAAATCCCTGCATAACAGGCAAGTCCCAAAATGCCTTGATTGACAAGCAGTGTAATCCATTCATTATGTGCGTTGGTCAGCCTGTAACTTCCAAACTGCGCATATACATACTCTGATAAACCTGGTATCGAATATATATAATCTGCAAAACAATCCGGTCCTATACCAACTACTTTATACAGCGGTGACATACTAAGAAAAGCTGATATGCCTATGCTCCATGTCGCTCCTCTATGACTGCCCCAGCTTTCATTAAAAGTAAAAAGAGAATTCTCTGATGATCCGAAAATCCCCTTCGGCAGATGAGTATTAACCACTAATATTATAATATATATGAGTGTTATTGCAACAATTACAGCTAGTGTGATATTGCGTATATTTTTATACTCCCCGACCTTAATCCCTTTCTTTTCAAACAGATGATACAAAAGAATATATACGATCGATAAAACCATTCCTATGCATAATGTCAGATTAGAATCTGTCAGCGCAGTGCCCAATTCATTTTCGTAATTCATTGCAAAATCCGGTAAGTATCTTAAAATTCTTGCAACCTGACAAGACAACATAAACATTATACATAATTGTATTAATCTATACATTGCTTTGTTTTTTTCAAAAGAAAGACTGAACAGAAAAACAAAAAGTCCTGCTAACACGAGATACGCGCTGCTGCTTCCCTGAACGACTCCGATAAGAAAGCCGATTATAACATATATACTTGTGACTGCCCGCTGCCAGACCGATTCAGAGTTCCAATAAAATACGACTCCAAGCGGGCAAATAACTGCCCAATAACCACAAAACCAGTTAATATTTCCAAGAGTAGAAATAAAAACCGGTGTTTGTCCACTCAACTTAATAGGATAAATAGAATATCTGTTCAAAATACCAAGTAAAAAAACCAAGCCTGATATAAATAATATCACAAATAACGATTTATTATCCCATCTGAAATATCTGGAAAAAATAAAATAAATACTGATAAACAACAACTGGCTTACAAGTCCCATATACCAGCCGTCCGCGCCCCATAATGCATCCTTTGCATAGGGTGTACAAATATAGGAAATAAGAACCGATATAAAATACACATATACAAAGCAATCCGTTAATGACACACTTTGGTAAAATGCTTTAGCCGAATAACTCTTCCTTTTTAAGGTAAAATCAACTATGGCAATAAATATAATAACAGTTGTTATTATAAGGCTGGCCTTACGGAAAAAAAAGTACTTTGTCTCTCCAATTTTATGATATCCATCTTTTATAAAAAACGGATATATAATCGTTAATATCAGAAAATACAGGATTACTAAAACATTCCCAATTTTATTGATACGTCCCTGTTTATGTATTGATTTATCAGAGGCTGAAATATCTTGAGTTTGTTCCTGTTTGCTTACCTGATCATTTTCTAACATAAAATTATCCTATACATTTTGGATGGTCTTCAATCTATCCTGTATCTGTTTTGACATATCTTCCACAACTTTTGTACTTGCAGAAATCTCCTGTGTGGACGCTGCAAGATTACTAACACGTCCATCAACCTGACGAACCAGATCGGAAAGCGATTGAGCCTGCTCCATCAGATTCTCCATATACTTTTTAATTTCCGTTGAGTTATTCGTAGTATCATGTGCAGCATTCTGGCTTGAATCGGAAAGAGATTTTATCTCCATTGCAACAACTGCAAAACCTTTACCTGCCTCGCCTGCTCTGGCTGCCTCAATAGAAGCATTGAGAGAAAGCATATTGGTCTGTGAGGCAATATCCGTAATCGACTTGCTGTTGTCCTCTATTTTTACCAAAAATTCTTTAATTTCTTCGAAAGCATCCAAAATATCCTGACTGAAACTGCTGATATCCTGCATATACATAGCAATGTCCGTGCCCTCTTTGGCATTGCCATCATTGCCATTGCTCACATCATTCAAGGAGCCCATCATAGTCTCGAAATCCTGTGCCACTTCCCTAAGAATATTGCTGACTTCATCTGCACGCGCCAAATCACTCTCCGTCTGATTTCGTATCTGCTCACTCAGCTCCTTTGCCAGCTCTGTCTCTTGCATAGCCATATCCTTGGCATAATGTACGCAGTTTTCCTTGTAATTAATTCCGTTAAAAATAGCATTTGCCATAGTTTTACAATTGGCATAACCACAAGCCGAACAGTCTATATTTCTCTTTGCTTTAGTGTTCTTCTCCATAGAGTTAAAAATCTCATTCAACTGTTCGTTTGTTGCCTCTTTCATTTTTACCCCTGCGGAACGGTCTGTGTAATGACGGATATAATCTTCCAGTTTCAGATTTTTAAACTGAGCATTAAAGGCCGCAAGACGTTTCTTGGGAGACAGGTTTCTTCCCCATGCGCCTCTGCTTTTGATACTGTTTTCACGTATTTTCCACAGGTTCATCAGGGTATCATCACCCTTAGCCTTGTGTTCCTCCACACCTGTTCCGTAGATACAACCTGCCGAGCAGTTCAATGCATCTACCATAAACGGCAGTGCCTTCTTACTCTTTACTCTGTCATAATAGGAATGAAGATATTCATACATATGCTTCTCACCTTCCGCCTGACGGATAAAGATATCGTTTCCAAGGAACCAGTATACATTTTCTTTTAATCCGCCCGGAGTCGGATATATAGAACCAAGTCCATATTCAATTTCATCTTTTGCCAGCGTTCTTCCTTCGAGCTTGTGGTTCTTTATGTATTCTATCATATGCTTAAAAGTTACATTATAAGAAACATAACCTCCGCAATTAGGATCATCAATCTCATTCTTCTTTGCGATACACGGACTGATAAAAGCAAGCTTATCCGTAACTCCCATTTCCTTCTTGGTATAGATAGCTCCGCACATCATCGGACTATGTACAGGCATAAGTAAAGGAAGAAGTTCCGGAATATATTTTTCAATATAACCTACTACCGCCGGACACGGCTGTGAAATTCCTCCTAAATAATTATGTGAAGTTATGTAGTTCAAATATGCCCAGGTGGTTATGTCCGCTCCAAATGAAATACTTATTATACGATTTACTCCTGCAGTTTTTAAGATACCCAGATATTTCTCATATTCATCCGGATAATTTGCCATAAAGGCAGGCGCTACAAGCAGTGATATCTTTTCTCCTTTTTTCAAATCTTCAAAAAAGCGCTCCGTGTCATCATTATAGGATCTGGCCTCGTGTTTACATGCATCAAAACAGGCTCCACAGGCAATACAGGCATCCTTATCCACCTCTATACGAGTAGTTCCGTCTGCCAGTTCAACCGCACGGTTTGCCTTTGTCACAGGACAGGTGGAAATACATTTGTTGCATGCTACACACTTATCATTTGTGTATACCAGACCATTATTGTTGCTCATCATATGAATTACCCCCAAATAACTCTATATTATTATGTAACGCAATTTTTGCATCACAACTTATTATACTGTAACTTGTATACTTTTTTCAATCCAAAATATTTAAATTTCAATATTTTACAATATTCAAACATTAAACCTTCATCAATTCGTAAATAACAATCAGAGCCAGCGGCCCCTCAATTATTCCGCTCACACCAAAAAGCCGGATTCCTGCATATATCCCAAGCAGCATAAGCACCGGTGCAATACCAAGACTCTCACCGATCAGCTTGGGTTCCAGAAATTCCCGAATACAAATGCATCCAATGTAAAGCACTAGGCAAACCGCCATAGAAATATAATATCCATTTAAAAGCTGCCATATTGCAGTCGGTACCAATACGATTCCGGTTCCTATGAAAGGCAGTACATCCATAAAACCTGCAAGGCACCCCAAAAAAATACTTCCGTCAACTCCCGCCGCCCACAAGACAGAGCTGCATATTGTGCTGATAATCAAAAAAAGAATCCCTTGCGCCTTTAAAAAAGTAATAATGTAATTCAAAACACCTTCAAATGTTTTCCAGATAAAAGACATATCCTCTGATGTTTTCAGCCATTCCATAAACGAAGAATAGTCTTTTTCCAGCAAAACAGCAGAAATTAAGGCAATAAAAATAAATGCCACGAATGCGAATAAAACTTTAAAACAGTTGTAAGAAGAAGAAAGCAGTCTTGGAATTACCTGTACATGAAAATTTTCCATCATAGCTGTCATCTTATCGACAATATAGTTTTCTATTTCATATCCGTTCCATCCGAATTTCCCATCCAGACTGTAGCAGCAGTTATGCAGAGTCAATTTTAATTTATTATAAGCATTTTCAACAAGCTCAGTTAGTGCGGCTAAATCTATGCTGCTGCCGTAACTAAACAGCCATAGGATTACTGCAATAAAAAGCAATACCAGAATCATTACTCCAACCGCAAGAAATTTTTTCTTCATAGGGATTATTTTCTGTATGCGCTGTAATAGAGGATAAAATAACGTAATCAAAATAAAGGCGAGAAAAAATGGGGCTATTAATATAAATACGTAACGAAAAAAAAGATAAACCAGCAAGGTTGTGACTACAAACCTTACCAGTCTATTTCTTTTAAATACTAAATATTGAATATCATTGCCCCAATCTCTCATATAAACTCTCCGATTACTTATGTAATTGCAAAACTATTATTCATAATGTCGAGCTGTAAATAAAAAATAGCTTTACAATTATTTCTTAATATAGATTATTATAAGAAATTGGTTATATTTTATAATGAGAAGTTTTGGAAAATTTCTGACTCCGGCTCCTTTTGAAAAGACATTCTTTTTCCTGTTATCGGATGATTGAATGTAAGTTTATATGCACATAATGCGACGTTTTTCTGGCCCAGCAATTCTGACAGATTTTTTGTCCTTTCATCTGCATATTTGTAATCGCCAAGAAGACTCATTCCGGCATGACTCATCTGAACACGAATCTGGTGGTGTCTGCCGGTAAGCAGTTCAATTCTTGCCAATGCTATATCTATATCTTTAAAGTCTATTAAAGATTCTGAAACAAAATTCCTAACAGAACTCCTGTCAAGCAACGTATATCGCAGCTCCGCCCTCTTTGCACCATTTTTATCCTTAGTAACAACAGCGGATGTGTTGGTTTTGTTGTCTTTATATAGATAATTTATCAGTGTTATTTCGTTTTTACCTTCTATAAATTCAATCTTCCCTACTTTATTTTGTACGGAGTCTGCTTCATCCAAAACAGGCACATTAACTTCACTATTTACGGCAACTACTGCATAATAGTATTTCTCCATCTGGTTTGACGTTATCTGCCTGCCAAGTTCCCCTGCCGCCTTTTGACTCTTGGCAAACACAAGGATGCCCTCTACAGGCTGGTCCAAACGATGGACCAGCTTTACGGGCGCTCCTAAATAGTTACTAACTTCACTAACCATATCACGCTGGCCAATCCTCGCTGTCTGGGTGGCTATCCCTGCCGGTTTATGACATACTATGATATCTTTATCTTCGTATAATATTTGTTCTTTGTTCATTAGCATTTGACGAATTAGTAATAACATAACTTGCACCAATTCTCAAGTTATCCTATGACTTATTTGTACCTTTATCGATAAATTTTGTTTGATTATTTGCACCTTTTCAATAAACTATATCTTAAACCGATACCCCACACCCCAGATAGTCTCAATATACTGCGGTTTCGTCGTATCAAACTCTATTTTCTCACGGATCTTCTTAATATGCACCGTTACCGTTGCTATATCACCGATAGAATCCATATCCCAGATTTCTCTAAAAAGTTCTTCCTTCGTATATACGTGATTAGGATTCTCAGCCAGGAATGACAGCAAGTCAAATTCCTTGGTTGTAAAATTCTTCTCTTCGCCGTCTAAATATACACGCCTTGCCGTTTTATCAATTTTGAGACCTCTGATTTCAATTATATCGTTTGTCTTCTGATTGCTTCCCACAAGTCTGTCATAACGCGCCATGTGTGCCTTGACCCTTGCCACAAGCTCTGACGGACTGAAGGGTTTGGTCATATAATCATCGGCTCCGAGTCCAAGTCCTCTGATTTTATCTATATCATCTTTTTTGGCAGATACCATTATGATAGGTATATCTTTTTCTTCACGAATGTTCTTACATACTTCAAAGCCATCCATCCCCGGCAGCATCAAATCCAAAATCAATAAGTCGAAATCTTCCGACAAAGCCCTTTTTAATCCGGCATCCCCGGTATTCTCGATTACTACTTCAAAATCGCTAAGTTCCAGATAATCTTTTTCCAGATCCGCAATAGCTTCTTCATCCTCAATAATTAAAATCCTGCTCATTATATTATACCTCCTCTTGTTCCGGTGCCTGATATTTTCTTATTACAAAATGCATACAGGTTCCTTCCTGTTCTTTGCTGGTTGCCCATATATACCCGCCATGATCTTCAATAATTTTCTTAACAATAGAGAGACCTATTCCACTGCCGCCCTGAGAAGAATTTCTTGATGCATCCGTCCTGTAGAAACGCTCAAAAATATTCGGAAGATCCTTTGCCGCAATACCTTTTCCGTTGTCCTCTATTTCAACTCTTATTGAATCTACTTCATCCAGAATACGTATATCGATGACCCCATCTTTTTTATCCATATATTTTACACTGTTGCCGATTATATTATCAATTACCCGCTTAAGCTGCTCCGGGTCTGCAATGATCTGTGTATCCGGTGAAACCAGATCGTCATAGTTTAGCTTAATATTCTTAGATTCCAGATCAAGTCCGACATCTTCCACACAATCCCCGAAATATTCTGCCACATTAATGCGGTGAAAATTATACGGTATTCTGTTGTTGTCAATTCCGGAATATAAAGTCAGTTCATTGATAAGTCTGTCCATATCGTTTGCCTTATTATAAATGGTCTTGATATACTTATCCATTTTTTCCGGAGTATCGGCAACACCATCCATTATACCCTCAACATAACCTTTTACAGCGGTGATTGGAGTCTTTAAATCGTGTGAAATATTGCTGATAAGTTCACGATTCTGATTCTCATGCTCAAGTTTCTCATCCGCAGACTCTTTCAACCTAAGCCGCATGTCCTCATAATTTCTGTATAACTCGCCAATCTCACCCTTGCCATCGCTTGAGAGTCTGTATTCCAGATTTCCCTCCGCAATATTCTGCATCGCCCTATTCAATTGATCAATCGGTATGAAAACACCCTTTTGCATCCACTGTGTCAAAATCATACTTGTAAAAATCAAAATAAGGATGAAGGCAAGCATCATATCTATCATCATCTTTTGCGAAACCAGTGAACTAACTTTTGTAACTATAAAAAAGCTTCCTTCATCTCCGTCATAGAATCTAAAGTCCAACTGTTTTACAAGTTTCTTCATATCATTATAGTAATACCCGCGTTTTGAATTAGAAACATCACTTCCATATACCGGCAGCAGTGCAAAAATTTTTTCAGCTGCTTCAGGATTTCCGGTATAATAGAGCTCACCATTTTTTCTTACTATAATATAGGAAGATTTCGTGGACAACTCTCCGTTGATTTGCTCAAGATACTCTGTATCCTCCATATTTGCCAGATTCTCACTCAGCTGTTTCTGAACCTGCAAAAGAACCTCTTCCGTCATCTTATTATAATTTTCCAATGTATAGGTAAAAGCCGTATAATTATTGCCACTGATTCCAAACTCCTGCTCGGAATTAGCCACAAAAATACCAATCCCCATAAATGCAACAGCAGTAAGCAGCAACGGTACAACAATGATTAAAATCGAAGTAATAAGTAAGCGGGTCTTAAATTTCAAAAGAACTCACCCTTCCATAGCCTAATTTCACCCTTCATATTTAATATACCACAAAACAGGCAAATAAAAATAAATCCATTCATATATTCTTATTAAAAATTTGTAAAATTTTATTTTAGCACCTATTTAATATTGACATTCAGTACTTATTTGATATACTAATATCAGTAATCATTACTGATTTAAACACCTTGTTGAGAGAAAGGAATGGTTATTATTGGCTATCAAATACAGCAGGCAACGAGAAGAAATTAAAAACTTTCTAATGTCAAGAAAGGATCACCCGACTGCCGATGTAGTATATATGAATGTCAGGCAGCAATATCCTAATATCAGCCTTGGTACTGTATACAGAAATCTGACTTTGCTGGCGGACATGGGTGAAATCAATCGTCTGCACCTTGGTGACGGTGTGGACCATTTTGATGCGGATATTTCTCCGCATTATCATTTTGTCTGTTCCAAATGCGGTCAGGTCATAGATTTAAAAATGAATAATATTGACAGCATTGTTGATATTGCCGGTATGGATTTCAATGGAGAGATTCAAGGGCATATCACATATTTTTACGGCATCTGCGGTGACTGCCGTGAACCGGAAAATGCAAATTAAGATGTTCCCTATGCTTTTGCAAAACATCTTAAAATATAACATATCTAAAGGAGAGAATGACTATGAAATATGTATGTCAAGTATGCGGTTATGTACATGAAGGAGATTCAGCACCGGAGAAGTGTCCTCAGTGTGGTGTTCCGGCTGAGAAATTTACAGCACAGGGCGGAGAAAGAACCTGGGCTGCTGAACATGTAGTAGGAGTTGCAAAAGGCGTTAGTGAAGATATCATTGCTGACCTTAGAGCAAACTTCAACGGCGAGTGTTCAGAAGTTGGTATGTATCTTGCAATGGCAAGAGTTGCTCACAGAGAAGGCTATCCTGAAATCGGTTTATATTGGGAAAAGGCTGCATGGGAAGAAGCAGAGCATGCTGCTAAATTCGCAGAGTTGCTTGGCGAAGTTGTAACAGATTCTACCAAGAAAAATCTTGAGATGAGAGTTGAAGCTGAGAACGGCGCTACCGCAGGTAAGTTTGACCTCGCTAAACGCGCTAAGGCTGCTAACCTTGATGCTATTCATGACACAGTGCATGAAATGGCTAGGGATGAGGCAAGACATGGCAAGGCATTTGAAGGTCTGCTTAAGAGATACTTTGGTTAATTAGAAAAGACCTGATTTTATAAGAAAGTTGAGATTAAAGGGAATGAACCGGTTATGGTTTGTTCCCTTTTCTTTCCTACAAGGCAAGCAACGCTTTGGCTTCTTCGTATTCTTCAATAGAGATATCTAAAGTTTTACAGGCGGCAGGCAGGTCGATACTTAAATTTTTCATAGCAGATTCCACAGTTTTTACTGTAAGTGCCGCAAAATTTATTTTGGCTTCTTCATGAGCTTCTGCGCGGCCCTCTGCACGCCCTTCTGCTCGACCTTCTTTCAAGCCTTCTGCGCGGCCTTCCTCTCGACCTTCTTTCAGACCTTCCTCCCTTGCCCTCTTTCTTTCGGCCGGTATATCTACGTCTTCAAAGCATT
>JAFLTG010000063.1 GCA_022510545.1 Lachnospiraceae bacterium | reverse complement strand
ACAAGCAAAACGACACTCGTGTCATATTTTTGCAGAAGCTACGCCTCACCATTTTGCATTGACGGAGGATGCAGCAATTAAACATGGCACACTTGCCAAAATGAATCCGCCGCTTCGTGAAGAATCGGATAGACTTGCCATAATAGAGGGGCTTAAAGATGGCACAATCGATGTGATAGCCACAGATCATGCGCCTCATTCCACGGAAGAGAAAGAGAAATCAATCACCGAGGCTCCCAGCGGAATTATAGGACTTGAGACTGCGTTATCTCTTGGGATAAGGGAACTCGTACAACCCGGATATCTTACTATGATGGAACTTATTAAAAAAATGAGTCTCGCGCCTGCAAAACTATACAAGCTGGACGCAGGATATATTGGAAAAGATGCACCGGCGGATTTAGTTATTTTTGATAAAGACGCCGAGTGGAAAGTTGAGAGTTTTGCATCTAAATCAGGTAACTCACCGTTTATCGGAGAAACAATGCCTGGAGTTATAAAGTATACGATCTGTAGTGGAGAAATTGTTTACAAAGATTAATAATTTATATAGAAAGGAAAAAATATGGCACAGAAGAAGAAAGTAAAAACGACAGTTGTGTCACAAACTATTATTGCAGAAAATGTTTACGATTTACTTCTTGAAACCGACCTGGCTATGGATGTCAGACCGGGACAGTTTGTAGGCGTTTATCCAAACAATGCCTCAACCCTGCTCCCGAGACCTATCAGCATATGTGAGGCAGACAAAGAACGCAAAAGGCTCCGTCTCGTATATCGCGTTTTAGGAAAAGGAACCGAAGAATTTGCCTCATATCATTCGGGAGATACACTTGATGTTATCGGAGTTCTTGGCAATGGATTTCCTCTGGAGAAAGCTGACGGTAAAAGCGTTTTTATCATAGGAGGCGGCATAGGCATTCCGCCGATGCTGCAGCTTACCAAGGAACTTAAATCCGATAAAAAAATTGTTCTGGGATACAGGAATGAGAATGTTTGTCTGCTGGAGGAATTTTCTCATTACGGTAAGGTTTATATTGCTACCGAGGACGGAAGCGTGGGCAGTAAGGGCAACGTCATGAACGCGATAAGGGAAAACAGCTTAAGTGCAGATATAATTATGGCCTGTGGTCCCTTGCCGATGCTGCGTGCGATTAAACAATATGCGGCAGATAATAATATTGAGGCTTATATATCCCTTGAAGAGAGGATGGCCTGCGGTGTGGGAGCCTGCCTTGGCTGTGTATGCAAGACTAAGGAAGTGGATCATCACTCACATGTAAATAATGCACGTATCTGTACCGATGGTCCTGTATTTGAAGCAAGTGAGGTGGATATCTGATGAATACAAAGGTTACAATTGCAGGGGTCACATTTAAAAACCCGGTTATGACAGCTTCGGGTACTTTTGGCTCCGGAATGGAATATAGTGAATTTGTGGATTTAAACAGGCTGGGTGCGGTAGTTACCAAGGGTGTTGCCAATGTGCCCTGGCCGGGAAATCCGACACCGCGTGTGGCTGAGGTTTACGGCGGTATGTTAAATGCAATCGGCTTGCAAAATCCGGGAATAGATGTTTTTGTAGAAAGGGATATCCCTTTTTTAAAGAAATATGATACCGGAGTTATTGTAAATGTCTGCGGAAAAACGGTTGAGGATTACCTTGAGGTTGTGGAAAGGCTGGCAGATGAACCGGTAGATATGCTTGAAATCAATGTTTCCTGTCCAAATGTAAAAGAAGGAGCTATTGCGTTTGGGCAGAAGGCGGACTGTCTTTATGACATAACCTCACAGATAAAGAAAAAGGCTAAACAGCCAATAATAATGAAGTTAAGCCCGAATGTTACAGATATTACAGAGATGGCCAAAGCTGCCGAAGCGGCAGGTGCGGATGCTCTTTCGTTGATAAATACTATAACGGGAATGAAAATTGATATTTATAATAAAAAATTTGTGCTTGGAAATAAAACAGGCGGCCTCTCCGGTCCCGCTATTAAACCTGTGGCGGTCAGGATGGTGTATCAGACGGCTCAGGCCGTAAAGATTCCGATTATCGGAATGGGCGGCATTGCCTCGGCGGAAGATGCAATTGAATTTCTGCTTGCAGGCGCTTCTGCTGTGGCTGTAGGTGCAATGAATTTTGTCAATCCCTATGCGACCATAGAGGTAGTTGAAGGAATCGAAGCATATATGCAGGATAATGGGGTGGAAGATATAAACGAATTAATCGGTGCGGTACAATAACAGGGTAAATTCATTTTCACCTTGGAATATATTACCTTCATGCGGCATACAATACAGTAAGTATACGCATGGAGGTATTTTTGTGGAATTAGTGAAGAAAAAGATACATATGGATCGCATTGCAAATCAGGCAGGAACCCAGATGGTATTGGAAGAGGATGTAAATATATCTGATAATAGACCGGACGCCAGCAATCTGATTGCTTCAAAGGGAGAGGTCATTGTGGATGAAGTCCGTATAAATGACGACCGTGTCAGTTTGAGGGGAAAGCTGCAAGTGCAGATGTTGTACATGACTGAAGAAGAGGGTATGTGTGCAAGTATGGATGCCGAGCTTCCGTTTGAAGAAAAAATTAATATGGAGGGAATACATAGCGGAGATTCGGTACTGACCTCATGGACGGTTGAGGATTTGAGCGTAGGACTTATCAATTCCAGAAAAATGAGTGTGCAGGCGATGATTTCTTTCGAAATGGAACAGGAAGAAAGAATGGAACAGGAAGCCGCAGTGGATATTTATCATGATGAACCGGTGGAATATCGCAAACAGCAGTATCCGCTTTTGCAGATGACGGTTAATAAGAAAGATATTTTCCGTATTAAAGAAGAAATGGAGCTTCCAGGTAATCTGCCCAATGCCTTTAACCCAATCTGGCACAGTATAACATTGAATAATGTGGAGTTTAAGGCGCTGGATGGTAAAATCGGTATACAGGGCGAGATGAAAGCCTTTTTCATTTATGAGGGCGAAGGTGATAATGACAGAGCTATCTGGTATGAAAATACCGTGCCTTTCAGCGGTATGATAGAGTGTCAGGGCTGCCGGGAAAATATGATAACGGATATACGGTATACCACCTCACAATGCAGTGTGGAAATCAAACAGGATTTTGATGGTGAGGAGAGAGTATTTTGTGTAGAGAATGTATTGGATCTCGAAATCCGACTCTATGAAGAAGAGAATCTTGAAGTGCTTTCGGATATCTATGGTGTGGCCAAAGAAATTGAAGCAATAACCACAGATGTGTCATTAAAGAGCCTTCTTCATCGCAACAGTGGGAAATGCAGGGTAGCAGGTCAGGCCAAGATCGAAAATACAGAAATGCACATGTATCAGCTTGTACATAGTGAAGGTGAAATCCAGATTGCGGAACAGAGTATAGTTGATAACGGAATTTCGATAACGGGTACGCTTAATATCACAACGGTATATCTGTGTACAAATGGACAGAATACTTTGTACGCAACCAGAAGTTCCCTGCCTTTCCAATATCTCATCGATGTACCCGGTATAGATGAGTTCTGTATGTATCATATTCACTGGAATTCGGAGCAGCTTTCCGTAACGATGTTAGACAGCGATGAATTGGACATCAAGGCTGTGCTCAATTTTGATGTGCTTGTCTTTACAACGAAAAAGACCAGCCTGATAACTGACATCAATGTCACTGAACTGGATATGAACAAAGTCAGTGAACTTCCCGGAATGGTTATTTACATTGCAGGTGCCGGCGATACACTGTGGGATATCGGAAAGAAATATTATGTACCTATTGCACAGCTTAAAGAAATCAATGAGCTTACTACTGAAGATATCAAGGCCGGAGATAAAATTCTTGTGGTAAAAGGAATTTCATAGTAAATCTGGAGTTATATGTGGATAAAATCGGGTGAAAATTCATTATTATGGGAGTTTTCGCCCGTTTTTTCGCATAATTTTCTCAATGCGACACTTAAGCGGTTTTATTTTTTTGAAATTTGTGTTATTATGATAATAAGTATATTTATGTATGGGGGTTAAAATGGAACGTAAAGGACACAAACATAAGGAATCCTTTTCCATATTGCTTATATCCAATACAGGTAAGGAAGGCAGGGAATTTCATATTTCTCAGCTTGCACTTCGTCTGCTTATCTGTATGTTTGTTCTGATATGCGTTGTAGCATTATCCATGAGTTTTATAGTGTTTGGTTTTTATCCTGCCGGCGCAGGACAACAGAATCTGAGCAAACAGTTGGAAACGCAGGAACAGCTGGTAGCACAGCTGGAGACGGAAAAGGAAAATTTGAATGATGAGATATTGGCACTTCAAGAGGAGAATGAAGCTCTTAAACAGGCCTTCGAAAATAATGACGATGAAACTAAAAAAGAGTCGGAATCCGATCCGGATTCTACAATTCCGCGCCGCTATCCATCTTCAGGAGTAAGTGCGGTGCTTGCATCCTACTCTGAGGAGCAGCCATATCTTTCAATCAACACACATACCGAAGGGAATATAGTAGCAACCGGTAACGGTACGGTGACTACAGTCACATCAGACGAAACATACCCGATCATAATTGAAGTAGAGCACGATAAAGGATACAAGTCGCGTTATATGTGCCATCAGAATGCAGAGGTACAGGCAACCGAGGGTGCACAGGTTGAAGCAGGTGATACTTTGTTTACTATTACCATAGATGACACACAGCTGGATTATCAGATTACCTTTGAGGAAAATCCTATAGATCCACTGACGGTAATTGAGGCGAAAGGATAAAAGGAGGATTATATAATGATGGGAAAAAACAAATATGCAAATGCAGGAACAGATTTAAAGGCCAGAGTTGGCACTCTGCTTGGTAAAGGAGCAGTATTTGATGGTAATCTTTCCGCACCGGAAACTCTTCGTGTAGATGGCACAGTAAATGGTAACTGTGAGTGTAAAGAGTTGCTTATTGTAGGTGTAGACGGACAGATTAATGGCGATATTACGGCACAGAATGTGATTATTTCCGGCAAAGTAACGGGTGATATTGTGGCACAGGCAAAATTAGAGCTTCACTCTACCGGTAAGGTCTCGGGAAATATTACTGCAAGATCCCTTGTAATTGATGAGGATGCATTCTTCGACGGAAGGTGTACTATGACAACTAATTCGTCAAGTATACCGGTATCTGTTAGCGGAAATACATCTGATAAGTCAGATGACAAAAAAAATGACAATGACAACAAGTCAGACTCATCAAACGATAATGATAAAAATAAGAAAAAATATTAATTTGTCATAAAAGGTCTTGTAAATGTAATGAAATTACATAAAAATGGTAAATAAATTATTATTGCCTCTAATGTTTTTTCATAAACTGTACGATATAATTATCAGAAGTGTCAGAACCAATAGATTCTGAAAAGTGACTATTTAATAATTTTCCAAGGAGGGATTAGCATGAGTGTAAATGGAGTTACCGGTGCAACCAGCACCTATGATGCTTATCAGACAAGCCAGTCAACCGCATCAAAGGCAGAAGAAAATGTAACAAATAATGGCACATCAACAGCTGAAGATAAAGGTGTTGTTTATGAGCCGTCTAACGAAAAAGTAACAGATTCAACAAAGAAAACATATACTCAAAATACAGATTTGGTTAATAAAATGAAAGCAGATGCTGAAAACAGACAGAAGCAGCTGCAGAGTATTGTTGAGAAGTTATTAGGCCAGCAGGGTCAGACATATAATATTGCAAACGATCTTTGGAGCATCCTGTCAGGCGGTAAGCTTGAAGTTGATGAGGCTACCAGATTGCAGGCTCAGAAAGATATAGCTGAGGATGGATACTGGGGTGTAAAGCAGACTTCAGACCGTATCCTTGATTTTGCTAAGGCTCTTACAGGCGGCGATCCGGATAAGATTGAAGAGATGCGCGCAGCATTTGAAAAAGGCTACAAACAGGCTGAGAAAACCTGGGGCGGTAAGCTTCCTGAGATTTCCAAGCAAACATATGATGCTGTTTTAGAGAAATTTGACAAGTGGGCTGAGGAAGCTGCACAAGCTAAAACATCAACAGAGGCTGCAGCAGAAGCATCAACAACAACTAATACTAATTAATTATTAGTATGCATTATGCCATATAGGTATGGCAGTTTGAACTATAGAATAAAACTCCCGACATTAAAGAGTATCTTTGGTGGCGGGAGTTTTTTAATTACATTGACAAATCAGGCCGGATTGTATAAAATTAAGTACAATCTATGGTATACTGTATACAAGGTGAAAACATAGCTTTCACCTGCGAGTTTGTACCTACGGCACAAACATCGCGGGATTGTGATTAGGCAGGGTTGGTATGGACAATATTTCTAAGAACGCATATGCAAAAATAAATCTGGGACTGGATGTTCTAAAGCGTAGACCGGATGGCTATCATGAAGTAAAGATGGTTATGCAGACAGTGGACATTTACGATACGCTTACGTTTAATGTCAGTGATCAGCCCGGTATTGTTTTGAATATGGATAACAATGAGCTTTCTACAGGGAGTGATAATTTAATCTGCAAGGCAGCAGGAAAACTTCTTGAAGAAAGCGGTATAAAACAGGGTGTAGAGGTTTTTTTGGAAAAAAGGATACCTGTTGCCGCAGGAATGGCAGGCGGCAGTGCGGATGCTGCAGCTACATTGCTTGGACTGAATGAATTGTTTGAGCTTGGATATTCTCTCGAGGAATTGCAGAAAATAGGCGTAAAGCTGGGGGCAGATATTCCATACTGTCTTATGGGAGGCACCGCTTTGTCTGAGGGGATAGGCGAGGTTTTAACAAAGCTGCCGTCTCCGCCTCAGTGTACATTACTGATTGCCAAGCCGGATATCAATGTCTCTACTAAATATGTTTATGAAAACCTGCATGCGGACAGCCTGGCGTATCACCCGGATATTGACGGGATGATAGCGGCCATTAAAGAAGGAGATCTTAGCGGCATAACAGACAGACTGGGTAATGTTCTCGAAACGGTTACGGTTAGGGAATATCCTGTAATAAATGAGATAAAAACCCTGATGAAAGACGAGGGTGCGAAAGGTGCGCTGATGAGTGGGAGTGGACCGACGGTATTTGGTATTTTTACAGACGCAAAAGCGGCAAAAAATGCCGCAAAGGAAATTGCGATAGAAGAACTTGCAAAACAGGTCTTTGTGACCGGATTCATTTGATGGGGGAAAATATATGGGTGATAGTTTTCAAGCTGATATGGATGAATTCCTTCCTTTAAGGGATGTTGTGTTCAATACGCTCAGAAAGGCGATTCTGACCGGAGAATTGAAGCCGGGAGAGCACCTTATGGAAATACATCTTGCCAACAAACTCGGCGTCAGCAGGACGCCGATAAGAGAGGCGATTCGTAAGCTGGAGCTGGAAGGTCTTGTTATTATGATTCCAAGACGTGGGGCTATAGTTGCACAAATAACAGAAAAGGATCTTAAGGATGTATTGGAAGTAAGAAGAGCTTTGGATGCACTCTGTGCCGAGTTGGCCTGTGAGAGGATCACACAGGAGGAAAAGCAGCAGTTAAAAGCAGCCTGCGATGAGTTTGAAAAAGCAACCGGAACAGGGGATACAACTATCATAGCGGCAGCAGATGTAAAACTGCATGAGATAATTGTGGAAGCTACCGGGAACCGTAGACTTATTCAGATGATAAAAAAGCTCTCGGATCAGATGTACAGATATCGTTTTGAATATATTAAAGAAAAAGACCAGCATAATAATCTGATAGAAGAACATAGAATGATTTATGAAAGTATAATTAATAATGACAAGGAGCAGGCAGCCATAGCGGCCAAGGTGCACATTGATAATCAGGAAAAATCCATAATCAGGCAGATAAGGATGGAGAGTAAAGAGAAATAAATATATTATTATTATCGGAATATTCATCAAGTTACAGGCAATACTCCTTTATAAGCCGGATACAGATGTATTGGCATAAAGGAGGATATAAGATGAATGGATTTAAAAAGCAATTATTTTTAACAGAGACCGGAAGTTCAGATGTAAAAGAAGTAAGATGTATTTTAGAAAAAATATATAGTAAAGTGTATAATTGGTGCGGAAAACCGTATCTAAGGTTCACAGGCGCAGCAGTTGGAGTTGTGGCTCTGGTTTGGTGGTGTGTGCTTTATCCGGAGCTTTGTTTTCCAAGGGATACTTATGAGGCCGTTTATGAGACGGATGAGGTATATGAGGACGTAATTCCTGAGGCAGACAATGAAAATAAGGAATCCGATTCAAGAGCATCCGGAGTCTATCCTGATATACTAATGGCTGATGACGAACATATAGTTATTAAGAGCAGACTGTTTGAGTGGCTTAGTCAGGTAAAATAATATAGAGAAAATAATCGTAGAAAAAAGAAATAGAAGGAGTATTGGCATATTATGAAAAAAGATGATTTGCTTTGTAATGCGCCGATAGGAGTTTTTGATTCCGGAGTCGGCGGATTGACAGTGGCAAGAGAAATAATGCGCCAGCTGCCGAACGAAAGGATAGTGTATTTTGGAGATACTGCAAGAGTGCCTTACGGCAGTAAATCACGGGATACAATTACAAGATTTTCGAGACAGATTGTCAGATTTTTGCAGATGCAGGAAGTAAAGGCAATTGTGGTTGCCTGTAATACGGCAAGTGCTTATGCGCTTGATGAATTGGAACATGAAGTAGATATACCGATAATCGGAGTGGTAAAGCCGGGGGCCAAAACTGCAATAGAAGCAACGAACAATGGTAAAATCGGAGTTATTGCGACCGAAGCAACCATTGGCAGCGGAATCTATAAAAGATACATAGAAGAAAATGACACAAGTGTCAGTGTGATAGAGAAAGCCTGTCCGCTGTTTGTGCCGCTTGTGGAAGAAGGGTTATGGGAAGACCCGGTTACGGATGAGATAGCCAGAAGATATCTTACGGAATTGATTGATATAGACATTGATACTCTGATTCTTGGCTGTACACATTATCCCCTGATTCGTTCAACTGTCGGCAAAGTTATGGGGGATAAGGTGACCCTCGTCAATCCGGCTTATGAAACTGCGAGAGAGTTAAAAGAACTGCTTGAAAAAGAGGGTCTTGAAAGTGAAAAAAGGCCTGAGCTGGGGACCGAACTGTATCGTTTTTTTGTAAGTGATGCTGCGGATAAGTTTCAGAAGTTTGCCAATTCCATTATTCCTTACGGGATTCTTTCTGCCAAGGCAATCAATATAGAGGAGTATTAGGTTTGTATGCTGAGAGAAAGGTCCGGTTATTGTTATGACTAAAGATGTGTTGATAGAGTTTAGTTCCATCCAGTATGGTGCAGGTGCTGCAGGAACTGATAGTGTCGGAGCGAAGTCAGTTAAGACGGATATGACGGCAGATAATGCAGAGTCTGTATCATCTAAAACGGATGTTATAGCAGATAAAACTGAATATACTGTACAAGGTGTATATTATGAAAAAAGCAATAAGCACTATCTCCTCTATGATGAAGTTATGGAAGGGTTCAAAGAACCTGTAAAGAACAGGGTCAAATTTGGAGAAGATGCTCTTGAAATTACGAGGAGCGGACCAGTAAATGTGCGTATGCTTTTTGAAAATAACAAGAAAAACGTCGCAAATTATAACACTCCTTATGGAGAGGTACAGCTTGGTATAAACACTAAAAAAGTTAATATTTCTAATTCTCCGGATAATATTTTGATAAATGTGGAATATGCTATTGAGTCCGGCGGCGAGCTGCTTTCAGAGTGTATTATTATGATAGAAGTTAAATCCATAGAAAATTAATAAGGAAACACGGATAGTTTCGTCCGGTGTTTCCTTAAATTTTTAATCGATATATTTGTCTGTCTGTGTTATTTAACAGGTGTAGCACCGGCTTTTTCCTGCGCTTTCTCAATAGCGCGTTTGAAGAAGCCTTTTTTCTTTTGTTCCACCGGTGCCTGTTTACCGTGAAGACCTTTGACATCGGTAATATATATTCCGCTTACAACGGCCTTTACTTCTTTTTTTACAGGTATGGAATCGAAAATCTTCTCATCCGCGATCAGTGACATTATCTGGGGACCCACCTTTGCCTTTACAATGGGCAGTTTAGAATTCCTAAGCATCTTGGGAGTCTGATCAACGACCATTTGCGGCAGCCCGGCATCCTTTATCCGCATTCGCTTTTTATCGATTATAAGCATCGAAACAGTCTGTTTCATAGCATCTATCTGAGCCTGTTGCGCTTCCTGCTTCTTCTGCATATTTTTGCCTAAAAAGTACAAAACTACCATGGCGATTATAAGAACCGCTATAATGCACAATATTACTATTGTTACTGTTTTCATATTTATAAACCCCCGTTCTTGTGGTTAATAATTTTAAACCTTTACAAAGCTTGATATTCCATATTTTAGCATTGAATTGAATATTAGGCAAGGGCAGGGAGAGATTATTTTATAATAAATACTTTCGTTAAGCGCCAAATTATGATATATTTATCTGTATATAAAACAAGAAAGGCAAGCTGTTATGATTAGGAAAAAAATTGCGTTATTGTCAGTGGTTGCGCTGGCTGTAAGTATGTTGTCCGCGTGTGGAGACAATACATCAGGAAATAATGCAGACAATAGTGTGGGAAATACCGTGGTCAGTGAGGCGGATAATGATGCGGGAAATACCACGGATAATAGTGAAGATAATACATCAGGCAATGATGCCGACTATGTATATATCAGAGAATTAAACGCTGATGATTATGTGACACTGGGTGAATATAAGGGTATTGAGCTTAATGAGACACCACCAGTGGTTTCAGATGATGACGTTGATCAATATATCAATACCTATGTGTTGTCATCTCAAGCGACTATTGAACCTGTAGAAGACAGAACTGACGTTCGAGAAGGGGATACGGTCAATATTGATTATGCCGGTTATCGAGATGGAGTTGCATTTTCCGGAGGTACGGCCCAGGGTTATGATCTGACTATCGGTTCCGGGACGTTTATTCCGGGATTCGAGGATGGACTTATCGGAAGTAATGTAGGAGATACCGTGTCACTGGATCTGACTTTTCCTGAGAATTACAGTAATACTGACCTGGCAGGTGCTGCGGTAGTTTTTGAGGTTAAGATCAATAGTATTTCAGTTACAAAATTACCGGAGCTTACCGACGAACTTGTACAGGAACTGGATATCGGAGACTGCTCTACGGTAGAAGAATTAAGAACCTATATGTATGATTATTTATATTCAAGTGCTGAAAGCTCATATAAATCGACACTGAGAAATGATATAACTAAAGCGGTTATGGATAATTGCACATTTAAGGAGGAACTTCCGGGGAAGCTGATAGACCGTTATTATGATGCATTGATAGAAGATATGTCAGAGACTGCCTCATACTATGGTATGGATTTGACTACTTATATTCAGAATGCGTACAATATGGATGAAGAAACCTATACCGGAATTGTAAGAGGCAATGCACAGAATATGGCTGAGCAGTATATAATGTTTCAGGCGATTGCGGATATGGAAGGTCTCAATATGACAGATGAAGAAATAAATACGGCAAGTGAGGAATGGGCGTCCGATTATGGATTTGAATCAGTTGATGCTTTATTGGACCAGATAGATAAAGAATCACTTGGCGAATATTTTATGGCGGAAAAAGTAGTAGAATTCCTACTTGAAAACGCCGTTATTAACACAAATTAAGAAAACAGGCTGAGAGAAAGGTAAGGTTATAGAAATGGATTTGACAGATATCAAGGATTTGTACCGTAACAAGGAAGAGTATATTGATAAGGAGATAACAATCGGCGGCTGGGTCAGGAGTATCAGGGATTCCAAGACTTTTGGATTTATCGTGGTTAATGACGGAACATTTTTTGAGCCGCTGCAGATAGTATATAGTGATGCACTTGAGAATTTTGAGACTATATCCAAACTGAATGTAGGCTCCGCAATTGTGGCAAAAGGAAAAATCGTAGAAACACCACAGGCAAAACAGCCTTTTGAAATGCAGGCTCAGGAGATTATGGTGGAAGGCCCATCTACTGCAGATTATCCTCTGCAGAAAAAGAGACATACCTTCGAGTATCTGAGAACAATTTCACATTTGAGACCAAGAACAAATACCTTTCAGGCAACTTTCCGCGTACGTTCGCTGATTGCCTATGCAATTCATACCTTTTTCCAGGAGAGGGGTTTTGTATATGTGCACACGCCGATTATTACAAGCAGCGACTGTGAGGGTGCAGGCGAGATGTTCCAGGTGACTACGCTGGATTTGGAGAATATTCCAAAGAATGAAGACGGAAGCATAGATTACTCACAGGATTTCTTCGGAAAGCAGACCAGCCTCACGGTGAGCGGACAGCTAAACGTAGAAACGTATGCTTTTGCGTTTAAAAACGTATACACATTTGGGCCGACTTTCCGTGCAGAAAACTCCAATACAACAAGACATGCGGCTGAATTCTGGATGATTGAGCCGGAAATAGCATTTGCGGATTTAACCGATGATATGATGCTGGCTGAAGCAATGCTTAAACACATTATTCGATATGTTCTGGAGAATGCACCGGAGGAAATGAACTTCTTTAATCAGTTCGTAGATAAGGGTCTGATTGATAGATTAAACCATGTTCTGAATTCGGACTTCGGACATGTGACCTATACCGAGGCAATAAATATTCTGGAAAAACACAATGACGAATTTGAATATAAAGTATCATGGGGCTGTGACCTTCAGACAGAACACGAGAGATATCTGACAGAGCAGGAGTTCAAGAGACCTGTATTTGTAACGGATTATCCAAAGGAAATCAAGGCCTTTTATATGAAACTGAACGAAGATGGCAAGACAGTTGCAGCCATGGACTGTCTGGTTCCCGGAATCGGAGAGATAATCGGAGGCAGCCAGAGAGAAGATGACTTGGAGACATTGGAAAAGAGAATGGATGAGCTGGGACTTAACAAGGAAGATTACCAGTTTTATCTTGACCTTAGAAAATATGGTTCCGCAAGACACGCAGGCTTCGGCCTTGGCTTTGAAAGATGCGTTATGTATCTGACCGGTATGGGTAATATAAGGGACGTTGTACCCTTCCCAAGAACAGTTAATAATTGTGAGTTATAATAGCGTGAAAGGAATCTCTTTTTCACACAGAAGAATGCCTGAAATACGGCATTCTTCCTACAGATTTGAGATACTGCAAAGCATATTTGCAAGATGAGGTACATATGAAAGAGCGGTTTATAAAATTTGTAAGTGTAATAACGGTTTTGACCATGTTTGCCATGGTGGTTGAGCCGGTATCGGCTACCACAATTTCAGACATACAAAAGGAAAAAGAAGAGAATGAATCACATCTTAAAGATGTAAATAAACAGATTTCCAATTATGTGGGAGCGCAGGCCGATATCGGAAGCGAAATAGAAGATTTGGATGCGGAAATGGTCAGCCTGCTCACAGATATAAGTCTTATTGAAGAGGAAATCGGTCGTAAAGAGGAAGAGATAGAAAAAACTCAGACTGATTACGATGCTGCGGTGGCAACCAAAGACGAGCAGTATGAGTCAATGAAAATCAGGATTAAGTTCATGTATGAACAGGGTGATGCGTCGTATCTGCAGCTCTTTCTGGAATCAGCCAATGTGGCCGATATGATGAATAAGGTGGATTATGTTGAAAAGCTTTACGAATACGACAGGAATCTGCTTGAAGAATATCAGGCAACTGTTGAAGAAGTTGCGGCTCTGCAGGATAAACTGGAAGAGGAAAAGTCCGAATTGCAGACTTCTAAGTATGAGCTTGAGGAAGAACAGACTTATGTAGAAGAAACCCTTGCCAGAAAAAAAACCGAATATGAGAATTATGAGGTAATGCTGGCTAAGGCAAGACAGGAAGCTGCCGCTTATACGACTAAAATCAAACAGGAAACCGCACAGATTAAGAAGCTGGAAGAAGAAGCCAGAAAGAAGGCTGAAGAGGAAGAAAGAAAAAGAAAAGAGCAGGAAGAACTTCTTGCTCGGGGCCAGGATGGCGAAGCCTCAAACGATGGAAATTCGGATAAAAGCGAGGACTCATCTAAGGACAAGCCTAAGTCATCAACTTCCGGCGGCGGAAAAGGACAGGAAATTGCAAATTATGCCTGTAAATGGGTAGGTAATCCCTATAAGGCAGGAGGTACCAGCCTTACGGATGGTGCAGACTGCTCCGGTTTTGTATGGGCAGTTTATAATCATTTCGGATATAATCTGCCGAGAAGCTCATATGCGCAGTCAGGGATAGGAAAGGGAGTTTCTTATTCGGAGGCGCAGCCGGGGGATATTATTTATTATGGCGGGCATGTAGGTATTTATATTGGAAACGGACAGATTGTGCATGCCAGTACCGAGAAGACAGGGATAAAGATTGCGCCGGCTACTTATAGGAGTATTATTTCTATTAGGCGGGTTGTGTGATAACTGATGGCAAAAGTGCAGGAATAGCTAAGTATACGCTGAATATAAACCAGGTAATCGTAAGATTTGACGGGCAGGAATGCCCGTCTTTTTCATTTCATTTTCTTTTTGGCAAAGTATTTGAAGAAAGCAATTTTATGGGCTATAATAAAAATCAAGGAAAAGAGTGAGGTTAATTGAAATGTCAGCAAGTCTAATTGCCGGGGCTATTATTGTCCCACATCCACCTATTATTATACCAACCGTAGGCCGGGGCAGAGAGCAGG
>JAFLTG010000062.1 GCA_022510545.1 Lachnospiraceae bacterium | reverse complement strand
GCGGGTGGTTTATATTTCGCACGCTTCGCGAACTCAACAGAGTCACGACTCATAACAAAAACAGGGGCAGCGACACAACCTTCGCTCCCCCTCTAATCTTTGTCAAACTTCTAGTTATTAAATCATCTCAGCAAATTCTGCAGTGCTTCCAAACCATCTACATTTATAGCTGCTTTGTTTGCATCCTGAATCTGGACATAAACTTCCTTACGATATACGGGCACTTCCTTCGGTGCGTTAATGCCAAGCTTCACCTGTTCTCCCTTAATTTCCAACACTGTAATTTCGATGTTGTTGTTAATGATGAGCGCTTCACTCTTTTTTCTTGATAAAGCTAACATTTACTCACCTGCTTTCTTCTTATTTTCATTCAGTATATCGTAAATAGGGAATTTTACCTGGTATTCATCGCCTTCTACGATAACCTGCGTTGCCATTTTCTCTGTTGCATTGATTATAATGGGGCCTTTAAGATTAACTGACATCTGTGTCACTTCTTTGGGCACTGTTACCGTTACCAATACCAGCATCTCTTCGGGATTGAGCTCACCTATGTGTTTGAGCAGCTCATCATCTACCTCCGGATTATAATCCGGGCATACAATAAGCGGATCCATAACCGGCATAGCAAACGCAGGCTCATCCAAAGACTGCAGCCAGTGAATGGAATCCAGTCCTTTTTCGGAATCATGTATCATTGCAAACCTTGTCATATCCGGAAAACCGATGATACCCTTTGGAAACGTAACGATCCTTTCATCATCAATCGTAATCTCGCCAAATATTTTTGTTGTAACTTTCATAATTGTACCCTCTTTGGAGTAAATTACTCCCTTTGCGCTATTATCTAATTACTTAAATATAGTTCATCAAGTTAGTCTGCATAATTTTACTGGTTGCCATAAGTGACGCCTCATAAGTAAGTTCCGCACTCTTAAGCTGTACCGAAACCTCAGACATATCTACATCTTCGTTACTGCTCTGAAGATCTTTAAAAGTTGCTTTCTGGTTCATAAGTCTGTCAGTTATGAGTTCCAGACGGCTTCCTCTTGTACCGTTATTGGTTACCGCAACATTGACATCATCTATATAGCTCTGATATTTGCTAATCTGGTTCTCAAACTTAGTCTGAACGTTATCACGTATATAAGTATACGCTTTGTTGGCTGCATCCAGCTTTAACTGAAGATTTTTATATTCATCAGATTCTTCCGAATATTTCTCCATTTCAGTTTTTATATCGCTGATTGCAGTCTCAACTTCCTGAAGCTGTCTTAAATAGGTCTCAAAATCATCAAGATCTCTTCGAACATTATGTGTAAATACTTCCTTGGCATGAGTATTTACCTGAATAGTCTGATTGAAACCTACATTATAATATATATCCTGATCTTTTTCATCCGGATTATACTCTGTTACAAGATTTCTGATCCTGTTTACCTCTACCTGATAATCATCATTCTGCACGGTTGCAGCTTCTATAACAGCCGGAGCTACGTCAAGGATTCCGTCTCTGAGTAACGCAGCAACAGAAGCGGGCGTCGCTGTACCATTGTCTATGGAATCATTTAAATCATCGCTAAGCTTCTGAGCAGCCTGAAGTGCATCATAGATTGCCTGCTCCTGCTCTGTCATATTATTCGTATCTTCTACGCCCAACAGATCGAATGCAGTCTGAGCTGCACCTAACAGGCTGTCTACCGTTCTTCTTGCCTCTTTTATCGTATCCTCTACAAGAGTAGGATCGGTAGATGCAGACATATCCATCAATCTTAAGCGGATATCTTTCATATTTTCCAGCGCCTTCTCAGCAGTGGATATAGCTTTCTGAGATTTACTGAGCGTATTATCGGCTTCTTCAAGCTTCATTGCATCCTTAACATTCTTCTGGTCACACTCTATCGCATGGAAATAATGTACCGGATTGATATCTCCTTCTCTCCAGTCGCTCTTGGAGTATTTGACTCTAAGGCTCATATTCTCATTGCAATTTTTAGTATAATACTCTTCTCCAAATACAATTTCACCTGTAGAAGGAATATATGCCGCATTAACAGGGTTACCGTTAGCATCGGTACCCTTTGCGATTGCCTCATATGCCTCTTCCGCATTCGCAAATACGGTAATAGAAGCAGGAAGAGTAGCTCCCGTCATTTCAAGCTGGAGATCATCCGGCGTAACCGTATCTCCATCTTCAAGATTCATATCCAGATTATTATAAGACATTCTGAAACGATAGAGAGTTGTATTCTCTACACCTCTTTCATCTCCGGTACCATATTTATCTGCGGAATCTTTCCACTTTGTATAGCTGATTCTTGATATATCACCGTATCCAAATCTTTCCTCTATTACAAAAGTTCTTAAATTCTCCGGATCCTTGGTAAACTGCTCAATATCCTCCTTGGTAAAGGTGATAGGAGTAGCGGTTCTAAAACCTGAGAATATATACCTTCCGGCATAATCTACATTACCGCTTGCATAAAACTCCTTGGTCAGAGATTTCATCTGTGTCAATACTATATCCAGATCGGCATAGGTATATGATTTCTTGGAAGAATCCTCAACCTGCTTATAAAGGTCGGTAAGAATCTTACCAACTGTATCAAGTGCATCACCGGTAAGAGATATCCAGCTGTCAGCATCCGGTGCATTCTTATCATAATACTGGGATACCGTCGTAACATTGGTACGCAGACGCAGCGCTCTAATAGCAACCACCGGATCATCGGAAGGTCTTGTAATCTTACTCTGATTGGTCATCTGGTTATTAAGATGATCTTCCAGCACTTTATTCTGGTTGATATTATATAGAGAGTTATTCCTCATAATCTTATTTGTAATTCTCATATTCTTACCTTACCTTTCAATACACTTATTATTCCTCAGTCCGCGATATTTGTGTCATCGACACAAATTCGCAATTTTAAAATCTATGATTTTAAAATTTAGACGCCGGTCTGCAGAATCAATCTGTCATAAATCTCAGTGAGCACCTGTATCATCTTGGATGCCAATGTATAGGAATTTTCATATTTTACAAGGCTCAATGCTTCTTCATCCTCGTCCACACCGGAAATCGAAATCCTCTGGTTATCAATACTTACTTCAAGACTCGCATAGGTTTTATAGAATGTATCCGCATTTTTAGCATTCAAGGCTATATCAGACAGTACACATTCCAGGAAACCGCCTGCATTCCTTCCACGGAAACTGAATTGATTTGTATCACTTAAAAGTGAAATCACTTTCTTAACCTGTTCGCACTCATCTTCCTGCGTCGGATCATCAACACTTCTGGTTCCCAGTTTAGAGGGGTCTTTGTCAAGTTCCGCGAGTATCGAAACATTTTCCGCCGTCATATAATAATAGCCTTTACCATTCCTTCTGGAGTCATTCAACTCTGCTTCGGAATACTGTCCGGTTCCTGTCCGATAATTACCTGTAAGCAGAATCCCTGCATCCTTATTATCGGCAGTATAACCCTCCGTGAAAATATTGTTAAGAGCTTGTGAGAAATCACGAAGCCATTCATTCATCTGTGCTATGAAATAAGGAACTCCCTGATAATCAATTTCGGCACCGATATATGCTTCCATTCCCATCTTACCGTTAATGAGAGGCTCTTCGCTCTTTTTATTATCTATTGTAAATGTATAATTACCATCTCCGTCATATGTCCAGTCGGTGTAATAATAAACCTGATTACCAAGTACAATCTTACCGCCAGTATCAGAAAGCTTACATTTACTCATACTGTCCAGATAGTCTGCCGTAGTATTGATTGTAACTTTGGTAGTATCAACATTATAATGAAGATCCGTTATCGTTCCATTAAAGTATTCTCCGTTATTACCGTCACGCAGCTGAATCAGACCCTTGAGCTCACCGCCCATAGATTTATTGTAAAGTCCGAATTCCATACCGTTCAACCAGTATATATCATAAAGACCGTCTATATCACACTGATTTACTCTTTCACCATCAGTCCTTGCCACACACATAAGCTGATTGTAAGATTCAGAATCCACCAGTGTCTGCTCACCGGCAATTCTCAAAATAAGTCTGTTGGCTCCTGACATATTTCCCGCCTGATCATAAAGAGGTATTTCGGAAACCTCTATATCAACAATTCCGGACAGCTCATCCAAAAGCAGATCACGCTTATCTCTAAGTTCATTTGCGGTAACTCCGGTTACCTCAATTACATTTATCTGCTGATTAAGTGTAGCAATCTCCTGCGCTATGGAATTAATCTTATCCACACGCATCTTAATTTCATCATTAACGTCAGACTGCAGATTCTGCAGATTTCCATACATATTGTTAAAATAGTCTGTCATACTCTGGATAGTGGATATAAACTGCTTTTTGGTAGAAGCAGAACTTGCATTCTTGGTTATTTCCTCCAGCGCTAACGTTATTTGGTTAAAAATTGTTTTAAATCCCGTTACATCATCATCTGCCAGATAGTTTTCTATCATACGGGTATAATATGCCTTAACATCATATTCACCCAGTTTGGTCTCATTTTTACGGAATTTATTATCATAAAATCCATCACGGATACGCTCAATTGCTAATGTTTCGACACCGGCTCCGGCACAGCCGTAGGATGCAAATACACGTAGAGCATTAGCTGCCTCTGTTGTTACAGCCTGACGGCTGTAGCCTTCCGTACTTGCATTACTTATATTATTACCGGTAGTATTGAGTGCCGCATTTGCCGCTCTCAGTCCCGAAGATGCTATTGTTAATCCAAAAAATGTAGATGCCATTATATCACCTCTTATCCTTATTATCTAGCCAGTGCCATTATAAGATGCTCCAGCATCTCACTTATAACATTGATATATCTACTCGAAGCATTGTATGCGTTCTGATACATAACCATATTGGTCAGCTCTTCATCCGAAGAAACACCTACCACCTGTTCCCTTGCATTCTCTATTGAATCCACGGTAATTGTCTGGCTTGTCATAATATCACCGTAAACTTCTCCTGAATTAGCCACCTGTGCCACCAGATTTTTATAATATTCCACGAAGTTGACCGGTGTCTGAACATTGGGATTCAGAGTGTATGCATACTCCTGGAAAGCAGCCTTAAGCTTCTCCATTGCGGTATTATCCTCAGAGCCGTCATGCAGTCTGAACTTCAGTAATGCCGGATTCTGACGCAGCTGCATATTAATCTTAAGATTACCTACATTCCAGCCGCCCTCTATTACTGTACCGTCCGGCAGCGTATATTTTGAACCGTCATCAACCACCCTTTGAAAAAGCTGATACGGGTTGCCGTCACTATCTCTCAAATATGTAGAATTAGGATATATTTTAGATTCGGCTTCTGCCGCTTCTTTTAAGATATTATTGATCTTGGTAACAACCGAGTTGATAAGCTGGTCAAATTCCGCCTCTATGTTCATAATAATAGACTGTGAAATATGTCTGTCATACCAGCCGGCTTCATATACACCGTCGGCATTGATATCCTTCAGTTCCTGTGCATAAGCGTGATGATCACCTCTTGCTAACAGTATACTCTTGAGAGAACCAATGTCGGTATTCAAATCAGATGATATCATCCTTGTGAGGTCAAATACCCTGCATGATGCAAGACTCTCCGGCGGCAGATATTTTTCACCCTCACTATCAAATTTATAACTTGCAAACATCTCCCAGTAAGGAGTGTAATAACCTGTAGAAGGATCTTCATAAAGTGATATCTTATTAACAAGACTTCCCTTAACCAAATCCACGCCCTCAAGCTTCACATTTACATATCCAAAGACATCTTCGTCATATGAAATATTAGCTATCTGTGCAAGTTGATCCAATATATAGTTACGCTGATCCCTTAAGTCATTGGCATGCTCCACGCCGCCTTCTATTCTCTGAATCTGACGGTTAAGAAGTTCAATCTGCTGTGCATACCGATTAATCTGATCTACCTGGGTTTTAACCGTCTTGTTCATATTGTCCTGATATTCGCAAAGGCTCTCATATACGGCAGATGCCCTTGTTATAAACTCGTATGAACGTGTAACAAACAGGTTCTGATTAACTGCGTCTGCAGGACTCTTACTGAGTTCTTCAACTGCCTGCCATAAATTCGTTAATGATTCGTTAAATTCATGACCTTCATATGACTCACCCAGAATATTTTCAATCTCTCCAAGCGCACTATAAGAAATATCGTAAAAGGCACTTCTGCCCGATTCACGACGATAATTCTGATCCAAAAAATAGTCTCTAACCTGTCTTGTTTGGGAATAAGTGACACCTAAGCCCAACTGTTTCCAGTTGACTGACCCGGTCGTTGAAATCGTAATATACGTCTTGGCAGCCTGAGATATCTGCTGCCTGGTATATCCGATAGTATCTAAATTTGACATGTTATGCGCCGTAGTATTAAGCGCATTATTTGCTGTTTGTAATCCTGAAACACCAATATAAAGACTGCCCATTAATGACATAGCATTACCATCCTTAACAATTCAATTATTTTACTGTTTTGCATCAAACGACTTCCGATTAATGCCTATCACATCGCCGGTATTATATGCGCCCCGATTGTAATTTGCGGTCTCAGGTGCTGCTTTAACAGAATGGATCAGGTTCATATTGAACTGCACCATTTCAAGCGCACTCTGAATCAATTCCCTGTTCTGCTCGTTGACCCTGGCAACATTCTGCACAACATCGCGCAAGCTGTCAAAAGCTGCTGCCAGCAGCCTCTGCTCTTCCGGCCTTGAATCCAGCATTTTAATCAGATCTGTGATTTTTAGCTTCGTAACATCCTTGTTAAGTACATTCGCTATATCATTTACAGCCTCATTTCTAATATTATCCAAATGATTTATTCTGTCCACGATAAGCTGCTCTTCATCCGTGATTTTAGCTAATTCTTCCAGATTCTCAGACACAATGACAGGTGTTTTGCGCATGGAAAGTTCCAACAATGCCTTATATTCTTCGCTTTCCTTTTCTAAAACATCTATCAGGTTTTCCATTAAACTTGCCACTATAAAACCTCACTTTTCATTGTGTCTACAGACTGGAAATTTCTTCATATTTCTGCAACAACTTCTCTGCGAAACTTTCTCCGCTTACATTATAAGTGCCATTCTGCATGGCAGCTTTAATAGGAGCGACAAGATCTTCTCTGATATCACTGCTTGCATCAACTGCTGCCTTGGCAGTCTGAAAATCCTTGCCGATACTTGAAATATGAATTTGGTCAGAAGCAGAAATATTCTGTGATTTTAGCGCTTTAGAAGTTTTCTTTGTATTATATAACTGTTGAACTTGAGTATATGCTTCAATACGCATTGCTTCTCCTCCTTCCATATATTTTCATATTGTTACTTATTGTATCGGACATTTTTCCAAAGACTTTAGGGTAAAACCTAATTTTTATTCCAGAATAAGACAGATTCACTCATAAAGATGGCTCGATGCCATCTGACACAGCTTCCCGCAAGTCTCTTCACTCCATGAATAATTCGTCATATATCTGCCATCAAATAAGGTCTCTTTTATATTTTTTCCATCCAATACCTCATAATAATCACAAATGATTTCATTCCTGTTAACATGACAGCTTCCCCTGTTATTATTGAAAATATACTCCACTCCGTAATCTTTAAAAACCGAATTCAGGCAAAATACGGCTTTACGGTAGAGACGTTTAACTTTATCATCATAATTACGCCCTTCCCAAAGCCTTTCTATTACCTTTTTCATTGTCACCTCGCCGCCTGCATTATCAATACAGATTGCAAACAATTCTTTTGCCTTTTGATTTTTGAATTCAAGCAATATATCATCCACAAAAATATCAAAATCTCCGAATGTTCTTACTGCTACTCTCTTATGCAGTCTTGCAGACAAACATCTGGCTCTTTCAATCACATTTTCAACATCAGTGCTGTTATAAGGTTTTAACAGAAAATAATCCGCTTTAAGGTCTACCATTGCCTGTTTTACGTATTCTTCATGCGCACTGATAAAAATGACAATCATGTCAGGATTTATTTCCTTTAATTTTCTTCCCAGATCAATACCATCCATATATGGCATCTTTACATCCAGAAATGCCAGATCAATTCTGTTCTTTTTTACAAAAGAAAGCGCATCCAAAGCATTATCGAATTCTCCTTTAAGCTCTATGTCGTTACTTCTGCATTCGGCTGCAAACGCCTCCATACTCCAGAGCTCATCATCTACCAAAATTGTCCTTAGTCGCATTAATTATATGTCCTTTCAATTATTTATCTTCCGAAAGCCTGGGTATATGCAGGGTAACCACAGTGCCTTTTCCAATAGTGCTTTTTACTTCCAGTTTTCCGCCGAGCATCTGTTCCAGTCTATTCCTTACTCTCTGCAGACCGCTTTCTTTCAGGCTTCCTTCTTCCGGTATCCCGTTATATTTCTTAACATCAAAGCCCGCTCCATCATCTTCCACCTGTACTATATATTCCTCAGTGTTCTGATAACTTCTTATGCTTACCCTTCCCTTCAGTTTTCCCTTCTTAAGTCCATGGATTATCGCATTCTCCAAAAGAGGCTGTAGTGCCATCGGAGGAATCATAAAATCGGTCTCTCTGATATCAATATTAATTCCTATATTGTCTCCAAAACGTATCCTTTGCAAATTGGTATATGATATAACATAATCCATCTCTTCCTTGAATGTAATGTTTTCAGGATTGGTCAGTGACTGGATTACGGCCCTTAAATATTTGGAAAAATCATAAATCATATCATATGCAAGATCTGAATTCACTCTGGTAATAATACGAATAGTAGCCAGTGTATTAAAAACAAAATGGGGATTAATCTGATGGATTATACTCTGCCTTTCCCGTTCCTTCGTTTGTTCAGATTCTGCGCCGGATAATTTCATGGCATATATCACTCCTGATATTCAACAGTGCAGATCTTATATCTTTCAGACGATACGGTTTGATAATATATCCGGTTATTTCGCCGGACATCGTATCCACCCTGTGTCTTTCAAAATCATCTGCAGTTATGGCGATTATCGGCAGTTCCTTGTCCACTCTGTTCATCTTTCGAATCTCCCGCACTGCATCCATACCGTTTTTTCCAGGCAAATTTATATCCATCAAAATCACATCATAGAAATTTATCTCAGACTTATTAAAAGTTTCTATGACTTCATCCCCATCGTATGCTTTAACAACCTCAATGCCCAGCATCTCAAGATACTTACATATAATATCCATGCCGGCCTCCTCATCTTCCGCTACCAGAGCTCTTTTAGGTAAAGCAGAACCATTGATACCCTGGTTTATCTTCTCTTTCTCAGGCTCTTCTTCTATCGGATTCTCCAGATCGTAAATAACATCATCGGCATCCACCTCTAACTCTATAAAAACCTTGGTTCCCTGCCCTGCCTTAGTCTCAATCTCTATGCTTCCATTAAGAAGCTCTACCAACCGCTTTGTCACAGACATTCCAAGTCCTGTGCCTTTGACATCTTCTTTTCTGCCCTCTCTTGTAAACTCATCCCATACGTGTATGACAAACTCGTTTTCCATGCCTATTCCGGTATCTTCCACTTTCAGAAGAAGTTTTATCCTTTTTTCTTCCAGATACTCCTGAGTAATATGGCACGAAACCGTTCCGCCTTCATTTGTATATTTTATTGCATTGGAAATTAAATTGATAATAATCTGCTGAGTAGCAGCTTTGTTGAGATATAGATACCGATATACAGCATCTCCGAAAAGAAACTGCAGTTTAATTTTCTTCCTCATTGCCGCCAATTCCAACATTCTCTCAGGATATCTAAACAATTCTTCCAATGAGACCGCTTCCATATTTATGACACCAGTGTCATTTTCCAATTCAGCAATTGTTAAAGAACTGTTTACAAGATTCATTAAATACTCTGTAGACAGTATGGCATTGTCCAGATACCTGTTGTCCGTGCAGTCTTCCATCTTAAGTATTTCAAGATTTCCATAGATGCTGTTTAACGGCGTTTTTATCTCATGAGCAAGATAAGCAATGTACGCCCGCAAAGCCGATATGTCTTCACGGGAAGTATTAAGATTTTCTTTCAAGAATTTAAGCATAGTAATTCCCAAAACAAAGTTATTTATCAGATAAGAATATTATAATATACGTAAAAATGTTTTCAAG
Source organism: Lachnospiraceae bacterium (assembly GCA_022510545.1). Classification (GTDB taxonomy): domain Bacteria; phylum Bacillota; class Clostridia; order Lachnospirales; family Lachnospiraceae; genus UBA3282. Next base: position 4,935 of record JAFLTG010000062.1, on the reverse strand, counting down.
TTTGAAACACAGTATTTACCGGATATTTTTACCGTTTTTTCGACATATTTCGCAAGTATATCCCGTCAACTTTTTTAAATCGGTACTTTTTTCGACAAAAAACATAGTATATATTAAGAAAACGCATCAAATAAGCTCAAGGAGTCATTATGTATCTTTTGCTCGCCCTACTTCTCCTTATTCTTATTATTCTCCTTCCCTGCGCTATATTTCAATGCCGCAGAAAAAGAGTAATTAAAAAAATCTGTTGTATGCGCATGGATGAAAAATGTAAAGTTCTTGACAATCTGCTTGAACCCTTCGGTTATGCGTATGTGCCCTCACAGGACATATTCACTTCCCGCATAGATGCATGGCAGAGACAGTTCGGATACAGCGCTTTTTATGATAAGGCCGCTTCGCATTTTGGAATGATCATAGATAGTCTTCCTGTCTATTTTGATTACGACAACAGAACCTGGCTGATTGAGTTCTGGAAAGGACAATATGGTATCAATACGGGCTGCGAAATCGGAATTTACTATGCAGACCGCATTCTTGGCAAAGATGAACTGGACCACACACTTTTTAAGAGCGTAAGCAACGAGGATATGCCGGATATTTCTTTGGTCTTTTATAAACTCACAAGTGATAAAAATATATCGCATTTAAGCGGCAGGCATTGGTGGCTCACAACCTTTAAACCCGGTCTTTTCAGCATTCCGTCCGGCCTCGCACTCTGGTCATCTGTCACTCTTAAATCTCATGAAATGGCAGTTGCATTCTACAATGCACTTATAAAACTTGGTTATTCGTCGTATGAAATCAATATTTGCAGGAATACGGTTACGTTTACCTTTGCCGGAGGCCTTGCAACAAGCGGCAGTACACTGCATAAATTACGAATATCAGCCGCACTGTATTTCAACCGGCTGTTGTGTAAAATCTTTTTGCTTATTACCAGACCTTTTACACTTTCTTCCGACAGAGTGCTGTATATGTATTATTATCTACCCTTTATCTTCCGAAGAATGCTCAACATCCGGAAAATCAAGGGCTGTAAAAAATAGCGGGAGGCTGTCTATGAGTTATTATTCGCGACTTAATAAATCATTTGAGGGAGCTCTAAGGCTCCCTCTGAATCCATATACCAAATATGTCCTTATAAGCGACTGTCATCGCGGAACCGGAAATTCCAATGACAACTTTCTCAAAAACCAGAATCCGTATTTTGCCGCTCTTGAGCACTACTACAAACTGGGTTATACCTATATAGAGCTGGGAGACGGGGATGAACTGTGGGAAAATTCCAGGATGGAGTCTATCATAAGCATACACAGTGACGTATTCTGCCTTCTTACACAATTTTACAAACACAGGCGTCTGTATATGCTGTATGGCAATCATGACATGGTTAAAAAAGACGAACGCTACACATCAAAAAACTTCAGTTACTGGCCATGGTGCGCAAACAATCCGCATCTTCATAAGCAGCCGCTTTTACCGGGGCTTAAGTTCTATGAAGGAATCATTCTGGAAAACACTTACACTCCGGATTCAATGGATATCTACCTTACCCACGGACATCAGACTGACTTATTTAATTCAACTTTGTGGAAAATTTCGCGCTTCCTTGTCAGATACCTATGGAAGCCTTTGGAGAGATACGGTGTTCTTGACCCGACCAGCGCTGCCAAAAACTACACCAGACAGAACAAAACAGAGCACCGCCTGCACCACTGGGCCGAGCAGGAAAAACATATACTGATAACCGGCCATACGCACCGTCCTAGACTTTCGAGTGATGATCCATATTACTATAACAGCGGCAGCTGCGTACACCCAAGCTGCATCACCTGCCTGGAGATTGAGCGTATGCGCATCAGGCTGGTGAAATGGACGATTGCAGCCAGGTTGGATATGAGTTTGTATGTGGCACGGGAGGTGTTGGCGGAGACTACGCTTTGGGGGCAAGTTTTATAATTATTGCGCATTATTATTTTTAATTAAAGCAATAACTGCTAAAACCACATTAATAAGTGCCCAGAATGACCATATAACAAGGTCACTGTAATTACCATGTCCGGCAAACCCCATCAAGGCGGCCAGTCCAAAAATGATAATCAAAGCAATATTTCCGCCTTTACCGGCTTTTCTTGTCGCAATTGAAACAATACCGCCGGCAAGCAGAAGTATTCCAACAAGCATACCAACTGAACCGGATGAGCCTCCGTTACTTTCTACTGCATTTACAACACCTGCCGCACAGGATTGTAACTCGACAATAAAAAATAAAATAATTGACAAGATACCTGCTACTAATTTCCATACTTTCATTTAATTTCCCTCCTTTTAAATTTATTTCTTTTGTTTATTCTTGAATACCGCTCGTACGCAAAGCATCCATATTATTTTGTGCCAGGAACTCATTTACGTCTATGATACTACCCGGTCTTTCATTAAAGCAGACCATTAGCAATGCATCTCTCGGAATCTTAGCATAAAGTTCCGGCATTTGATAAATCCTTAGTGCCTCCTGAGTTTCGTCTAAAGTGAATTCTGAAGCATAGCAAAGCCTCAAAATGATATCTCGCTGCCTTGTTCTTTTTTCTTCCGAAAGTATTTTATATCCATAGCGTTCCGGTATGTCTGCAAATAAAAATATATCCTGCTGTTTCAAACCCTTTTCTTTTAATTTTGATTTCATATAATTTGAAAACGGTCTGTCGCCTGATAAAAAACTTTCGGAATTTTCCTTGTAAAAATCATTAATTGCTGATATATGAGTTTTCTTTAATACCTTCTCTAATTCTGAAGTGTTTTTTTGATTCATTTTTGTTTTCCTATCTGCTATAATATCCATAAAACTTGAAAGGACTAATGGAATGGATTATCAATCTCGTCTCTCAATATCCTTTTATCGTGAAATCGCGGTAATTAATGAAGAGCATAAAATATATCTTGTACAACACTTGGAAACAGGTAAAATTTATGTAAAAAAAATTTTAGATGTTTATAATTCCCAAGTATACCGTCAATTATTGTCATTGCCAATCACAGGTATCCCTAAAATACATGCTTTATATGAAGAAAACGCCACACTTACGGTCATCGAAGAATATATATCCGGCGAGACTTTACAGGAAATTCTTGATAAATGCGGTGCCATAAGTGAAAATGAAGTTGCAAAATATATTTTGCAGTTATGTGACATCCTTTCCAGACTTCATAGTCTAAATATCATCCATCGTGATATAAAACCGTCCAATATTATCATAAATCAATCCGGACAAGTTTTTCTTATTGACTTAAATGCTGCAAAATATACCGATTCATTAAAAAAAGAAGATACTGTTTTATTAGGTACAAACGGTTTCGCCGCACCTGAACAGTACGGGTTCGGAAGTTCCAATATACAGACTGATATATATGCTATTGGAATCCTGATCAACACCCTTTTAACCGGTTCCGCTACAAACCAACAGATTTCAAACGGACATTTTAAACAAATCATTCAAAAAAGTACACAATTACGTCCAAGTGACAGATTTCAAACTACTGCAGCCCTAAAAAAAGCGATAGAAAATTTAAATTTATATAAAGAAATACCTGTATATGCAAATTCAAAACCTTTTCTTCCTCCCGGTTACAGAACCGGCAATGCTTCCCATATGATTCTGGCAACATTGGGATATGCTTTTACTATTATGATAGGTTTAAGTATGGAAATAAAGAATTCCACACCCTCTACCCTTTGGATTGAAAGGATTTCTTTCATCATCATTGCGTTTGCCATAATATTCTTTACATGCAATTATAAAGATGTACAACACTTTTTTCCGCTATGCTCCAGCAAAAAAATAGTTGTCCGTATTGCAGGTATCCTTATTTTTGATATTCTAATATTTCTGATTCTTATTATTTTTATGATGATTATAGAATCGGTTTTTCTGTCTGTTACATAATCATATCATAATTATTTCTGCGGTGTTGCCACCACTACGGTGGAAATTTGAGAAAACTTGACATATTTTGATTGACCAGATTAGTCAATTAGACCATATATTTTATACTTTTAGAAATCTATCTCTAATTTATCCTAAATTTTTCACGCATTGCAATCAGGGCATCTATCTGCTCCCTGGTAAAAAGATTCTGTTTGCCTAAAATCTTATCTGTAATCATTAAAATATTGGCATAATATTCCATGGATTCCAGCCTGTAATAAGCCGAATATGCATCTTCCGCCCATGTTACCGCCCCGTGGTTGGCAAGAAGAACTCCGTTATGCGTATGGCAAAAAGGTGCAATAACTTCCGGTACTTCCCCGGATCCAAGTTCCGCATAGGGTGCGATTGGCACATCTCCCAGCGTTATAATGGCTTCGGCAAGCACAGGCGTATCCAGAGGGATTCCGGCTATCGCAAAGCAAGTGCATATGGGAGGGTGTGCATGGCATACTGAGCGTATGTCAGGGTTTTCCTTATAGGCACGCAGATGCATCTTGAGCTCAGAGGAAGGCTTGTAGGTTCCTTCAAGAACATTTCCCTCCAAATCAACTTTGACCAGCATTTTTTTCTTCATAAAGCCTTTGGAGACGCCGGTGGGTGTGGCCCAGACTTCGTTATCACCGGTTTTGATAGAAATGTTTCCGTCGTTGGCGGCTACGAAATTTCGCACATACATGCGCTGGCCGATGTCAATTATGGCTTTTTTGGCTTGTTTTTCTGTCATGTATTCCATATTTCAATTCCCTTTCTTGCTGAATATCTCCCGCAATGACTCCGTATACGGCTCTCTTGCAATGCCGTACTCCGTCACGATACCGGAGATAAGGTCGTGGTCGGTGACGTCGAAGGCCGGATTAAAGACTTTGATGCCTTCGGGAGCCATGCGTTCTTTATACCACATTTCCGTTACCTCGCCCGCGGGTCTTTGCTCTATAGTGATATCCGC
>JAFLTG010000061.1 GCA_022510545.1 Lachnospiraceae bacterium | reverse complement strand
ATATTGAATTACAGTCTGTTGGGATGGTGACAGCATAATGATAATTAAGAAATTTGTGGGAAAAACTGAAGCGGAAGCGGTAGAAACAGCCAAAAAAGAACTTGGTACCAATGTCGTTATCATGAATGTTAAAAATGTTAAACGCAAGGGTTTTTTTGACATGTTAAAACCGCAGATGGTAGAAGTAACAGTTGCATTGGAGGAAGAGAACAGTAATGACGGTGCAGCAATTTCCGCCGATGTGAAAGCAGCAGTATCCGCAATCAATAATGTGGTTATGTCAAGTATGAACAATCCGCAGCATACCCGGACAGAATCATCTAAGAACACAGCGCCTTCCGGTATTATGGAGGATGATTCCGACAGGAAAGATAAGAAGGATAACAATGTACTGGAGGAGAAACTGGACAGTCTTCAGTTTCTTTTGGAACAGCAGCTGCAGAAGCCTGAGGAAGAGAAAAAAGAAGAAAAAGAAGAGGTCAGCGAAACTGAGATGTTTATGAATCTGCTTCATACTACCATGTTAAACAATGAGGTAGATGAAAATTATGCTGACCAGATCATAGAAGAGATCAGGAAGAACAATAAACCCAATACCCCGTTTGATTTTGCACTTGCCAACACATACCAGAAAATGATACTCAAATTCGGCAAACCGGCAGGTATTGCACCTTCCGATAAAGGAGTGAAAGTAGTCTTTTTTATAGGACCTACCGGGGTTGGAAAGACAACTACAATTGCTAAGATAGCATCAAGATTCCAGGTGGATGATAAGAAAAAGGTCGCACTTTTGACTGCGGACACTTATCGTATTGCTGCAGCAGAGCAGCTGCGTACTTATGCCAATATACTGGAAGTGCCTTTCAGGGTTGTTTATGCAGTGGAGGAGCTGGAGCAGGCATTAAAGGATTTTAAGGATTATGATTATATTCTTGTAGATACTGCAGGACATTCTTATCAGAATGGGGATCAGAGGGAAAGTATGTGCAAATTCATACATTCTGTTGATGGTATAGTTGATAAGGAAGTATTTCTTGTACTCAGTGCTACAACTAAATACAAGGATTTGGTCAGCATTGCAGATGCATATAAGGAAATGGTGGATTATAAGCTGATTTTTACCAAACTGGATGAAACAACTACTTTGGGAAATCTGTTGAATCTGAAGCTTTACACCGGTGCTTCGCTTTCTTATATAACCTGCGGTCAGAATGTACCTGATGACATTGAAGACTTCAATCCCCAGAAAACGGTAAAGAGATTGCTTGGCGGGAAAAATTGAGAGGGGGCAGGATAGATAATGGATCAGGCTGAACAACTTAGAAATATAATTAAAGCAAGCAGCCAGCCTCAGCGCCCATTAGCCAGGGTAATTACCGTTACTAGTGGGAAAGGCGGTGTCGGAAAATCGAATACAGCCATCAATCTTGCCATTCAGTTTAAGAAACTGGGTCAGCGTGTCATTATATTGGATGCGGATTTCGGTCTTGCCAATATAGAGATAATGTTTGGAGCGGTACCTAAGCATAATTTGTATGACTTAATATATCAAGGTAAAAATATTAAAGACATAATTACCTGGGGACCTATGGATGTAGGCTTTATTTCAGGCGGTTCGGGAATTGCGGGAATGTCCAATTTAAGCATCGATTATCTGACATATATTATTAAGAATCTGGCGCAGCTGGATGAGATGGCGGATATTATAATCGTTGATACCGGAGCCGGTATTTCGGATGCAGTACTGGAATTTCTGATAGCAAGCGGGGAAATTCTGCTTGTTACTACACCGGAACCGACATCAATAACGGATTCATATTCATTGTTAAAAGCCTTGAACAGGCATCCCAGATACACAAAGGAATCATCTGAAATTAAGGTGATTGCCAACAAGGTATCGAGCGGACAAGAGGGAAGAGATCTTTTTGAGAAACTGGATACAGTTGTTACCAAATATTTGAAACTTCCTATTACTTATCTGGGTATGGTTCCACAGGATACACAGCTTTCCAAAGCGGTTATGCAGCAGATGCCGGTTTCAATCCAGAATCCGGAAAGCAAGTCTGCGCAGGCATACGAGATGATGGCAGCTAAGCTGATGAATAAGGAGTATAGTAAAACTGTGACCAAACGTGGTATGGCAGCGTTTTTTTCACATATTATATCTAAAAGATAGCAGACCAAAGGTTTTGCAGGAATGGAGGTTAATATGGATTTAGTACTTTCTAAATATATTGAACCGGGAGACCGGGTACAACTGCAGAAGATTATGAGACTTAAGGAAGAAGATGATGATGGACACCGCAAAACCTATGACAGCCAGGTTATTGATATTATATCCGATGACAGGATTGAAATTTCTATGCCTTTTGAAAAAACCAAGCTGGTGTTGTTGCCGGTAGATGGAGAGTACAATTTGTTTTTTTATACTCAGGGCGGATTATATCAGTGCTATGCAAGAGTGGTAGACCGTTACAAAAATAACAATGTTTTTTCGGTATTGATGGATCTGACCAGTAATCTGAGAAAATATCAGAGAAGAGAATATTACAGATTCAGCTGTGCCTTGGAAATGAATTCCAGAACATTGGAGGAACAGGAAATACGTGCAATAGAAATTGACAGGAAAGATATATTGAAGCCGGAACTTCCTCTTCAAACAAGCGTAATAGTGGATATAAGCGGAGGAGGCCTAAGATTTGTGGCAAACTACGCATATGAGAAGGAAAGTACTATTATGTGCAAGTATACTCTGTGGATATCGGGAGAAAGTAAGGAATTTCGTTTATTCGGAAAGGTTTTAAGCGTAAAGGAAGTGGAGAACAGACCCGGTATTTTTGAGCATCGTGTACAATATGTACATATGGATGATGATAACAGGGAGGAAATAATTAAGTACATATTTGATGAAGAGCGTAAAACGATTAAGAAACAGAAAGGCATGGAAGATGGTTTCTGGGGGGATGTGAAATGAAAAAAATTTTAGTTGTTGATGATTCTGCACTCATGAGAAGGGTCATTTGTGATATAATAGACAGCGATGAAAGATTCCATGTGGAGGATCGTGCGTCTAATGCGCTGGAAGCGTTGGATCTGCTCAGTAAAAAGACCTATGATGCAGTTGTTCTTGATGTGAACATGCCTCGTATGAATGGTCTGGAAATGTTGCAGGAGCTACAGAAACGTAAGATTTCGGCCAAAGTTATGATGGCGAGCACGGATACCAGTGAGGGCGCCAAGACTACATTGGATGCCTTGGAGCTGGGTGCTCTGGATTTTATACATAAGCCGGGGAATGCGATGGACTGCAGGAGCGGAGCCTTTAAAGACAGACTTCTTCAAATTCTGGCAGCAGTGGCTGATTCCAAACTGAATACGTTTCAGAAGGAACTGCCAAGAGAGCCTGTCAAGATTCCCGCCAAGACAATTGAGCTGGTTAAGAAAGGTACATCTTCAATATCCGGCAATAAGATTGTGGCAATCGCAAGTTCTACCGGAGGACCCAAGGCACTGCAATCGGTAATTCCCAAGCTGCCTGCCAGTCTTAAGGCACCGGTCGTTATCGTACAGCATATGCCGGCAGGATTTACCGCATCTTTGGCGGAACGACTCAACTCATTAAGTGAGGTAAGGGTTAAGGAGGCTGCAGAGGGTGATGTATTGGAACCCGGAGTAGTCTACATAGCAAAAGGCGGCAAGCATCTCAATGTATTGACTATGTCAAGCAAATACAGTATTCATTATTCTGATGAACCAACCCGTGAGGGAGTTAAGCCTTGTGCTAACTATATGTATGAATCCTTAAGGGACAGTAAGTATGATGAAGTAGTATGTGTAGTCTTGACAGGTATGGGAGCCGATGGTACAAAAGGAATCATAAATCTGAAAGAAAAAAAGAAACTGCATGTCATTGCGCAGGAGTCAAGCACTTGCGCGGTATACGGAATGCCAAGAAGCATTGTTAGTGCGGGAATGGCGGACCAGGTTGTGCCGCTTGAACAGATAGCGCAGGAAATTATAATGAACGTGGGGGTAAAGTAAAATGGATGTAAGCCAGTATTTGGAAATTTTCCTTGATGAAACAAACGAACATTTGCAGAATTTGAATACACAGATTCTCTCATTGGAACAGGAACCCGATAATATGGATACTATCAATGAGATTTTCCGTGCAGCTCATTCGCTGAAAGGTATGGCAGGTACCATGGGATATAAGAGGATGCAGAATCTTACCCATGATATGGAAAATGTCTTTTCTGAAGTTCGTAACGGAAATGTTACTGTTAAAGCCAATATGATTGATATACTGTTCCAGTGTCTTGATGCACTGGAGGAGTATAATACCAATATAAGGGAAAGTGGTGACGAGGGTACCAATGACAATGAACCCTTGATCAAGCAGCTCAATGATATCAAGAATGGCGGGTCAGGTGAAGAAAGCGCAGAAGAACCTGCACCGAAAGCTGCCGCTAAACCGGAGAGTACCGGAGGCGATTCTCCTAAATGGCAGCAGTTTGCGCTTGGCGAGACTGAATCGGCCGGCCTTAAGGAGGCTCTGGAACAGGGCAAGAAGGTATACGGTTTGAATGTTACAATACAGGAAGCTTGTATACTTAAGGCGGCAAGAGCCTTTCTTGTATTCAAAGCAGTTGAGGATCACGGTGAGATTATTTGCTCTGATCCCTCCGCTCAGGATATTGAAGATGAAAAATTTGAGATGGACTTCAGCCTGATAGTAGCTACGGACGAAGATCTTGACGTAATATTAGAGGCGGCTCGCAGCGTATCCGAAATAGAAGGAGCTGTGGGCGGTGTATATGACTTTGACAAGGCTACGACAGTCTCTGAGCCGGATTTGGCTTCTGAAATTTCGTCTTCAAAGGAAGAGGCGGAAAGCAATGAGCCTGCGGCTGAATCTAACGTACCTGCCAAGGCGGAACCAGAAACTAAACCGGCCAAGGAAGAAAAAACTAAAGCAGCACCGGCAGTTGCAGCTGCATCACAGGCTGCACCCGCAGATAATAAGAAACCTGCACCCGGTAAACCTGTTGTAAACAGAACAGTCAGGGTTGATATTGAAAAACTTGATAATTTGATGAATCTGGTGAGTGAGCTTATTATTGCAAAGAACTCACTGGTATCGGCATCTACCAGCACGGAAAGCGGATCTAACAATGAGGTTAATGAGCATATTGAATACTTAGAGAGCGTTACTACCTTACTGCATGAATCGGTAATGAAGGTACGAATGGTGCCTATCGAAAGCATTGTTACCAAATTCCCGAGAATGATTCGTGACTTGCAAAAGAAACTGAATAAGAAGATGGAATTGTATATGTCAGGTGAGGAGACAGAACTTGACCGTACCGTGGTAGATGAAATCGGCGATCCGCTGATGCACCTTCTGCGTAATTCGGCAGACCATGGACTTGAGTCGGCTGAAGTGCGTAAGGAAAGAGGTAAGCCGGAAGTTGGTTCAATCTTCTTAGATGCATATCAGGATGGTAACAACGTTGTCATCGAGGTAAGGGATGATGGTAACGGTATTGATACTGAAGCCGTTAAAGAAAAGGCAATTGACCGTGGAGTTATTACTCAGGAACAGGCTGACAATATGAGCGAAAAAGAGATAATTGATTTACTCTTTAACGCAGGTTTCTCTACAGCTAAAGTCGTATCTGATGTATCCGGAAGAGGTGTAGGTCTGGATGTTGTTAAGTCCAAGATCGAGGCCTTAAGCGGTGAAATCGAGGTTAAGAGCAAGCTTGGAGAGGGAAGTACATGGATTATCAGACTGCCGCTTACCCTTGCTATTATTCAGGCACTTATGGTTGTTGTCGGCGGTGAGAAATATGCTATTTCATTAGGCTCTATCCAGACCCTTGAGGATATTGCTCCAAGTGATATTAAACTGGTACAGAATAAGGAAGTTATTCAGCTGCGTGGGGTTGTCGTTCCCGTGATCAGACTGAGTGAGGTTCTTGATATTCCAAGCGAAAAGGACCCTGAGGAAAGTCTGGTTGTCGTTATTGTCAAGAAGGGTGACAAACTTGCAGGTCTTGTTGTAGACGAGCTGATTGGACAGCAGGAAATTGTTATCAAGTCGTTAGGTAAATACATAAACAAATGTAAGATTATCAGCGGTGCAACAATTCTTGGCGATGGCGAAGTGGCATTGATACTTGATGCAAATGCCTTGATTTAATAAAGGAGGATAAGCAGAATGGATGAATTAAAGATTGCCTCAGAAACAACTCAGTTTATTGTAATAAATCTGGGTGACGAGCAGTATGGAATTAATATAAAATACGTAGATAATATTGTAAGGATGACACACATTACCAGAGTACCTAAGGTGGATTCCTATTTTAAGGGTGTAATAAATCTGCGTGGAGAGGTTGTTCCGGTTATGAGCATACGCATCAAGATGGGTCTGCCGGAGGACGAATTTACCAAATCCACCCGTATTATTATAATCAAGCTGGATCAACAGGGTTATATAGGTATTATAGTAGATGAAGTAAAGGAAGTAGTGACTCTGGAAAATGATCAGATTGAAAAGGTATCTTATGAGACTACTAAGGATGAACGGGGTAATTTTATCTCCGGAGTTGGTAAATGTAAGGACGGACTTATTTCTCTCTTAGATTTGAATATGGTGGTGCCTGAAAATTCATAGGAGGATAGTTTGTGGGTGAAATGAATGTAGACTCAATGAGTCAGGAATATTTTGATGTTTTGAGGGAAATCGGAAATATCGGCGCCGGTAATGCAACAACTGCACTGGCGCAGATGCTCCAATGCAAGGTAGATATGTCGGTTCCCAAAGTAGCCCTGCTTGAATTTAAAGAAGTAGGAGATGCAATGGGCGGCGAAGAACAGGTAATGGCAGGAATATATCTTGGCGTGGAAGGAGATATTACCGGCAGTATTATGTTCCTATTGGAGAAAAATGCCGCAAGATTCCTTGTTTCCAAGCTTATGGGAATGGAACTTGAGGGAGATGACTTTTCAGAAATGGAGTTTTCCGCATTAAAAGAAGTTGGTAATATTATTACGGGGGCCTACTTGAATTCTCTGTCAGCATTGACTAACTTGGTCATTTATCCCACCATACCTGATGTTACAGTAGATATGGCGGGAGCGATTATGAGCGTCCCGGCGATACAATTCGGTCAGATGGGTGACAGGATGCTTTTAATTCAGAACCAGTTTTTTGATGAAATATCGATTGATGGATATTTCATTTTGATGCCCGATATGGAGTCTTATGGCAAAATATTATCGGCGCTGGGTATGGGGAATATGTGATAGTGAAGGTGGGGATTCAGGAATATGGCTGAAGTGATAAAGGTCGGAATGGCCGACTTAAATGTATGTGTTAGTCCTGATGGAATTACCACGTTGGGACTGGGTTCCTGTGTCGGAATAGCAATACGCGATCCTATTACAAAAATTGGTGGACTGGCGCATATTATGCTTCCGGACAGTAAATCAATAAAAAATAACTCCAATATTCCGAAGTTTGCAGATACCGGAATTGAAGAATTGGTAAAAAGAGTTGTTGCAAAAGGAGCAAGCAGAACCAGACTGGTGGCTAAGATTGCCGGCGGAGCTCAGATGTTCTCGTTTCAAGGAGGTAATTCGGAGGCAACCCGTGTGGGTGAGCGAAATGTTGAAGCAACCAAAAAGAAACTTGCTGAGCTTAAGATACCTATTCTGGCATCGGATACCGGACTTAATTATGGAAGAACGGTTATTTTCTATCCCGAGACAGGAGATTTTGTTATAAAGGCAGTAGGAAAGCCTGAGAAGACTATATAAGCTCATTAGTTTATATGAACGGAAGGTAAAGAAATTGGAAACTGAAAATCAATTGGAAAATCAACTTGAAATTCCAAAGGAAGATCAAGCGCTGGAGCTTATAACTGATATTGCGCAAGAAGAAAAAGAACGGGAAAGAGAACGTGAGCGAGAGCAGAAAAAGGCTGAGGAACGAGCTAGGAAGAGAAAATTGATTCCGCCTTTTGTCATGCTTCTTTCCGGTGCAATTGTATACATAGCAATGCTTTTATGGCATTATCCGTTTAAGGATATGCTGGTGGTTTTGCTGTGCGTACTTATTGTTTTTTATTTTTTGGGTGAAATATATAAATGGACATTAGATCGTTTTGAGGCGCAGATTGAGCAGGCGCGTATGGATGAAGGGGAAGTAATAGAAAAAGAGCCGGATGATTCCGAAGAAAATATTGAGGGTATGGCAATACAGACGGGAGATATAAATGAAGATAATGCTTAATCGTGCATTATTTTGATTTATATATATTTTAGTCTGATTGATGGGGAAATGTGCATGGATGAGGCAGGCAAAAAGAAACTTTGGGAAGAGTATGGAAAAAACGGTTCTCCCGAAGTCAGGGAAAAGATAATATTGGAGTATGCCCCCCTTGTAAAAATGGTAGCAGGGCGGCTGAGCATGTATCTCGGCTATAATGTGGAATACGAAGATCTGGTTAGCTATGGAGTCTTTGGATTAATTGATGCTATTGATAAATTTGATGCGCTTAAGGATGTTAAATTTGAGACTTATGCTAGTCTGCGTATCCGGGGCGCTATTTTAGACCAAATACGTAAGATGGATTGGATTCCAAGAACCATCAGACAGAAACAGAAAAAAATCGATGCGGCAATCAGAGAAATCGAGACTAAATATGGAAGAAGCGCTACCGATGAGGAAATAGCAAAGAGTCTGGGGATTAGTAATGATGAATATGTTGACTGGCAGTCCCAGATGAAGATTACCAATGTAGTTTCACTTAATGAATTTTTGGAACAGGGGAGTGAAATCCCATCAGACAATGGTTATAACCGAAGTTCCCAATTTGATGGGCCTGAGGAAGTAATTGAAAGAGATGAGCTCAAAAATAAGCTGACGGAGTCACTTGAACTGTTAACGGAAAAAGAAAAAAAAGTTATTGTTTTATATTATTATGAAGAACTGACATTGAAAGAAATAAGCAGTATTCTTGAAGTTTCGGAGTCCAGAATTTCCCAGCTGCATACCAGGGCATTGCAAAAAATGAGGGAAAAACTCGGAAACTATATGGGAATACTGGCTAATAGAGATTAACATAAAATGAGGTAATAATGAACGGATACTTCAGACTTATTCATGAAAAAGATAAAACCTGTATAAAATTAATTCCGCCTACAGATGGCGGAAAGCCTCTTGCCGTTAATGATGTAACGGATTATCTGGCACTTAAAGATATCATATATGATAAGAATACATTGTATAAAGCCATAGAAACTCTGGAAGATGAAGAAGTTACGGTGCTTCTTGAGATGCGTGCGACCCTTAAGGAACGTGAGTGTTATAAATTTACGATTTCACAGGATTATATGAGTGCGCATGTCAGATTTTACGCGCCTTCTGTTGGCGGTGAGGAAATGACGGCGCAGGAGCTTTTAAAGGATTTGGAGAGCAAAGGAATCCGCCATGGAATTAAACAGGACGCCATAATCGGTTATTTTAAAAATAGAGAGTACTGTGAAGATATTCTTGTTGCGGAGGGCACCGCACCGGTACAGGGAAAAGATGCATATATAGAGTACAATTTTAATACGGACAGAAAGGCTAAGCCCACTTTGAATGATGATGGAAGCGTGGACTTTTTCCATTTAAATGTAGTACAGCATTGTCATAAAGGTGATGTGCTTGCCAAACTTATTCCTGCAGTTCCCGGAAAGTATGGAATGAACCTTGTGGGGGCACGGCTAAAACCGGCGGATGTAAGAAATACTACATTGAAATATGGTAATAATATAGATATATCAGAAGATAAAACCGTATTGACTTCGGCGGTCAACGGGCATGTTGAATTAGTAGATGGCACTGTTTTTGTATCCGATGTGCTTGTTGTAGAAAATGTTGATGCTTCCACCGGAAATATCGAGTGTGAAGGCAGTGTACAGGTAAACGGAAATGTAGGTACTAATTTCCAGGTTAAAGCCAAGGGCAATATTGTAGTAAAAGGTGTGGTAGAAGGCGCTTTGTTAGAGGCCGGTGATAATGTCATAATTGCCCGCGGTATGAACGGAATGGGCAGAGGCGCAATTAAGGCCGGAGGCAATATAATTTCCAAATTCTTAGAAAATGCTGCGGCCGAAGCAAAGGGGTATGTTGCGGCCGATTCAATCCTGCATAGTCTGGTTGAAGCCGGAACGGAAATAAATGTTGACGGTAAGAGAGGATTTATTATAGGCGGAAAAGTAAGTGCGGTAAACTCTGTCAATGTGAAAACTCTCGGTTCTTCAATGGGTGCGGACACTATAATTGAAGTCGGCACCGATCCCAAACTGAATGCAAGGGTGCAGGAACTTCAAAAACTGATAGAAGCAGAGAATGATGCCTTGAAGCAGATTTACAGTATTCTGGCAGATGCCAAGACCAAAATAGCCAAAGGTATCAAGCTGACACCTGAACAGGCACAGCATATACAGAAGCTTGCTAATGACAGCAGTATAAAGACCGAGAATATAAATAAATATACACAGGAACTTGAGAATCTCTCAAGCCAGACTAAGAGCAGAGACGGAGCCTGCGTGGTGGTAAAAGAATCCGCATATCCCGGAACCACTATATGTATCGGCGACGTTTCAATGCGACTGCAAAAAGAAGCACAATATTGCAGGTTTATAAAGGCGCAGGGAGATGTAAAGATTACCGGGATAATATAATGGTTTAGTGAAAGGGTAGGGTATTGATATGGCTATTGGTCAGATTGAGATACAGGGTCAGATTACCAGAGCACAGGATTTTACTGCCATCAAACATAATGAAGATACAAGAGTACACGTAGATCAGGCAAATGCGGGGGAACAGGTTTCCAAACAGGCTGATAACCAGGTTAACAGGGTGAATCAGAAGCAGCAGCCTGACAATCGGAATAAAAAATATGACGCCAAAGAAAAAGGCAGTAATGAATATAGCGGAGATGGCGGACGAAACAGAGGCAAAAAGGAAGAAAAACAAAAAGAGGTGGATGGAAGGGTACTCCTTAAGGGTGTGGGAGATGTTGATTTTTCACTATAAGAAGGAGCCTTTTGTTCTAAGGCCTCAAACTTAGATGAAAGTATGGATGTTGGAAATGAATGTTACTGAGATAATGTTAATAATAGCAGGTGTTATTATTATGCTGCTGGGGTATATTGTTCCTGCCAAAAAAAAGGAGTTGGATGATGACCTTCAGCTGATCAGCGAGGACGAGGTAAGAAAGCTGATAGATAGGGAAGTGGAAGGTGTCAAGGAGCATATTGCCGATATTGTTGACGAAACGGTTACTTACTCAATGGAAAAAACCGAACGTTCAATGGAAAGAATTGCAAATGAGAAAATTATGGCTATCAATGAATACTCCGATACCGTATTAGAAGAGATTAATAAGAACCATAAAGAAGTTCTTTTTTTATACGATATGATGAATGACAGGCATGAAAATCTGAAAGAAACTGTTTCTACAGCGCTTAAGACCGCTGAAGATATAAAACAGACTCTTAAGGATGCTGAAATAACTGCTAAAGAAGCGGAAATGGCAGCTAAAGGAGCCGAAATGACCGTCAAAGAATCCGAAGAAAATGCTAAAGGTAGGATTGATACGGTATTTGATGACGAATTTGTGCCGATTATGCCTCCCAGAGTGGAAATCATACATGAACCAGATGGGGATTATGCTGCGCCGGAGATTGACGAGGCGGAAACCATTGATTGGAACAGATTCATGTCTGCAAATGAAGAAAGCTATGAGAGTGGAAAGGAAATACCGGAGGAGTTTGTATATACGCCTCAAACTGAAGAAAGCATTAATTCAAGAAACAGTAATGACAGGATTCTTGAACTTCACAAAGCAGGAATGTCAAATGTGACAATAGCCAAGGAACTGGGACTTGGAATAGGAGAAGTTCAACTTGTCATTGATTTGTTTACACAAATCTAGCAGGATGAGAAATGTTGGTGAATTATGGAGTTAAAATATTATTTGCGTGGGCTGGGTCTCGGGATTGCAATAACAGCTGTTATTATGGGTATTTTTTCATCAAAAAATAAGTCTATGACCAATGAAGAGATTATTGCAAGGGCTAAACAATTAGGAATGACCGAGGATACAGTTCTTAGAGATATTCATTCCGATAAGGAAGATGATGATCAGAATACAAATGGTACCACATACAATTCCGGTGAGGATAGGAAATTGGGCCAGACTGAAACTAAAGCCGATGATATGTCGGATCCTGACACACAGGGTGAAATGTCTGAAGCTGACGGACAGCAGGCGGATTCAGATAGTGATGATTCTAAAGAAAGTTCCGAATTAAGTGACGCTAAAGATGATATTTCTGACATAGATTCAAGTGAGCGCTTAGAGGCTTCTGCTTCCGGTGACGGTGCGAGAACTACAGATACCGGAACCGATGCCGAGGCAGGAGAATCTGATACCGTGATTCCCGATACCGAAACTCCGGACACTGATGCTTCGACACAAACAGATGAAACATCGAAAAAGCCTGTGGTGCTTACAATAGGCAGGGGTGACGGCTCGTATACGGTGAGTAAAAAACTTGCCGATCTGGGGGCAGTTTCTTCAGCGGGAGAATATGACACTTTTTTGTGTGAAAATGGATATGATAAGAGGATAAGAGCGGGAACATATACTATACCGGCAGGTGCCAGCAATGAACAGTTGGCCAGGATAATTACAGGTATGGAATAACACTGTTCTAAAGGTTATGTTTTATGAATGAAGATACTAATATGAATAGTAATAAAATTAACAGGGAAACTGTAATTTATATTCTTATTTTGTTTTATATTATTCCTTTAAGTATTATTTTATTTGTCAACATGTTTTCGTCTCTGTTTCAGACTACTTATACGGAACTGTATCTTGATACGGAAAGACCTTCATATAAAGCAGATTCCCCTATACTTTTGTTGCTTTTAACATTTGTATTTATATTAATTTTAGGTTTCTATTTAAAGAAGCATAAAGTCGTCAAAGAGACAGCGATTGTATTTGAGAAGACAGCGCTGATTTTTTCGGTTGTGATATGCTTTTTTGGTATTTTTCTTTTTAGAGTGGCACCTACCACTGATGGCGCTTCAGTAAGTCGTATAGCTGCCGATTTCCTTAACGGGAGTTATGGAAGTTTTTTGAACAACGATTATCTGTTCATCTATTCACATCAGCTTAGTATGGTGGCATATATGGAACTTGTCTACTATATTTTCGGCGCAGGAAATTATATTGTTCTGCAATTTCTGAATCTTATAGCTGTTTTCTTTGTAATTTATTTTCTTCACCGTATAACACAGGAATTATTTAATAATTATGAAATTCAGGTGATACTTTCGATTCTTTGTATCGGTATGTTATCACTTTATCTGTATGTGCCGTATATTTACGGAGATATTCCCGGTATAGGCTTTGCCGTTCCTGCCATCTATTGTGTAATGAAATATTTAAGAACGCGCAAAAAACTTCTCCTTTTACCGTCGTTTTTCTGCATAGCATTTTCAATTCTGCTAAAATCCAATAATTATGTAATACTTGTGGCAAGTATTATTATATTGATATTGCATTTGATAAAAGAAAAAGATCTGTTTGCACTGGTTTTTGCAGTTGTGCTCCTGCTTGGACCGGTGGTTATTACTTCCTGCATTAATACTGCATATGCAAAAGCAGCAGATATTGAAGAAATACCTGATGGGATTCCCAAGATTGGCTGGGTAGCTATGGGGCTGCAGGAAAATGATTATCTGGAAAACGGATGGTTCAACAACTATCATTGTACCATATATGAGGCCTGTGATTTTGATACAGCCAAAACCAAGGAGGCTTGTATGGAATCAATTAAGCAGTCTCTTTATAACTTTATATCTTCACCAAGGAATGGAGTCAGATTCTTTTACCAAAAGTTTGTCTCCCAGTGGAATGACCCCGGATTTCAATCTCAGCTTAACATAGAGTGGGGCAGCCGCCGCACTGAAAATAAATCTTCTCTTGCGATGTATTTTATTTACGGCAATGGAAGAACGATTATGGAAGGGATTATGAATATATATCATTTCATAATATTGCTTGGCGCAGTTGTTGGTGTTGCCATAAGTTATAGAAAAACGTCGCAATCCTTTGCGCTTATTGCTCTTTGCGTATTTGGCGGATACTTTTTTCATATGTTCTGGGAAGCGAAGGGGCGGTATGGACTTGAATATTTTGTACTATGTGTACCTATGGCTGCATATGGAATATGGAAATTGGCAAAAGTAATGCAAAAGCTGCAGGATATTTGGCACAAAATTTATACAAAAGGCGGTAAAACACTTGCATAAGTTTTTTTCTTATGTTATAGTATTTAAGCATGTGCAGGTATACTGCACAAAAAATCACATATGTCCATTATCTGTCGGTGCCTTAAACGCGGAGGTTGGCAGATGAGCAGAGCCGGTTGGTTCATAAGGCATATGGAAGAAAACAACTAAACGGAGGTAGAAACATGAGCGTTATTTCAATGAAACAGTTATTAGAAGCAGGTGTACATTTCGGACACCAGACAAGAAGATGGAACCCTAAGATGGCTCCATACATTTTTACGGAGAGAAACGGTATTCACATTATTGACCTGCAGAAATCAGTAGGCAAGGTGGATGAAGCTTACAGAGCAGTGTTTGAGGTTGCTTCCCAGGGCGGAACAATTCTTTTCGTAGGAACCAAGAAACAGGCTCAGGATGCTGTTAAGACAGAAGCAGAGCGTTGCGGAATGTATTATGTAAATGAAAGATGGCTGGGTGGAATGCTCACCAACTTTAAGACCATTCGTTCCAGAATCGAGAGATTAAAAGCTATTGAAACAATGTCAGAGGATGGAACTTTTGACGTACTTCCCAAGAAGGAAGTTATTAAACTGAAAAAAGAGTGGGATAAATTAGAGAGAAACCTTGGCGGAATCAAGAATATGACCAGAGTTCCCGATTGTATCTTCGTAGTTGATCCCAAGAAGGAAAGAATCTGCGTACAGGAAGCTCATACTCTTGGGATTACATTGATCGGTATCGGTGATACTAACTGCGATCCCGAAGAACTTGATTTTATTATACCGGGTAATGATGATGCTATCAGAGCTGTAAAACTGATTGTTTCCAAGATGGCTGATGCCGTTATCGAAGCAAATCAGGGAGAAGAGTTTGTATCAGGAGACAGCGCAGCAGATGAAACTGCTGCAGAAGAGACTGCTGCAGAGGAAGCTCCTGCAGAGGAAACTGTAGAAGAGACAGCAGAGGCATAAAAATTTATAATTAAATTAGACCGTACAGGAGGAAATATAAATGGCTATCACAGCAGCAATGGTAAAAGAATTAAGAGAAAT
>JAFLTG010000060.1 GCA_022510545.1 Lachnospiraceae bacterium | reverse complement strand
TTGATAAAATCTACGATTGCATCAGACTTAAGTACATCAACCAATGCCTTAATACCTTCATTGTTCTCATTACCTTCTTTAACAGCGATTACATTCACATAAGTCTTAGCTGCCTCAGAATCAGAACTTTCATATGCAACAGAATCCTTAGCTACTGAGAACCCTGCCTCTAATGCATAGTTTCCGTTAAGAACCACAAAAGCTACCTCATCTTTTACTCTGGGCACCTGTGCTGCTTCAAGCTCCTGAATCTTAATATCATTAGGGTTTTCTTCAATATCATTGACTGTAGCCTCCAGACCAACTCCATCTTTCAATGTAATAAGTCCGTTGTCCTGTAATAAAAGAAGTGCTCTTGCTTCATTAGTAGTATCATTGGGAACAGCGATAACATCACCGGCCTCAATTTCGCTTAAATCGCTCTTGGTTCCCGGATAAATACCGAAAGGCTCATAGTGTATGCCGCCTGCATTTACCAGATGTGTACCCTGTTCTTCATTAAATGAATCAAGATAGGGAATATGCTGGAAATAGTTAGCATCAAACTCATCGCTTTCTACTACAAGGTTAGGCTGTACATAATCGTCAAATATAGTAACATCCAATGTCCAGCCCTGCTCAGCTAAAATCGCTGCTGCCTCTTCAAGAATCTCTGCATGAGGTGTAGCCGATGCAGCAATTGTAATAGTTCCTTTCTCTTCTACCTCTGCATTATCACCTGTTTCTGTCTCAGCACCCTGTGCATCGGTGTTCTCCGTTGCAGCATCTGTACCGGCATTATCCTCTACCGCAGGCGCACTTTCCGGCTCCTGAGTACCGGTATTTGCTACCGGTGCGGAGTCATTTCCACATCCTGTCAGTGCACCAAACGCCAGCACTGCTGCTAATAAACTTGCAACTACTCTTTTTTTCATAACTTTCTCCTCCTGTTTTCTACGATACTTCGTAGATTTTATTTTCTATATTAAAAAGCATATGTTTAAATAACACCTGCTTTTATATAGCATATTTATTCAGACTTATATGCCTATCCTAAACCTTCCTCTTATCCAGAACATTTGCCACCTTCGTTCCGATAGTCTGGAATATCTGAACAAGTAATATCAAAAGCACAACGGTAACGATCATTATACCCTGTTCATACCTGTAATACCCATAGCGTACTGCAATATCACCAAGACCGCCGCCGCCGACAGTACCCGACATCGCGGAATATCCGAGTATTGTTCCGGTAGCTATGGTCGCGCCTGCAATCAGTGAAGTCCTGGCTTCCACAAGCAGAACCTTCCATATAATTGTAAAGGTACCTGCGCCCATACTCTGCGCTGCTTCAATCACTCCCTTATCTACTTCATTCAGGGAAGATTCTATCATACGTGCTATAAACGGTGCTGCCGCAATAGTCAGTGGCACTATTGTAGCCGTGGAACCGTAGCTTTTTCCTACTATGAATCGGGTAAAAGGAATCAGCAGGATCAACAAAATCAAAAACGGTACACTTCTGACTATATTTACAATTACGTCAAGTATTTTATATATTATCTTGTTCGGCTTAATTCCGTTCTTATCGGTTATAGCAAGTATAATTCCCATAGGAAGCCCAAGTACATAACCAAAGAATGTAGATGTCAGGGTCATATATAAGGTACCTTTGACACCTTCTAATATCATCAGAACAACTTTACTATCCCACATATCCATATCCTTCCGCCTCCTCTACCGCAAGACCTCTGTTTTTCAGATAGTCTTTCATTCTATTTTGCACTTCCTCATCCTCGGGAAGCTGAAGGACCATTTCACCTCTGGCAATTCCCTCGACATTCATTGTGTCCGCCTTGAGAATATTGACAGGCTGGCCAAATTCAAGGACCATATTGGCAATAACAGGCTCAAACGAAGAATTTACCGAAAAAACTATACGTATACAGCTTTTGGTCTTCATAATGTCTGTCTGGTGTTCTTTAGGGTTCGATGCGGCATCATCACGACCTTTGACAATAAGCTCCTTGGCCGCCTGTGTCTTCGGATGACTGAAAATATCAAAAACCCTGCCATGTTCAACCAAATGCCCATTGCTTATTATAGCAACATGTGAGCAGATTTCCCTTACAACCGCCATCTCATGTGTAATAATAACAATTGTTATTCCATATTTTTCATTGATTTCTTTTAAAAGTGCCAGTATCGACTGAGTAGTCTGCGGGTCCAATGCACTGGTAGCCTCATCACATAAAAGTATCTTGGGATTTCCTGCAAGCGCTCTGGCAATCGCTACACGCTGCTTCTGTCCGCCGGATAACTGTGCGGGATAAGCCTTAGCCTTATCAGAAAGACCTACTATTTCCAGAAGCTCCTTTGCCCTCTTCCTGGCATCCTTCTTTTTTACTCCTGATATTACCAAAGGAAAACATATGTTATCTAATACACTTTTCTGCATCAGAAGATTGAAATGCTGGAATATCATCGCAATTTCGCTTCTCTGTTTACGCAGTTCCTTTTCCGACATCTTACTTAAGTCTTTACCTTCTATTTCCACGGTTCCCTCAGTCGGCCGCTCTAAGAAATTCAGACATCGAACCAACGTACTTTTACCGGCTCCGGACATTCCTATTATTCCGTAAATATCTCCCGCATCTATTGATAAGTTGATATCCTGCAATGCCTCAACCTCGGCATCCTTGGTTGTAAATACCTTGGTAAGGCTTTTAACTTCAATTATTCCAGCCATATGTATACCCTTTCTCCCTATTCTGCCGAAAACAGCGGAGTTGAGAGATACCTGTCGCCTGAGTCGGGAAGCAATACTACAATTACTTTTCCTTTATTTTCCGGACGTCTTGCAACCACTGTTGCCGCATAAAGAGCTGCTCCGGAAGAAATCCCTACAAGTATACCCTCTTTTACGGCTATTTCTTTTCCGGTTGCAAATGCATTTTCATTGGATACTTTGATGATTTCATCATATATTTCTGTATCCAGCACCTCCGGTACAAAACCGGCTCCAATGCCTTGTATCTTATGAGGCCCCGGTTTTCCTCCCGATAGAACCGAACTGCTTTCGGGCTCCACCGCAACTATTTTTATATCAGGATTCTTTTCTTTCAGGTAAGAACCGACACCTGTAATAGTTCCTCCCGTACCGACTCCCGCTACAAAAATATCCACTTTTCCGTCTGTATCTTCCCATATTTCCGGACCTGTAGTTTTCTTATGAATCTCAGGATTAGCGGGATTCACAAACTGTCCTAAAATCATAGATCCCGGAATTGAGGCATGCAGCTCCTCAGCTTTTGCAATAGCACCTTTCATTCCCTGTGTGCCGTCTGTAAGCTCAAGTTTAGCTCCGTATGCAAGTAAAAGCTTACGTCTCTCAACGCTCATTGTTTCAGGAAGTGTAAGTATTGCCTTATATCCCTTGGCCGCCGCCACCGCCGCAAGTCCTATACCGGTATTGCCGGAGGTCGGTTCGATAATAGTCGCTCCCGGCTTCAAAATACCTTTCTTCTCTGCGTCTTCAATCATATTCAATGCGATACGATCCTTTACCGAACCTGCCGGATTAAGGTATTCCAGCTTGGCCAGAATCGTAACGCCTGCTATTTTATTTGCTTCCGAATAATTTACAAGTTCCATTATCGGTGTATTTCCGATTAACTGCGTCGCATTCTTCTTAATATTTGCCACTATCATTCCCCCATTTCCTACTTATACAGTAGGTTTTATATGGATTGATAATACACCATTACGCTGCCTGTGTCAAGCAGTAATTTGAATAATTATATTTATATGGATATGCAGCTCATATTTTATTTCAATTTCCAGATATCTCTATTGTACTCTGCAATAGTTCTGTCTGATGAGAAGAATCCGGCTTTTGCAATATTGACCAACATCATCCTGCGCCATTTATCTTTGTCTTCATAATCTGCCATCATCTTGTCTTTAACCTTGATATAGTCCTCTAAATCAAGCAGTGTCATAAACCAGTCTTTATTAAGAAGCTCTTTATACAACCTTTCAAGGTTTTCTTTGTGACCAACCTTAAGCGCTTCCTTGCCTACTATAAAATCAACTGCCTCTTTTATGACCGGACTCTTATCATAATAATCTTTGGATACATAATCCGCTTTTTCATAATGTTTGATTACCTGCTCGGATTTTTTACCAAAGATATAAATATTGTCATCACCGACAAGTTCATGTATTTCCACATTAGCACCGTCTGAGGTTCCCAGAGTCACTGCTCCGTTCAACATAAACTTCATATTTCCGGTTCCGGAAGCTTCCTTGGAAGCCAGTGAAATCTGCTCCGAAATATCACAGGCCGGAATCATCCTCTCGGCATATGTAACATTATAGTTTTCTACCATAAGCACTTTCATATATGGGCTTACATCCGGGTCATTATTAACAATCTCCTGCAGTACAAGCAGCAAATGGATAATATCCTTTGCAATCACATACGCAGGTGCAGCTTTGGCTCCGAAGATAAAGGTCATGGGTCTTGAAGGTTTCTTACCTGCCTTGATTTCCAGATATTTATGGATGATATACAAAGCATTCATCTGCTGGCGCTTATACTCATGCAGTCTCTTGGACTGAATATCAAAAATGGAATCAGGATCAATGGTAACACCTTCCACTTCTTTAACATAAGCGGCAAGCTCCTTCTTGCGATTCATCTTAATCTCGGCAATCCTATTCAGAACCCTCTCATCATCCTTATGATCCAATAACTTGCTCAGCTTATCCGCATCCTTCTTGAAACCATCTCCAATGGTCTCAGATAAAAATACTGCCAGTTCATGATTACAGGATAACAGCCATCTTCTAAACGTAATTCCGTTTGTTTTATTATTGAATTTCTCCGGATATAGTTTATAAAAAGCATTTAACTCGGTATCTTTAAGGATTTCCGTATGAATGGCAGCAACACCGTTTACGGAGAATCCGTAATGGATATCGATATGAGCCATATGTACTCTTTCATCCTCATCAATAATCTGAACCTTCGGGTCCTTATATTTTGCGGCTACCCTCTTATCCAGCTCCTTTATAATGGGTACAAGCTGAGGAACTACCTTTTCCAGATATTTAAGGGGCCATTTTTCCAGAGCTTCCGCCAGTATCGTATGGTTGGTATAAGCACAGGTTTTGCTTACCACATCAATTGCCTCATCCATGGTAAAAGCCTTTTCATCCACGAGAATCCTGATAAGTTCAGGAATGACCATAGTAGGATGAGTATCGTTAATTTGGATTACGGCATGTTCATACATTGTACGCAGATCGTATTTCTTTTCTTTCATTTCTCTTAAAATAAGCTGTGCCGCATTGCTTACCATAAAATACTGCTGATAGATACGAAGCAGATTGCCGGCTTCGTCAGAATCGTCAGGATACAGGAATAGTGTAAGGTTCTTTTCGATATCCTCCTTATCAAAATCGATACCTTCTTTTACCAGACTTTCATCTACTGTCTCAATATCAAACAGCCTGAGTTTGTTTACACCACTGTCATAACCTATTACATCAATATTATAGAGGCGTGAGGTAACCTTTTTATCCCCGAACGCCACATCAAAGGTAACATCTGTTTTGGTAAGCCAGGATTGAGCCTCAATCCAGTCATTTTTCTCGGCATTCTGCAATTTATCCTTAAATACCTGTTTAAAAAGACCAAAGTGGTAATTGAGTCCTATTCCCTCTCCCGGAAGTCCCAATGTGGCAATCGAATCCAGAAAGCAGGCTGCAAGACGGCCCAGACCACCGTTTCCAAGTGATGGTTCCGGTTCAATCTCTTCTATTTCGTTCATATTTTTACCGTATTTTTGTAAAATATTTTTCATTTTATCGTATATGCCAAGATTTATAAGATTGTTGGATAAAAGCTTTCCGATTAAGAACTCGGCGGAAATATAATAAACTTTTTTCTCCCCTGCAATCTCTCCGGAAACAGACACCAGCGTCTTGGTTAACATAAGTATGGCGTAATACAACTCTTCATTGCTACACTGCGCTATACTTTTGCCATAAACTCTGTTTACCTGCTCCTCCAATTCCTTTTCCAGATTCATCAATAAAACATCTCTCTTCAAGTTACTTGCCTGAGCCATAATAGTCCCTCCTCTTTTTATAAAACATCTTCTACATTAACATAATAAGATAATCCAAATGTTCCGATTCCACAATTGCAGGATACTGAAACGGAAGCTCTTTGAATAATTACCTGCTTAAACGGCACACACTTAAGAATTTCCCGCTTTATTAATTCCTGCTGCTCCACACTGCAGCCCACATGTGAAATAAAAACTATCTCTGTATTGATTCTTCCTTTACGGCGTAAACTGGAACGTATAAATCTTTTCCATGAATTTTCCAGCCTTCCGCCCCGTATACCAATCGCCTTTATCCTGCTCTGACTCATTTTAATTACCGGATGAAGCCCGAATATCTCACAGGCTTTGGCAGTAAACCGGTTTATAAATCCGTTTTCATAAAAAATATTAGCAGAGGGCAGAATGTAGCGGAAGTATATATGATCCTTTATCATCTCCACTTTTTCACGGATTTGATTTACCGTATAACCATCCATTGCAAGCTTAGCTGCATACAGAACTACAAGTGCCTGCCCGCCTGAAATCTGCGTGGAATCAATTATATGAACATGGTCAAAGCCCTGTGCGGCAGCAACGGCGACTTCGTGGCTTATTCCTGTATCCTGTGCCATTGATATATGAATCACTTCTTCTGCCTGCGTCAACATATCGGCAAAGAATCCCTCGTATTCCTCCATCGAAACACTGTCTGCAACGGCATCACTTGTAGTATCCGTCATATATCTTATCAGATTATCCGAAGAGATTTCCAGTGTATCTGCAAAGCGGCCGCTTGGTGTCCGAATATATAAATACATCATTCCAATATCATATTTTTCAATAAAATATTCGGGCAGGTCACTTACGCAGTCCGTAGTGATACGTACTCTTTTTTTCTTTTGCCGGGATATCTTTTTGGCAGCTGCTTCATATACGCCATCTTCATTATCTTTAGATTTAAATTCAAGTATATCATCCGGAATAAATTTTAATATTTCAGCCTCAAGAAGCTCTCCCTGTATAGGCTTTTCAAGATATCCGTCAAAACCTTCTTCCATATAATTCCATCCGGCTTCTGCAGCAGAGTTAGCTGACATAACGACAACTGCCGAATCACGACACAGGCTGTTTTCCTGTCTGCGCAGCTGTTTTAAGGTTTCGCGTCCGTTCATTCCGGGCATCATATAATCCATCAGAATAACATGATAGTATTTTCTTCTGGTCATTTCAAGACATTCTTCACCACTAATAGCAATATCAATAGTTACCTTGGTTTCTTTAAGCAGCTTACTTTCAACAAGAGAATTCATATGATTATCATCCACGATAAGGATACGCGCCTCCGGTGCCTCAAATTTGGGATGATAATCCTCAAATTTTGCCCTGCTTGACAATAATTGAACATTACCAATGGGTGTGGCATCCACTATTTTCTGTGGCAATATTATTGTAAAAACAGAACCCTTAGTGTATATACTGTCCACCATAATTTCGCCATCCATCATATTCACAAGCTGCTTCGTGATATATAGCCCGAGACCGCTTCCTTCTATTTTCATATTTTTCCGCGTATCAACTCTTTTAAAATAATCATAAATATGCTGCAGTTCCTCTTTACGTATGCCTATTCCGGTATCTTCCACGGATATCTTGAGACTTATATCATCACCATCCATGGATTCTATACCTGCCGAAAATGTGACAGATCCCTCATTAGTATATTTGACTGCATTGGTCAATACATTGAGTAATACCTGAGCTACTCTTTTCATATCTCCGAGCAGTACAGTTGGAAGATTTTCATCAATATCTATTAAAAATTCCAGTTTCTTCTCCAACATACGTACCCGTATCATATCAACCAGATTTCCAAATAAATCTGCAGTATTATATTCAACCGGAATGATTTCCATTCTTTCCATTTCCATCTGGGAAATGTCTAAAACATCGTTAACCAGATTAAGCAGCATCCTGCTTGCACTCTGAATGCTCTGCGCATATTCCTTAATCTCATACTCACTGCTTTCTCTGAGAATCATCTCATTCAGACCCACAATTGTATTGATCGGGGTACGGATTTCATGACTCATACTTGCAAAAAAGCTGTTCCTTGATTTATTTACCCTTTCCAGCTCCTCCTGCTGGCTGCGGGCAACAGCTCGCTCTACATCAAACATCTTCATCTGTGCCTTAATAATAGCGCCTCCGCATAAACCTACCGCAAGCACAGCAAATAGAGAATCAAGGTAAGCCGCCGATATTGATTCCATAGGAATAATACTGTCAGAATGATGATAACCATAGTAATATGTAAATGCATCTACCACGATTGACAGTATCAAAAAAAATGCCAGTCGTTTACCCGAAAACATTGTAAAAACATAGATAAAGCCAAGCGCAAACCATACTGTGGCGCCTCCCATAAGGCCCCCGCTAAGCAGAAACATTTCAGGAAACACTATGAGAATGATCAACAATGCCACAATCACGGCCGCAACATCTATCTTACGGTATTTGAAGGTTATAATAAGATCCACAATAAGTACAGCCAGAAGAATCAGCATAGGAATATAGACTTCCAGCACATTATTGACCATAAAAACTTCAGCTATGCCAAAAATAATGATTGCACTGCCTATCAGAATGATCATCCGAAAGATTCGTTCACGCAGCTCATATTCTCTTCCATAAATCATTTCCAAAAACTTCTTTATCATTCTACGGACTCTCCTTTCTTCCCATTCTTAAGTTCATTACAAATATTCGATATGTTGTCCAGTGCTGACATATAGTCAGTTTTCTCTATCTTCTTTTTATAAGGCTCCAGTTTATCCTTAAGAGAAGTTCCGTTATACTGATACTCCTGCAGCTTCGATACCAGAGTAAGCATCTGCTCCCCATCAAGAGAATATGCAGCATCCTCAAGCTTGACGAGCATATCGTCAAAATCACTATCTTCAAGCTCCGGAAGATCACTTGAATTTGCAGTATTATCCAAAATTTCACTATTATCAGAATCAACATCGGCAGGCAGATTATCTGATTTGGACAGTACTTCACTAAGCACCGGCGCCTGAGCTATCTCATTCATCACACGGCGGTGTTCTGCAAGCACTGCTTCATGATTTTGTAAAATATAATCTATATCTATATTCCTGCCTGCTTCCTCAAGAGCCTTAGCCATTTCAAAAAGATTATTGGCTCCTATGCTTTTCATAGTACTCTTCAGCGCATGTACCCTGATAGTATAGTTCTTCCAGTCTTTTTCCTCGAACAACTTCTCAATATTACTGCGTTCATCTGCACCCTCTATATAACACTCCTCCAGAATCTCCAGATATGCTGATTTAGAACCGCAGTAAAGTATCCCCTTCTCTATATCCAGGTCTCCTATAACAAGTTTGTCATCGTCTGCCATAGTGTCACCTACAGGCTCCGCAGTCTCTATAGTTTCTATATTCTCTATAGTTTCTATTCTCTCTATAGTTTTTGAAGCATCCGCCGCCCACTCGGCTCCGTTTCCATCAGATTCAAGTTCCTCTTCCAGACTTCTTGTATGGTATATAATTTTTTCTTCCGGAAGATTACGCTTGAGTACACGTTCAAGAACCGAAACCTCCAACGGTTTTTCCACAAAGTCATTAAAGCCCTCTTCAAGAAACATCTCTCTGTTTCCGGGAGCCGCATTGGCTGTCAGAGCAATAATCGGCACCTGCTGGTAATAACGGCCGGCCTTGTCACGTATACGGTGAAAAGTTTCTATACCATCCATCTCAGGCATCATATGATCCATGAATACAAAATCATAGTTCATATTTTCTATGATTTCCAAAGCTTCATGACCGCTGGTGGCATAAGTCACCTTAATCTGGTATTCTTTTAACAATCCCTCTACTACACGAATGTTCATACGGTTATCATCTACAACCAGAACATGTGCATCCGGTGCAGTAAACTTGTTAGGTCGTGTCATCTGCTTACCGCCTACGGCTTCCCTGTTTCCGTTCAATATGGAAACAACAGGCAATATGTAAAAAGGCTTATAAAGCCTGATAATATCCGGATTATCGACATACTTTTCATTGCTGCGCTCAACTACCATTATAACAGTTGTCCTGCTTGCCAGTTCATTAAAGTAATCTTCGTCCTCCTGGTATTCCTCCAGACTTATAAAAACATGGGTAAATGCATCAATCTCATCTCTGCGCTTAAGTTCTGCAAGGTTACGGCACACATGGCACTTTACCCTAAGCTGCCTGATCATATTTATAATAAGGGTGGAATATTCGTCACGGATAGTCATCATATCAAACTGTTCCATATCAAAATAGGCAGCTACATTCACTTTCTCCCTGTTTTCCACCTGTACTATCGGTTTTTCGTCAACAACTTTCTGTGGAACCACAAAACTGAACACACTGCCCTTTCCAAGCTTACTTCTGACGGTTATTGTTCCTCCCATCTTTGCAAGCAGTTCTCTGGAAATAGGAAGTCCGAGTCCGACACCGCCTTCCTGACGGTTTCTTTTGGAGTCTACCTGACTGAAACTCTCAAATATCTTTTCCAAAGCCTCTTCACTGATACCGATTCCCGTATCTTTTATTGATACGCATAAATTAATACCGTAATCTTCTTTTCTTGCGTGGATACCGATTATGATCCCACCGTCATTAGTAAATTTAATAGCATTGTTTACAAGATTCATGATCACACGTCGGATTTTTTTCTCATCTCCCAAAAGTACGCTGGGGATATTGGCATCACAGTCCACTATTAATTCTACCTGTGAGTTCTTCTTACGGGCCATCGCCATATTTATGACATCATTAATAGTAGAGGTAATATTATACGCCTCTTCTTCAATATTCATTTTTCCCTGCTGTAGTTGTGAAAAGTCAAGAATATCGCTGACCAGCGACATCAGATTCTGTCCGGCATCCCTTATATCAAAGATTTCATCACGCATTTTTTCCGGATCATGCTCTCTGAGGGTCATTTCGCTCATACCGCAGATGGTATTTACCGGAGTTCTTATCTCATGGCTGACATTGGCAAGAAAATCATCCTTACTTTTTTCCGCATCAATCAATGCATCAATCACCTGATATATCTGTTCCTGCCTTGCATTACGGTTTTTAATCCATATGTAAAGCACCAGTTCCATACATAATATATTTCCAAGCTGAGGCAGAAGCCTCATAATTTCAGATTCCGGCATATTTGTAAAAGTTCCTACAATTACGCCATGATAGAAAACAGTAAAAACAACTGACAAGAGTGTCAGAAACAGCATGCCTGCATGACTAAACAATGCCATAAGAACAATCACAGCCATAAACGTAGGTGCTACATCAATAAGATTTTCAACATGTGTGGCATATAAAATAATTGCAAACTGCATTATAACCGAAATCCATGTTGACCTTACACGAGGATTTCTGAATTTACTTATATGTATGACCCATGAGGCCACCAGCAAAATAATAACCGTACCGGTAAGCCATACAGGTTCCTCCCTGCGAATAAAACTTGCGCACAATGACAACCCATATAAAGTAAACAAACCTACAATTAATCGTTCAATTTTATTCTGTTCCTGTTGAGCCTTTTTAAAATATTCCACTATGCCCCTCCTCGCCAAATATCATATTAGAACCGGACTACAGACATTAGTATCATTCTAATGCATATGACGGTAAATCTTACGTATAATTTTGTATATTTCAGGATTGTACTTTGTTCCGACATCCTTTTCCATCAACTCCAAAGCCTCTTCAATATCGTATGAATCCCGATAAATACGATTTTCAGTCATTGCACAATATGCACTTACCAGTGCCACAATCTGCGCAGATAAAGGAATTTCATCGCCTTTCTTCTGACATGGATAGCCAGTTCCGTCCCAGTTTTCATGATGATAATGTGCTATATCTATCGACATCTGAAGGAAATCGTTATAATCTCCGGTATCGCGGATATCTTCAAGAATCCTGGCACCTATCGTCGTATGTGTATGTATGACTTCCATTTCCTCCGGAGTAAGTGCTTCCTTTTTCTGCAGGATGTCAGTAGGTATAGCCACGTTCCCCAGATCACAAAGCGGTGTTGCCACTTCAATCGTATCTATAAAGGAATCTGAAATCAGATGCCCATATTCGGGAGAAAGCTGCATTGCTTCCACAAGTATACGGCAGTTATAACAAAGACGTTCCATATGGTCCACATCATAGCAGGCATTCTCTCTTGCCACACGAATCAGAGCATACAGCACGTTTTTCTTCTCCATTTCCAGCTGATGAAGCTGTTCGTTGATAGAACTCTGGAGACGCCTGTTCATATTAACAAGCTCATAATTGGCATCGTACAGTCTTAAATGCAGCTTAAGTCTCGCTTTTACAACCTTGGGTATGAAGGGTTTGGTAATATAGTCTTCACCACCAAAATCAAAGCCTTTTACCACATCCGAGGGATCGTCAAAAGCGGATATGAAAACAACAGGAATATCCCTTGTTTCCGGATTTTCCTTTATTTTTTTGCATAATTCATATCCATCCATTTCCGGCATGGCTATATCAAGGATAGCTAACTGTGGGTGCAGCCTTTCAATTATTTTCAGGGCCTGCATCCCGTTTTCCGCCAGAACAGGCTGATAGCCCATCTCCTGTATGATATCACGTAATGAAAAGCGGTTAATCTCAACATCATCTACAACCAAAATCTTTGCAACTTCTTTTGGCATATTTTCCTGTGGCATATTTTCTCTCCCATTGTCAATTTTGTTATTGCACAGTAATAAAGAAACTCATTCTTATACAGTTTATCATAGAAATTGTATATTCTCAATAAGTTTTGACCTTGCTTGACCAAACCCGCAATAACATATATAAAAGCCGGACATCCAAAGAGGTCCGGCCTTTATATTTAACAGTTTATTTTATTTACGTACCAGATGACGGGGAAGTCCATTTACAAATAATGGCTGTAACTCGCCCATTATAAGCGGTCTTGCATATTTCTCATAACCGTCATTCAAGCCTTTACCATCTGCTGTAATCCACTCGTCGGGAACTTTTCTTTCAACATTGGCAATCGCATGGATATCATATGCACTGGTGCCACACTGATAAGGAGCGTCACCATTTCTGTCAAGTGTGATCATCATACCGGTCTTGCCTTCGTCGGCAGCCATTACTGCATCGAAACCAACCTGGAAAGCCTCGTTAATATCGGTAAGTGATGCCAGATGAGTAGCAGCACGCTGCAGTGTGGAAAACTCTACCGCACGAGTCTTAAGACCTGTCTCCTCAGCAATCTTATTGGCAAGCATAACAGCAGTTCCGGACATCTGCTTATGACCGAAAGCATCTACTGCAACTTCTTTGCCAAGCTCACATACATAGCGTCCGTCTGCAATATGAACGCCTTCTGAAACCGCAATAACAACGGAAGACTTAGTCTCTGCAAGCTGCTTAACATCAGCCATAAACTTGTCCATATCAAATACTTTTTCGGGTAAATAAATAGCATCAGGGCCGCTGCAGTCATCGCCCTTGGACAGAGCTGCCGCTGCTGTCAGCCAGCCTGCATTACGTCCCATTATCTCAACGATACAGATAGTAGGCTTCTTAGCGCCAAAAGATTCATTATCACGGATGATTTCTTTCATGCTGGTTGCAATGTATTTTGCGGCTGAGCCATATCCCGGACAATGATCGGTAATCGGAAGATCATTATCAATAGTCTTGGGAACACCCATAAATCTCTGTGGTTTGTTATGAGCTGCCGCATAATCCGAAAGCATCTTAACCGTATCCATAGAATCGTTACCACCTGCATAGAAGAGACACTCTATATCGTGTTTCTCCATTATTTCGAATACTTTCTCGTATACGTCTTCATTTCCCTCAATCTTAGGCATCTTGAAACGGCAGGAGCCTAAAAATGCCGACGGAGTTCTTTTTAATAATTCAATACCGGTCTCATCATCAAGATATTCACCGAGATCGATCATCTTATCCTGTAAAAATCCCTCAATACCGTGAACCATACCATAGATTTTCTTCACGCCCAGTTTCTTGGCAGCGGAATATACACCTGCCACTGAAGAGTTGATAACGGCTGTAGGTCCACCTGACTGGCCAACAACAATGTTTCCTTTCATCACTACATCTCCTTTACATTTTAGTTTTCTGCTACCGCCAATATGGTTTTACAACCTAAACGGCGTTACAAAAATTATAGCAAAAAATTCCAGCTATGGCAAGAAAAAAGCCATAGTCATTAAGTATCTTGTTAGTTCAGCATTAGGTATACAAAATATGCTGCATAACACATTAAGAGGATTGTACCGCCGCTGCGTTTTAGCTTTTTAGTTCTAAGCACACAAAGCCACAGCAAAACGGCAGATGCTATGCAGACAATCGTATCTGCCAAAAATTTCTGTTCATATATAACAGGTGTTATTACAGCAGCTATCCCTACTACAAAGAGAAGGTTAAAAAGATTGCTTCCCACTATGTTTCCGACAGCTATATCCGCTTTCCCTTTTATTGCCGCGGTAGCGGAAGTCACAAGTTCCGGAAGCGAAGTTCCGAATGCCACTATGGTCAGACCTATGATACGCTCTTCCATTCCAAAGATCAAAGCAAGCTCAGTTGCTGCATCCACAGTAACATTGCTGCCAAAAACAATCAATGCGGCTCCAACAAGAATCAATAACACCTGTTTTATAATACTGTCCTTTTTACCGGAGTTATTGCCAGCCCCCGCCGTCTCTTCGTTCTCCAGCGCTTCAGCCTGTCCTTTTTTAGCCATCTTAAACAGGTACGCAAGATAAAGTACCATTCCAAGCAGAAGTATTATACCGTCAATCCTTCCAACAGTAGTATCCAAAAGTCCCAGTCCCGCCAGCAGCACTGAAGCGCCTATTACCATTGGAATTTCATATTTTATGGTTGAAAGCTGCACTGCCAAAGGTGAGATAACAGATGTTATCCCCAAAATTAAAAGAATATTCATTATATTGCTTCCCACAACATTTCCTATAGTAATTTCAGCACTGCCCTTTAAAGCCGCAGAAGTACTGACGGCCGCCTCCGGAAGACTGGTACCCATTGCCACGATAGTCAAACCGATAACCAGCTGTGGTATGCCAAATATCTCTGCCACCTTACTGGCACCGTCTACAAACCAGTCGGCACCTTTTACAAGCATAACAAAACCTACTACCAATAATAACAACTGTAATAAAACTTGCAATATCTGCATTTTTCGCATTTCCTCCGATTTATTTAATCTAGATTTAATTTTTCTAAACAGGATTTACCTGCCGGAAATTCCATACCATATGTACATCCGTTGCATTGATTATTCTAATGCTTTTATAAGAGTTTTGCAATATTTATTAAGTACTTTCAAAATTGAAATTTGTGTGGCTTAGCTGAAAGACGGATTGCACAAATAGTAAGTTGGCTGGTGGTCGGCTTTCGGGAATA